>JBEKLU010000092.1:0-21479 GCA_050010035.1 Roseiarcus sp.
GATTGAAAAGTCAAATTAAATCTGTACTGACGTGGCACTACATTTTCGCGAAATCCGCCCCTCGATCTAACAATATCAATGGCTTACGACCCGCATCCGGGTCGCAAGTGTTGAAGATCAGTTAAGCAGGAGGCTTTCTCGATCTTGCCTGAACATCGATAGCCGTTCTCCTCGCGAGAGCGGCGCCTTTGATGATTTGGGTTTGATCGCGTGAGCCTTGCTTGGACTGCACCTCAGCCTTCGGGACGGACGTCGTCCATTCCTGGAGGTTAATCAAATGACCAATCGAGCTTCGAAGAAGAGGGCGCCCGTCGCGCCCGAGGGCTTATCGGCGGTCATCGCCGATAAGTCGCGTAAGCGTCGCGAGGCGCAGCGGGCGCTGACTGAGATCGGCGCGCACGCGCCGGCCAAGCGCCGCAACGATCTTGCCCCGCGCTTGCAGATCGTCATGAGGCCGACCGCGAGCTTGACGCCCGCCGCTCGGCAGGTGCGCCGCCGCGATGCCCCCCAAAGCGCTAAGCTACTGGCGAGCATCGACCGCTTCGGGATTTGCCGGCCCGTCCTGATCACAGCTGACGGCACGATTGTCGAAGGGCATGGGATCTGGGAAGCGGCGCAGCAGCGCGGCATCTCGGAAATCCCTTGCATCGTCATCGATCATCTCGATGCGAACGAGCTGCGCCTCTTGCCCATCACGCTCAACCGCATCGCCGAAACCGGCGCGTGGGAGATCGACAACCTCCGCATCGAGTTCGCGGAATTGACGTTGCTGGGCGAGGACGTCGTGGTGACCGGCTTTGAGATGGCCGAAGTCGACGCGATGATGCTGGAGGAAGAGGAGGACCCTGACGCTTTGGATACGGAGGAGTTGACCGTCCCCTCGGGCGTAGCGACCTCCCGGACCGGAGACGTCTGGATCCTGTGCGACCATCGGCTCATTCAGGGCGACGCGCGCGATCCGGGCGTCTACGCCCGGCTGATGGTTGACGGCGAGACGGCCGTGCTCGTCCTCACCGACGTCCCCTACAACGTGCCGAACCTCGGCCACGTGACCGGCAATGCGAACCACCGCGAGTTCGCCATGGCCAACGGCGAGATGAACTCCGAGCAGTTCGGGGACTTCAACCGGGGCTGGATGTCGGCCGCCTCCGCCCATCTGATCGACGGCGGTCTCATTGCCACCACCATCGACTGGCGCTCATTGGAGATCGTTCTCTGCGCGGGGCGCGCGCTCGGCTTCGCCCTCCTGAACATCGTGGTCTGGGTGAAGACCAATGGCGGCCAGGGCAGCCTCTGGCGCTCGCAGCACGAGATGCTGCCGGTCTTCAAGAAGGGCGACGCCCCACACATCAACAACATCCAGCTCGGCCGGCACGGGCGGTGGCGCTCGAACGTCTGGACCTATCCCGGCGCATCGAGCCTCGGATCGGACGCCCGCGACGGGCTCGGCGTTCATCCGACCGTCAAGCCGCGCGCCCTGCTCGAGGATGCTTTGCTCGACGTCACAAACCGCGGCGATGTCGTCATCGACTGCTTCGCGGGCTCGGGCTCGACGCTCCTGGCCGCCGAGGCGGTCGGGCGGCGTTGCCGCGCTATCGAGATCGACGGCCTCTACTGCGACGTCGTCATCCGTCGTTGGCAAGAGATGACCGGGCGTCGGGCGGTCCTCGAGGCGACCGGCGAGTCCTTCGCGGACGTCGCAGCCCGCCGCGCCAATGAGAGTGAACCCCATTTGGCGTCCGCCACGGCGTCCGATCGGGATCAGGTTGTGAACACGGGAGGGGACGACGATGGCCGGGAATAACGGATCCAAGAAGAAGCCGACCGGCGCCTATCCCACCGGCTACGCCAAGCCGCCCAAGGCGACGCAGTTTCAACCGGGCAAGTCGGGCAACCCCAAGGGCAGGCCGAAAGGGCGACCGAGCCTCGATGAGCTACTCCTCGAAGAGATCGCGCGGATCGTCAAGGTCAAAGTCGGCGACGAAATCGTCCCAATGGATAAGGGACGCGCCATGGCGCGCAATCTGATCGATATGGCGATCATGAAGGACATCGGCGCCGCACGTCTCGTGTACTCGCGCCTGGACCGGGCCCAAGCAGACATGGACGCCGCTCCGGACCTGGAGGCGCCGCTGACCGAGGAGGAGCTGGCCGTCCTGAAAATGATGAACGGGAAATCGGGGAGCTTGCAATGAGCTACGCCAATGAGATCCGCCGCGCCCATCGCGAAGCCCTGCGCGCCCACGCGCGCGAAAGTCTCTATGGCTTCTATCGGCTCGGCTTCCCCGCGCTGGCGCCGGAGGCCAGCTTTTCCGAAGCGCCGCACTTTCGCGTGCTGGCGCGGGCGCTCGAGAAGGTGGCGAGGGGCGAGACCCGCCGCTTGCTGATCGCGATCCCGCCGCGGCACGGCAAAAGCATCCTCGCCTCGGTCGTGCTGCCAGCGTGGATTCTGGGACGCGACCCCACGCGGAAGATCATGTGCGCTTCCTATGGCGATGCGCTCTCCAAGGACTTTTCCAATCGCTTCCGCGACCTCCTGTGGTCGCCCCAATACGGCGCAGTCTTTCCCGGTACGCAGATCGATGCCGGCGGAGCGTCTCTGTCCGAAGTGCGCACCACGGCGAAGGGCTATCGGTTGGCGACCACGGTGCAGGGGCCGGCGACCGGCAAAGGGGCGCATTTCGCCATCGTCGACGATCCGTTCAAGGCGTCCGAAGCGGCCTCCGAGTCGATGCGCAACGCCGTTTACGACTGGTTCAAAGGCTCTCTGATGACCCGCTTCGACAAGCCGGCCGAGGGCGCCATGGTCGTCGTTCAGCAGCGCCTCCATCAGGACGACCTGATCGGACGGCTGCGCGACGAGGGCGGATGGGAATATCTGGAGATGCCTGGCGAGAGCGTGAAACGTCAGACGTTCGATCTTGGCAACGGCGAGAGCTGGGATTTTGAACCCGGCGCGCTGCTCTTCCCCGAAAGCTTCGATAGGGCTGCGCTGGACCAATTGTTCTGGGATCTCGGCGAGGCCGCCTACAATGCCCAAATCCTGCAGAGGCCCTCTCCTCCTGGCGACTCCCTCTTCAAGCTCAAATACTTCCAGCGCTACGACATTTTGCCGATGCGCTACGATGCGATCGTGCAGAGCTGGGATCCTGCCGTCGTCGACACCGAGACCGCCGCTTTCAGCGTCTGCACGACTTGGGGTATCCTCGGACAGAGGCTTTATCTGATCGACGTCTTTCGCAAGCGCCTCGAGTTCCGTCAGATCGAACCGGCGATCCTTTCGATGCGCCAAAAGTACAACGCGGGCGCCGTCGTCATTGAGGTTTCCGGCGTCGGGGCCGCCATCGGAAACGCCCTGTTGAAACGGGAGGGGACCCGTACGTGGATGGCGCCCGTCGATCCCAAGCTCGGTAAGCTCGAACGCGCCATCGCTCAGACCCCCAAGATCGAGCGCAAGAGGGTCTTCCTGCCGATGAGCGCTCCCTGGCTCGAGACCTTCGAAAGCGAGGTGGCGTCGTTTCCGATGTCGAAGTTCGCGGACCAGGTCGACTCGATGGTGCACTTCCTGGGCTTCCTCGACGTGCGCAGTCGCTGGACGTACGAACTTCCGGCCTACCGCAATCACCGCGAGCGGCCGTTCTAACGTTCGCGAGCGGCCGAATTCTGCACGACAAGGACAACGCACATGGCGATGACAATCGATCAGGCGCTCGACGACCCCTCATCACGATCATCGAGCGAGACGACGACAGCGGATATTTTCGCGTCACGCTCGGAACGCTGAAGACGGCGATAGATATCTGCCTGTCTTTTCGCTCCGACGAAGGACGGTGGTTCTTCGCGCAGAGCCACGCGATCAAGACGCCCGACCAGGACGCACCGTACTTGAGCAGCCGCCCCTCGAACGACTACCCGGCCGCAGCTCTTCGGCAAGTGTTGTCACGTTGTCGGTGGAAGAACGCAAAGGGCCTGCGGCTCTTGAAATTTCAAGCGGCCGCGCCGATCCCTGATCCTCAGCCGCGACACCGCTGCGGCCTCCAAGTTGGCGACCGCCAGGGCGCAGGATCCGGTCCGGGCGATCGCTAGCGAGGGGGTCGAACTCGGCCTGGGCGAGGTCGACGAGGACGAACTTGACGCCGCGCTCGATTGGCTGCAGGTCGAGACCTTCGACGCCCTCGATCCGGTAATCCTCCCGCCAGCGGTCCGCCGCCCGGTCGGAGCCGCCGGCGAACAGACGGTGCAGAACGGTCAGGAACACCGCGCGCTCCAGCGCAAAATCATGCTTGCGGGCGCCGGCGAGGTCCTCGACGACTTTCCGGCAGCCGGTCTCCTCCCACAATCGTTCAAAGACCAGAGCCGCCCCGATGCGCCGCGTCGCGCTTGTCGTCGCCTCGCCGGCGGCGACGGCGTCGACGACGATGGCCTTGGCGGCGAAGCGCGCGCCCGAACGCAGCAAACGCTCCAATTGCCCGCTCATCCGCAAATCCTCGACGCGGCCGAGCGTGGCGATGACCTGCTGGCGCACCGCTACGCCCTCGCGCCGGTTTTCGACGATCTGGAGATAGGCGCGGCCGCCGGAGGTCTTCTTGCGGAAATACATGGCGCGGGACCGTGGGGGGCGACTCATGCGTGGTCCGCACGCGATTGGCAAAAGCACCATGAAAGTCAAGCAAAATCAACGACGACGTGGCACTACGTTCTTTCGAAAGCCACCCCTAGACCCAACAATATCAATGACTTACCGCCAGCGCATGGATCGCAAGTGTCGAAGATCAGCCTGATCAAGATGGGCTGATGGATTGGATATGGAACTGATCCGCCGGCTGACGAGTCGTTGCGCGCCGTGGCACGCATGGCGAAATGCTCCGTTGTGCCCAACGCCCGGGATCACGCCGGAGATCAGCCGTGACTTTCTTCCCGGCAGAGGATCAACTTATCGTGGGCTGGCATCGCGCGATGACGACCGCCGGCGTGTACCCGGGTACACGATTTTTGACCGCGGGCACCCGGGCACAATTTCGGCGCCTTCAAGTCCAGGCGTCTAGTCGTCGGCCATCGGCGTCTCTTCGCTAAATTTATTCAAGGCCGTTTCAATGACCTCCCTCAAGATATTGTCCTTGCGCTTGTTGAAAATTTTCACGAGCATATCGCCCAGGGCTTCGGGCGGAAGATTAAGCAGCGCCTATTCCAGGTTCGGGCTGGCTAAATAACCCTGGCAGATCGACTCCAGCGCGTCGGCGTCGTCTGTCAAATTGTACGCCGTTTTCCGATCTTCAATCGCCGCGTTGACCGTCTTGATTTGATCGCCATGGAGCTTGAAGGTCTTGCTGTGCGTGGCCTTCGAGCTGCTCGCCTTCGGCACGCCAGAGGCCGACAAATGCTGTCTGACAGGCATTGTCACGTTGGGTCAGTATAGGCGCTTTTTGGCTGTTTTGGCTCGACGGCGAGAAACGCAAGCCATTGATTTTGCACATGTGGGTCGAGGGGCTGTCACCGCTATTGACAAGTAACACGCGTCAACGTGACAACGCCGCACCAGCGCCCCGACGGCCTCGTGCAGGTTGTAGAGGCTCTCTTTGGTCGGCCCCTCGGCGATTAGCCGCTTCATTGCCATGCCCTCAGGAATCATCGCGATGACGGCGAATGCGACGACCCAGTGCATGGCTTTCGCCGCGACCGAATAGCGCGTCGGCCGCGCGCGGGCGTTCGTAATCCAGGTCATGACGTCAACCCCTTGCGAGCGAGGCGGCTGCGACAAAAACTTTAGGCCGGCTCCACGAAACTACAAGCTTGCGATCTCAATTGTGAGAAAAGTCAGAACGGCTCGCCTTTGTCGGCGGGCTCGAAAGGCGTCTGCGGCTCTTCGGTGGCGAGCGCGGCGTCGTTCGCCGCCTCTTCCTCGGCCTCGGCCGCGTCGTCGACTTTGTCCGCGTCGCCCCGCGCGGTCCAGCCGAAATAGCCGGGATAGACGCCCGCGCTACGCATGCCGAACAGCAGCAATGGGGGGGGTTCTGCTCGTCTGCTCTCTGATCGCTGATGGCGCTTTCGGACATTCCCCTTCGGCAAGGTCTGGCCGACAGCGGACTGGCGGCTTCAAAGCGTTTGTAATCGCATAGTTGCCGTTCATTTAGCCTCTCGGCTAGCCGTCAATACGGATGCGATCTCGCCGACTCTTGTTAGCCCGATCAAGGCAAAATCGACGACTGGTTCGGCGGCGCGCCGTCGGCCGAACATGATCGCGACTTCGAATCCGTCGCGATCGTGATCGCCCCCGCCGGCCGTTAGATTCTTAGCTGCGGGATTCGGTGGTGTCACTCGGCGCGGGGTCCCTACGCCGATCGGCATCACAACTCCTCGATCACAAACAGAGTGAAGGGGTCGTCGATCTCCGGATCCGACTCACATTCGCGGGGTTCTTTTTTCGGTCATTTCGCAATCAACATGGCCGTCTTCCACTTGCGCTCGCCAATCAGCTTCGCCGCCCTCTCTTTGAGCATTTCGATCAGGGAATGGGTGGCCGAAGAGACGGCGCGGTCTCGCTGCACGGCGATGATCCAAGTCCAATGCCGGTCGACAATGGGCGCTGCGGAAACTTCTCGTCGCGCGACCAAGGTGTGCGCGCCGCTGTACGGCAGCACGCAAAATCCTGCGCCGAGCCGCACGAGCTCCAGCATCAATGAATTGGTGTCCACCTCGATCTTCGGCTCTAGTTCGGTTTTGTTCCTCACCAGGATCTCGTCGACGGATCGACGCAGGCTGTTGGGGAACGGCGTCAAGATCAACGCCTTGTCGATGAGGAGGCTTTCCGGAATCGGCCGTCGCATATCGAGCTTGGCCTCGACCGGGCCGATCAGGCACAGACTTTCCGTGACGAACGGATAGACCAGAAGCGACGCCCTAGGCTCCCGGTCCGACATCAGCGCCACGTCGGCCTGATCCGAGACCAGCGTCTGGCGGATCGTCATGGACGTGCCTTCCGCGATCCTGATCCGCACCAGCGGATAGCGGTTTTGAAAGTCAGCGACGACGAGATGGGTCAGCATGCGCGTGAGCGAATTCGAAACGGCGAATCGCACGACGCCTCTCGGCTCGCCGTCGAAGTTCATGACCTCTTCTCGAATTCGGTCGACGTCTCCGAGCAGAATCCGCACTCTGTCGCGCAGGCGGACGCCCGCCTCCGTCAGCACCACGCCGCGCGCCTTGCGTTCGAACAGACGAACCGAGAGCTCTTCCTCCAGGAGCCGCAGCTGACGGCTGAGTGCGGGCTGCGAGACATTTCCCCTCAGCGCGGCGTGGGTGATGTTCAGCGTATTCGCCGCATGCAGAAAATATTCCAGCTGGCGAAGATCCATGTCCCCTCCGACCGAGGCGCCCGCGGCGGGCGAGCCATAACCTACGAGATTGGTAGCAATTATCCAATTGTCTTTGTGGTGATGGCTGGCACGCCGTTATCGTGTCGCCAAATCGCGGCATCGCAAATGGGCGATGACCGGCGACGTGGGCGAGGAGCGGCGAGGATGGGAGTTGATCTTAAGGGCGACACGGCGGTCGTCACCGGAGGCGCTCAAGGGTTGGGACGGGCGGTCGCCAAACGCCTGCTGCAGGACGGCGCGAACGTCAGCCTTTGGGATCGCGACGCCGCGGCGCTGCAAGTCGCCGCGGCCGAATTGGGCGGGCTCGGCCGCGTGCACACGCGCCAAGTGGACGTCGTCGACGAACGCCAGGTGGGGCAATCCGTCGAGAACACGCTCGCTCAATTCGGCACAATTTCAATTCTCGTCAACAATGCCGGGATCGCCGGCCCGAATTGCGAGACCTGGAAACTGGACCTCGGCGACTGGCGCAGGGTCATCGACATCAATCTCACAGGAGTATTCATCTGCTGCCGCGCGATCGTCCCGACCATGCTTGGAACAAACTATGGCAGAATCATCAATATTTCGTCGGTCGCAGGCAAGGAGGCGAGCCCATCGATTGTCGCCTACGCCGCCTCAAAGGCCGGGGTGATCGGGTTGACGAAGACCTTGGCCAGGGAGCTGGCGAGAACGGACATTCGCGTGAATTGCGTCACCCCGGCGGCGATCGTCACTGCAATTCTCGACGGTTGGCCGAAAGATTACGTCGCGACGCTTCTCGCCAAAATTCCCATGGGCCGTTTCGGTACGCCCGAGGAGTTGGCCTCGATGGTCGCCTGGATCGCTTCGCGGGAGGCGTCCTTCAGCACCGGAGCCACGTTCGACTTGACCGGCGGCCGATCCGACTACTGATGGACGCGGATTGGCGGCATGGAGGGAGCGCAATGCCACGCGGGATGATCGTCGGAACCAACCACACGAGCTTCACCGTCAGGAGTCTCGACAGGACCATTCCCTTTTTCGTCGAAGTCTTCGACTTCGCATTGAAGTCGCGGGCCACGCGCGATCCGAAGGTGATTGAGACGATCACCGGCGTGCCCGGCGCCGAGGTGGACATCGCCTATCTCCTGGGCCGCGATCATGTAATTGAATTGATTGAATATCTGGCGCCTGCCGACCGCCGCGAGTTTCGCCTGCGCCCTTGTGACGTGGGCTTCGCGCATATCGCGTTCGACGTAACCGACGTCGAGGAGGTCGTCGCGGCGGCGGCGGCGTTCGCGGTCTTTCCCATCGCCCCCCCTTTGGTCAATGTCAAAGGCGGTCCGAACCAGGGTGCGGTCGTCGCGTATCTGCGCATGGAGGACGGCGTCACTGTCGAAATCATACAAAGACCCCGCTGAGCGAGGTCCGCAGTCGCAGAGCCCCCCTCGCCTTGGCGGGGAGCGAAATCGAAGGGCCTTTCAAGGCCGTCGCCGGCGAGGCCGAGCCGGGCTTCCCGCGCGATCATCCTTCGCGCCGCCGCTGTTCGCCGACCCTCGACCCGGCGATGAAGACCGAGAGCCCTCGATCGTTGTTCGCAAGCGCGCCGTTACGGCGGCGCGACGTGCCCGCGGTCGCTTCGATCGAGGTTTCCGGCGCATGGCCCGCAGGCGCCGACCGGACGGGCTTGCCCGCTTCCCAGAACCGACCCCGAGGAGGCGCGCGAATTCGCTCGCGCGCGGCCGCCGCATTTCGCTCTGAACGAGGAGCTATAAGGAATGCGTATTTCTTCCATAGGTAGATTGTTCTTGTGCTTAGAGCTGAATTCATCAACTTTGACGGCAACGATGTCTCCGCCGTAACGGCAGGGGGACGCGAGGCGGGACGGAAACGACGAGCACCCACGCGTGCAATCCACCGCCTGATGCCGAGTCGAACGACCGCGGCGTCCCGTGCCAGCGGCGTCGAGGGGGCGCGCAGAGGAGCGATCGTGAAGAACTCGATGGCGAAAAGTCGGGAGGGCGCGGCTTCGACAGGTCTGCCGCAGCGGGTCGCCGAGAGAAAGCAACACGCCCGCGCGCCGGAACAGGCCGTCGTGCGCGCGAGCGCGCGCAACGCGCCGCCGTTGGGCGACGAGGATCTGCGAAAGCTCCTCAACACCATGATGAGAATTCGGGCCTTCGAACTGAAGGTCACGCAGCTCTTTCTGGAAGGCGCCGTGAAAGGCACGGCGCATTCCTCGGCCGGTCAGGAGGCGATCGCGGCGGGGGCCTGTTTTTCGCTCGCGGCGGAGGACTTCGTCACCTCCAACCATCGCGGCCACGGGCATTGCATCGCCAAGGGCGCAGACGTCGATCGCATGATGGCGGAGCTTCTCGGCCGTAGCGACGGATATTGTCGGGGGCTCGGCGGATCGATGCACATCGCCGATTTCGGCCTCAACATCATCGGCGCGAACGGCATCGTCGGGGCCGGCATGGGCCTCGGCGTCGGAGCCGCTCTCGCCGCCAAGCAGCGTAATGGGAAGGACGCGGGGGTCGTCTTCTTCGGCGACGGCGCAGCGAATGAAGGCCTGTTCCATGAGGCGCTCAACATCGCCGCCAACTGGAAGTTGCCGGTCGTCTTCATCTGCGAAAACAACCAGTACGCGCTTTCCACGCCCTTCAGGGAAGCGACCGCCGGTGGGTCGGTCGCGGCGCGCGCCGCGGGCTACGGGGTTCCCGGAGAGACCATCGACGGCAACGACGTGGTCGCGGTTTACGAGGCGGCGGCCGTGGCGTTGGCGCGGGCCCGGACGGGCGAGGGGCCGACCCTCATCGAAGCCATCACGTATCGGCACGGCGACCACTCGATGCGGGCGAACCTGCCCCAGTATCGCGAGGCCGACGAGGAGCGCGCGTGGTCGGCGGGAGGCCCCGCCGATCCGATTACGCGGTGCGTGGCGATGTTGAAGGAGCGCGGCGCCCTCACGGACGCCCAGTTCGAGGCCATGACGGCGCAGGCCAATCGAGAGATCGACGCGGCGGTCGCCTTCGCCAACGCGTCGCCCGAGCCCGACGTCGGCATCCTGCTGCAGTCGGTCTCGGCGCCTTTCAAGGCGGCGAGCCCGCCGCCCCCGCCGGGCGATCGGCCGCTCACCTACCTCGAAGCCATCAAAGAGGCGATGGCGCAGGAAATGGAGCGAGACGAGCGCGTCTTCATTCTCGGCGAAGACGTCGGCCGGATCGGCGGCACGTTCGGCGTCACCCGTGGGCTCATCGATCGCTTCGGCGGCGCGCGCCTGATGAACACGCCGATTTCCGAAATGGGGATCGCGGGCGCGGCCGTCGGCTCGGCGATCTGCGGTCGCCGGCCGATCGCCGAAATTCAGATCTTCGATTTCGTCACCCTGATGATGGACATGATCGTCAATCAGGCGGCCAAGCTGCGGTTCATGCTGGGCGGCGCCCCCAAGGTGCCGGTCGTGTTCCGCGGTCCTCAGGGCGGCGGAATTCGGCTCGCCGCCCAACATTCCCAGTCGCTCGAAGCCTGGTTCGCCCATGTTCCGGGGCTCGTCGTCGTGGCGCCGTCGACGCCTTACGACGCTAAGGGCCTTCTCATCTCGTCGATTCGCGATGACAATCCGGTGATGTTCCTTGAGCACAAACTGCTCTATCTCGGTCAAGCCGCGCCGGTACCCGAGGCGCCTTACGAGATCCCAATCGGAAAGGCTGATATCAAGCGCCGCGGCGCGGACGTTACCGTCATAGCGACCCAAGCGATGGTCGAGCGGGCGCTGTCGGCGGCCGAGGTCCTCTCCCGGGAGAACATTTCTGTCGAGGTGATCGATCCGCGCACGCTTCGCCCGCTCGACATGGATTGCTTCATCGAAAGCATAAAGAAGACGCATCGTTGCGTCGTCGTTCACGAAGCCTGGCGAACCGGCGGCCTCGGCGCCGAAATCGCGGCTCAGATCAGCGAACTGGCCTTTGACTGGCTCGACGCTCCGATCGAGCGCCTGGGCGCCCTCGAAGTTCCAATGCCCTACAACGACAAACTCGAGCGCGCCGTCATTCCAAGCCAGGACGCGATCGCCGATGCGATTCGTCGCGCCTGCTACCGCTGATCCTAACCGGACGACTCGCTAGCGGAGTTCCGATAAGCATGCCAGCCGACATTCTTATGCCAGCGCTTTCGCCGACCATGGAAAAGGGCAGCTTGGTCAAATGGGTGAAAGCCATCGGCGATAAAGTTCGCTCGGGCGAGATCATCGCGGAAGTCGAGACGGACAAGGCGACTATGGATGTCGAGGCGACCACCGCGGGGGTCCTCGTGCGGATCCTCGTTCCCGCCGGCTCGCCGGACGTCCCGGTGAATGAGGTGATCGGGATTATCGCCAGCGAAGAAGAGGCGGCTTGCGGCGAAATTGCGCGGAGTCGGACAGCCGCCGAAACGATCGAGCCCATCCGGCCGATCGCCGCGGCGGACGGATCCGCCCATGCTTCGTCTCAGGAACTCTCGGCGGCCCGTCCAACGCCGCCTTCGCAGAGCCATTCTTCCGAAGGCGCGAACGGCTCGGATGCAATCCGCCTATTTGCTTCGCCGATCGCCCGTCGGCTGATGTCGGAAGCCGGCCTCGACGCGGCGTCGATCGACGGCAGCGGCCCCCATGGCCGCATCATTGAGCGGGATGTGACCGCTGCGCCGGCCTTCCGTGCGCTCGCGGCGAGAAAAGCGACGACGCCGGCAGTCGCGCCGGCGAATATCCGGCTCGCCGGACCGGTTTCGCCGCAGACGCTCGCTTCGGACGCCGGCAAGGCCGCCGGCTTATTCGAGCCCGGAGGCTTCGAGGAAGTCGCGCATGATTCCATGCGGCTGACGATTGCGCGTCGCCTTTCGGATGCGAAGCGGACCGTTCCTCATTTCTATGTTTCCGCCGACTGCGCGATCGACGACTTGCTCGAGCTGAAGGAACGATTCAACGGCGTGGCGGCGGTGGAACATGGCGAGGGGCAGGCCATCCGTCTGTCGGTGAACGACTTCGTCGTCAGAGCTCTGGCGCTGGCGCTCGCACGCGTTCCGGACGCCAACGTGTCCTTCACCGAGGAAGCCCTGTTGCGCCATCGGCACGCGGATATCGGCGTTGCCGTCGCGATCCTCGGCGGTCTCGTCACGCCGATTATCCGGCGCGCCGAGACCAAGACTTTGTCGACGATTTCGACCGAGATGAAGGATCTCGCGGCGCGGGCGAAAGCACGCAAGCTCCGGCCGGAGGAATATCAGGGCGGAACCGCGAGCGTTTCGAATCTCGGGATGTACGGCGTCAGGAACTTCGCCGCGATCCTCAATCCGCCGCAAGCGACGATCCTGGCCGTGGGCGCCGCCGAACGGCGGGTCGTCGTTCGCGATGGCGCTCCGGCGGTGGCGACCGTCATGACGGTCACGCTGTCCGCCGACCACCGCGCGGTCGACGGGGCGACTGCGGCGCAGCTTCTATCGAAATTCAAGGCGCTGATCGAGGAGCCGATGGCCATGCTCGTCTGAGGCTGGCGCCGTATTTTCGTTCTGTCTCAAAGCAGTAGCAAAAATGATACATGAAGTTTCAATGGGATCAGGCAAGGGCAGCGAGGTGGCGACAGCCGAACCTGCCGCCTTCCGCCTGAAGAACATCCGTCAGGAGACGCTTGTCTTCGGGACGACGATCGTGATCTTCGTGCTTTGCGCCATTTTCGTGGATGGCTTCTTCAGTCTTGCGAACGTCTCGACCCTGGCGCGCACCGTTTCCGTTCTCGGGATCCTCGGCGTTGGCATGACGGTGGTGGTCATCGGCCGGGGGCTGGATCTTTCTCAAGTCGCGGTCATGGCGGTCTGTGCCGCTTGGTCCCTGAAGCTGATCGGAGTTGGATACGGTCTTGCCGCCGGCCTTGGCCTCGGTCTCGGCTTGGCTCTCATCGTCGGCTGTTTCAACGGGTTCGCTATTTCCATTATCGGGATTCCGGCGCTTTTCACCACGCTGGCCTCCGGGCTTTTCGTCTATGGAGTCGGCCGCTGGGTGTTGCTCGGCCAAATCATCACTTATATGCCGCCAGGCCAGGATTTCCTGATCGCTCTCGGTCAAGGCGACATCTTTGGCCTGCCAGTTCCGGTGCTGATCTTTGCGGTTGCGGCGCTTATCGGGCACTTGATGCTGACCCGCACGCGCGCGGGCCGATTCGTCTATGCGTTTGGCGACAATTCCGAGGCCGCTCGCCTGACGGGCGTCTCCGTGCGCGTCCTGTCGATCGGACAATACGCTTTCTCAGCGACGGTCGCATTTCTGGCGGGCTTGGTCACAGCAGGGACCATCGCCTCGATCGACACGCTTATTTATAATTCGAGCCTCATATTCGACGTTCTGCTGATCGTGGTCCTTGGCGGGGTCAGTCTCAGCGGCGGTCGCGGATCCATCGTGAGCGTGCTGGCAGGAACAGCGCTCATCGGCACGCTTCTGAACGCCATGATCCTCTTGAACGTCCAGGGCGACGTTCAGGACATCGTGAAGAGCGTCGTTCTTCTCGGAGCCATTGCTCTGGATCGAAAGCTGCATCCAAGAGACGAGGAGACAGCTCGGCAAGGAGATCTGTAGAGGCGGCGCCTTCCTCGACATGATCCGACAATCAAGGCGCGTCACTTTGGGAGGATACAATGTTTCTCATGACCCAATGCAAACGGCTGGCAAAGCCGCTTGGCTTGATGATTGCGGGGGTGATCGGCCTGTTCGCGATGCCGGCGATCGCGGCGGACGCCGGCACTGAATTGCATGATCTTTCTGCGAAGGCGTTGGAGGGCAAGACGATCGCCTTCCTGCCGATGACGCTTGGAGCGCCCCTGATGGACACATGGGAATATGTGATCCGCAGCGAGGTGTTACACAACCACATGAAATACACGGTCCATGACCCGGCCTGGAACAGCGTCGCCGACGCTCAGGCTTTTGAAGGCCTCATCGCGGACCATCCCGACGTGATCATTGCGCAGAACCTTAACGTCCAGTTGCTAGTGAAGCAGATCAAAGCGGCGCAGGCCGCTGGAATCTACGTCATTCAGCTCAGCATGATGTCGAATGCGCTTAGCGACGGTTACGTCGGCGGCGATTGGATCGACCAGGGGTTGGAGACGGGCAGGCAGATCGTCAAGGATTGCGGAAAAGACAGCGGCAGATCCGGGAAGGTCGTGATTCTGCAGGGCGAACTTACGGCGGCCCAGAACGTCTACATGGTCGACGGGCTGATGAAGGAGTTCGCAAAGGACCCCACCATCAAGGTCGTTTCGAGCCAGGCGACGAATTGGGAAGCCACGAAGGCCTACGACATCACGACCGCCGTGCTCCAGCAGCATCCAGATGTCTGCGCGATTTTCGGCCCCTACGACATCATGACGATTGGCGGCGCCGAGGCGGTGAAGAAAGCCGGGCTTCAGGGTAAGGTCATCGTATACAGCAACGGGGGCGGTTATCGCGAAGGCTGCGACGCGGTGAAGGCTGGTCTAATCGACAAATATTTGGATTGGGAAGCGTGGAACCAAGGCCGCGAGGTGGTTGTGATGGCGAAGGCCCTGATGATGTCGGGCGAGAAGCCCGGTTCGCACAGTGTCGCATCCTACTCGACTTGGTTCTGGGTGACCAAGGACAATATCGATCACGCGCGCTGCAGCGACATTCCAAAGGACGGCAAGCCTTATTGACGTAGACTTGATCGGGAGGCGCGACATCCAGGCGCGGCCGCGCGCGTTGCGCGGCCGCTTGCAAGAGAATTAGGGATGGATCGAATGGCTGACAGCAGCTTCGGGGAATGCTTACTGCGCCTGCAGTACAAGTGGTCGCCCCAGCTATTCGTCGGAGAATTACTGCAGAAGCGGTGGATGGACCCGATTGTGCCTTTCACAGCCGCTATCGCGGTGATCGTGGCTTTCGCGCTTCTCATTCCGGGCTATCTTTCGGGCGGAAACATTGTCGCGACCAGTCGCGAATTCGGCGAATTCGGGTTTGTTGCGATAGCGGAGGCCATCGTAATTATTTCCGGCGGCATCGATCTCAGCGTCGGCGCGAATTTCGCCATCGCGAATTTCGTTGCGCTGGCGATGTTCAATATGTGTGGATTGCCGGCGCCAGTCGCCATCGTGCTGGCGCTCGCGGGCGGCGGACTCATGGGCGCGGTCAACGGTTTCCTGATCGGGTTCGTGGGGCTTGGAGCCTTCCTGACGACGCTCGTGACGATGCTCATCTTTCGGGCCATAGTCAATCTGCTGATCTTGCAATATTCGCTAGGAATGGCGCTTTCGCTGGGCGACAGCCGAATATGGGATTGGCTCGGTGGCGGCAGCGTCCTTGGCGCGCCGTCCAACATCCTGATTCTTGCGCTGGTCGCTATCGTCGGACATGTCTTTCTCAGCCGCGGTCGACCGGGTTGGTATATCGCCGCCATCGGCTCCAACCGGCGCGCCGCGCGCCATGCGGGCATTCCGGTCGAGTGGCATCTTTTCCTGACTTACGTCGTCGCCGGCATACTTGCGGCACTCGGTGGGGTGTTCTATGCGGCGCGGGTCAACAGTCCGACTTCTGACACAGGCGTGGGCATGGAAATACTCGCGCTCACCGCAGTCGTTCTGGGCGGCGTCAACCTGTCCGGCGGCAAGGGGACGGTCGCCCAGGCGCTGATCGGCGCGACGATAGTGCTAGTGCTCAACAACGGATTGGTGCGCTTCGGGTTGGTCGGCGGCGCGACATGGACCTTCCTCGGATTCATGATGCTGTTGGCGGTCGGCATCGACGTCAAATGGTCGCGCAACCGCAATAAGGCTATCGATAAAATTTATGTCGTGCCGACCTATTTCAAGCTGGGGCAAAGGCGCGACATTTCGCCCGGCGGCGGCTCGCCCCTCTCGCTCAACAACCGCCTGCGCGACGCCGAGGCGATCGGCCTCGGTAAGCTCGATGGGCCGGAAGACGTCATTTTCGATCGCGCCGGCAATCTCTATTGCGGCACGCGCGAGGGCTTTATCTGGCGGTTCAGCGGCGAAGGTTTCAAAACTCAGGAAATCTTCGCCCGGACGGGCGGGCGGCCGCTAGGAATGGCTTTCGATCGCGACGACAATCTCATCATCTGCATCGGGGGAATGGGCGTATATGGCGTGCGGCCCGACCGCTCTGTATATAAGCTCACCGACGAGACGAACCGCACCTTCGGCAAGATACGCGACGATTCCCGACTGGTGCTCGCAGACGACCTAGACATCGCGCCTGACGGAAAGATTTACTTCAGCGAAGCGACTCTGCGCTACACCGCCGCTACTTGGGCGACCGACGCGCTGGAAGGGCGCGGCAACGGACGCATCATCGTCTTCGATCCCGCGACGAACAAGACGAGAACGCTGCTCCGCGACCAGGTATTCCCGAACGGCGTCTGCGTCGCGCATGACGGACAGTCGATTCTTTTCGCCCTGACTTGGCCCTGCCGAATCGAGCGCTATTGGATCGCCGGACCCAAAGCGGGAAAGCTCGAGACATTGATCGGCGATCTGCCGGGAATGCCCGACAATATAAATCGAGCGTCGGACGGCCGCTACTGGCTGGCGCTGGTTGGCCTGCGCACGCCGGCCCATGACCTTGCGATGGAGTATCCGGAGTTCAGGAGGCGCATGATCAAGCGCATCCCGGACGACGAATGGCTCTATCCGAACATCAACAACGGCTGCGTCTTGAAGTTCGACGAGAGCGGATCGATCCTCGAGACGCTCGGCGACATCGGCGGCAAGTCGCATCCGTCCGTGACCTCGATGCGCGAGGAGCGCGGCTACCTCTATATCGGCGGCCTCTCAAACGATCGGATCGGTCGGGTGAAGCTGCCGGACGCCGATCCGGAATGGAACGGGCCGACGGCATATTGGGGCAAACGATAGTCCGGCGTTCCGTGCCTTGGCGCCGAGGAGGATCACTCAGTGAGCAGTGCGGTCATCGATGTAATCAATGAGATAGTGTTCCGTAATCGGGACCGCCTCGCCAATCCGGTTCTGGATGGTCCCACGCGCCCCAATTCGCGGCTCGAGGAATGTCCGGTCGTCAACGCGGCGATCAACGAGCCGGACGATATCGCCTTTTCCAATGATGGCTCCGTCTACGTCACCAGCGGTCACAGGCTTATTCGATTCTCCAATGCGGATTTTGCCGATCAGACGACCGTCGCGGAGTTCGACGGATTGGCGACGGGATTATCTTCGCATCCACAAGGCGGGGTCGTTGTCTGCGTCGCGGGGCAGGGAATAGCCTTCGCCGGTGGGCCGGAGAACGGGAGGCTGCTTAGATTTGAAGGTCCGGACGGACTGAAATGTCCGACTTCGGTGGTCGTAGACGAGGCGGGCGTAATCTACGTCTGCGACGGATCGCTCGACAATACGCCCGATCGTTGGGTCTACGACCTAATGGAGAAGCGGAGGAGCGGCCGGTTGCTCCGCGTCGATCCGAAAATAGGTCAGATCGAGGTGCTCGAATCGCGGCTCGCCTATCCGAACGGCGTCTGCTTCGGCACGGACGGCCAATCGCTCATCATCTCGGAAGCATGGTCGCACTGCCTGCTGCGAGTGCCCCTGTCGAGGGCGGGTTCGAAGCCGTCGCGGCCTAACGCGGTGGCGGGAAATCTGCCCGGCTACCCCGCGCGCATCAGGCCGTTCGGGCCCGGCTATTGCCTGGCGATGTTCGCCCTTCGGACCCAACTGGTGGATTTCGTGCTGACCGAGGATTCCTATCGGCGCAAGATGATGGAGACGATCGATCCGGCGTACTGGATCTCGCCCGCGCTCAGATCGGAGTTCCATTATCTCGAGCCGGTCCAAGGCGGCGGACTTCGGAAGCACGGCAGCCTCAAGGCGTGGGCGCCGCCGCGCTCGTATGGTCTCGTGATTTTCCTTGACGAGGATTTCGAGCCCCAGTCCAGCCTGCACAGCCGAGTCGGCGGATCGTGTCACGGGATCACCGGCGTCGCGGAGCACGATGGCGATGTCTATGTAACATCAAAGGGCAGCAGCAAAATTGTCAAACTTGTGCGGGCGGCCGGAGGAAAGTCGCAATGAACGTTGGGCATGATGGCGAACCCATGCTTCGAGTGGTGAAGGGAACCAAGATATACGAAGGCGCCCGAGCGATCAGCGAGGTCGATTTCGATGTCAACCGCGGTGAAATCCACGGGCTCGTCGGCGAGAACGGCGCCGGCAAATCGACCCTTACCAAGGCTATCGCCGGTGCCATTTCGCTAACTTCCGGCGATATATTTCTTGACGGCGAAAAACAGGTGTTCACAACGCCGGCCGACGCGCTTAGTGCGGGGATAGTGATGGTCTATCAGGAAACAAGCCTGATACCAACCATGACGGTCGGGCAGAACATCATTCTCGGGCGGGAGAAATACCTTACCCGGCTGCGCGGCATGTATATCGCCACGCAGCAGGTTCTCCAGTCGATGAACTTTCATGTCGATCCGACGGCGGTGGTGTCGACTTTGGGCGCGGCGCAAAAGCAGATGGTCGAGATCGCGCGTGCGGTTTATTATCGCGCCCGCCTTATCATCTTCGACGAGCCCTCGGCGACGTTGACGCCAGAGGAAAAGCTGCACTTCTTCGATCTGGTCCGCCGTCTGAAAGGAGAGGGCGTGGCGATCATTTTCATATCCCACGCGCTCGAGGAGGCGCTCGAATTGGCGGACCGCGTGACGGTGCTGCGCGACGGCGAGCGCGTTCATATGGGACCGGCGAAGGACCTTAACCGCGAGATACTTGTTCGCCATATGGTGGGTCGCGATCTTGCGCAGACGTACTACGGTGAGGCGCGCGGGCCGGAGAAGACGCAGAAGCGAAAAAACAAGGTCCTGTCCGTCCGGAACGTCATCATGGGCAAGATGGTCAGGAACATGTCGTTCTCGGTGTATGCCGGAGAGATAACCGGAATTGCCGGCCTAGTTGGCTCGGGCCGCACGGAAGTCGCCAAGGTTGTCGCCGGGGTCTTGAAGCGTAACTACATCTTCGGCGGCATGATATACTTAAATGGAAAGCCGATCCGCTACCGCATACCCCGTCAGGCCATCGCCGACGGCATCGCCTACGTCACCGAGGACCGCAAGCTCAACGGTTTCTTCGAAACGATGCGTATCGATGAGAACATCTATGTCGGTAGGCTCGCGACGCCGGAGGGCGCGACTGTGCTGCTGTCGACGCGGGAACAGACGCGCGTCGGGACTGAGTGGATAAAGCGAATAAAGATAAGAGCGATCAACGCCCGCGCGCGGATCGTCGAGCTCTCCGGCGGAAACCAACAGAAGGTCGTCGTCGCCAAATCGCTGGTGCAGAACCCGAAGCTGGTGTTCTTTGACGAGCCGACGCGTGGCGTTGATGTCGGCGCGATCCAGGAGATCCACGACTTCATCCGCTCGCTCGCGGCGCAGGGGATCGCGGTCGTCGTCATCTCCTCCTATCTGCCTGAAATCCTCAGCCTGTCCGATCGCATCCTCGTGGCAAGGCAAGGACGTATCGTCGAGGAATTCTCATCTTCGGAAGCTACGGAAGAAAAGATCATGTATGCGGCGATCCATTGAGATGACGAAAATGTCCACGACGTTGGAGCAATTATTCTCGCTGCGCGATCAGGTCGCTATCGTCACCGGCGGCGGACGGGGAATCGGCAGGGAGACCGCTTCGCTATTGGCCAAGGTCGGCGCAAGGGTCGCGATCCTCGACCGCGACGAGGACGCCGCACGGAGCGCTGTCGACGCGATCGTCGCCGAAGGCGGGACGGCGCTTGCGCTCGTCGCCGACGTCGCCAACACGCAGGACGTCAAACGCGCCTTTGCCGCCGCGCTCGATCGCTTCGGCCGGCTGGATATCCTGGTCAATAACGCCGCGCTCGTGCGGCGGACTCCGGCTGTCGAGACGAGCATCGAAGTGTGGCGCGAAGTGATGGAGGTTAATCTGAACGCCGCCTTCGTCTGCTCTTGTGAGGCGGCGGGTCCTATGACGTCAAATGGCGGCGGCGCCATCATCAACATCGCGTCGATCATGGGCCTCTCAGGCGGAGGAATCTATCCGATCGCGTCCTATCACGCGAGCAAGGGAGGTCTCGTCAATCTCACGCGGGGCTTGGCCGTGGAATGGGCCCCGCGCGGAATTCGTGTCAACGCCATCGCGCCCACCTGGGTCCGGACCGAATTGACCAAGACGTTGCTCGACGATCCGGAAATGTCACGGAAAATCCTCGAACTGATGCCGCTGCACAGGTTCGCCGAGACGACCGAAGTCGCGGCGGGCGTCGTCTATCTCGCTTCGCCTGCCGCAAAGATCGTGACCGGCCATGTCCTCGCTATCGATGGCGGGTATTTGGCTCGGTGAGTGTCGCTCTGACAAGCTGCGCGATCCCGAGTGTTGCGGCGGCCGGATGATCGTCATCGAAACCTTCGAAGGCCTGCGCCCTGCGCGCTCACCGTCTCCGACCCCAATCAGGATCGACACCTCATGAGCGGCGCCGCGCTTCGTCCCTCGCAACGCCGACCTTCTTCGACTCCGGCCGCGCGTCAGAACAGACGGGCGCTGTCTTCGCTTGGCCCACTGGCCCTCTCCCGGCACCGCGGTCGCGCCAAACCCCCACACGTCCAAGGTCAAACGCGCCCGTCGTCTTCGTCCAAACCGCCAAGACCGAGGCCACTGGCCCCCGCGGCGATGAAGGCGAGCCGTCCGTGACCTTCAATTCCCCATAGGTCGCGCCCGGCCAAACAGAGCCCATCCTGCCCGCGGTTTCCTCCTTGGGACGCTTTCGGACGCCGGCCCCGCGGCGGCACGCGATGTCGTGTTGGGGCCGGCGTCCGAAACCCTTCACCATAGCGGTCGAAGGCCCTCCCCGCCGTAATGTCTGCTTTCAAGAAGCGAGCCAGTGCGACCGAATGACCAAAATGGGCGCACTGCCGCCGGCGAAGAGTGAAATTAAACGGCCGCTTCGGAGAGGTGTCCTTTGGTCCTATATCGACCGCCATGGTGAAGGTTTTCGGATGCCGTGAGGCGTACGAAAACCGCCCAAGTACGAACCCGCGATGTTGCGGCGCCGATCTATGGGGATTTCGGCTTTTGCCTGAGGACGGTGACGGCCGGCGCGGA
>JBEKLU010000093.1:0-21438 GCA_050010035.1 Roseiarcus sp.
TCCAGCCCCGGCGTCGGCTTGTCGCCGCCGACGTCGAGCGTGCGGACGATGACCGGAGCGGGCGCGAAAGCCTCGGCGAGACGCGCGTAGACCTGCGCTTGCTCGTCTTCCGTGGGCGGGCGCCTGCGCTCCATGAACAACAATTCGGTCCTGAACAAACCGACCCCCATCGCGCCGACGGCGAGCGCGGCGTCGATTTCCTTCAGCGAGCCGAGATTGGCGGCGATTTCAATGCGCCGACCGTCGCGAGTGCGCGGCTCGACGGCGACGTAGGCTTGCAGATCCGCCCTTCGCGCGGCGTTTCGCGCAATTTGCTCGCGGAAGCGCCGCTCGGTCGCCGCGTCGGGATCAAGCGCCACCTCGCCGGTCGCGCCGTCGAGCGCCGCCGTATGGGCGCTGCGCAGCCGCTCCACGTCGACCTCGAGGCCGAGCACCGCCGGCACGCCGTAGGACCGCGCGATGATCGCGACGTGCGAAGTCGGCCCCCCGGTCGTGCAGACGAGTCCGCCAAAGCGCTCGAGCGAAGCTCCGGCGAGATCGAAGGCGCTGATTTCGCGTGCGAGGATCACCGACCCTGGCGGCGCGTCGGCGAGCGTGGCGTCGGTCTTTCCCAGCATCGACAGCGCGACTTTTCGCGCGACCGCCCGAACGTCGTCGCCGCGCGCGCGCTGGTAGGGGTCCGGCAAGCCCTCGAACTCGGCGGCGAGCTGCTCGCCCGCTTCGTGGGTGGCCGAGACCGCGTCTTGACCGGCGCGAATCCGCGCCTCCGCCCGCCGGGCGAATTCGACGTCGCGCGCGATCTCGCGCAGCGCCTCGATGATCTGAGCCTCGTCCGACCCGGCGGCGGCCTTGCGGCCGCGCTCCGCCAGCTCGGCGTTGACCGCCTCGACGGCCAACCGCAGCTTGGCGATTTCCGGGTCGATCTCACCGTTGCCGATCTCGCGGCGGAGCGCGTCGACGGGCTCCAGCGCGAAGAAGAACGACGGGCCGATCGCCGCGCCTTCGCTCGCCGCGAGGCCATGCGGAGCCGCGCCGTCGCGCGTCGTCGCTTCGACGCGCGCGGCGACCGGCGCCGCCTTCGCCGGCGTGTCGGATTTCGACGTCGCCTCGCCGCTTTGCGTCAGCGAGACGAAACGGCAAAGCGCGTCCAGGGCTTGGGCCTCGTCAGAACCGTTCGCGCGCAACACGATTTCGTCGGCTTCCTTGACGCCCAGCAGCATCAGTTTCACGGGGCTCTTCGCATTGCCGGTCTTGTCGCCGCGAACGATCTCGATGTCGGCGGCGAAACGACGCGCGAGCTTGACGAATTCCGTAGCGGGACGGGCATGCAAACCTTCGCCGACCCGCACCACGACCTTGCGCTCGATCACCCAACGCCCTCCCTCTTGCGCGATCCGCGTTGCGAGCCCGCGCGGCTCCGCGCCCACGAACCTCGCGTCGGTTTCAGCATCGCAATGTCAATGACGGCCGTCGTCGACCTATGACCGCAGGGAGATCTCGGTTCCCGGCTGCAAGGCCGCCGCCAGCGCGGTCAAGTCCACCGGCGCGACAGAAATCTCCCCCGGGCGGGGAGCGACGGCGGCGCCGTCGAAATTGATGACGACGTGCCCCATATCGTCGATTTTTTTCCAGGCATGTTCGCCAAGCGCGGTGACCTTGGTCGACATCGCGCCGATCCGCAGCTCCGCCCCGACGGCGGGCGCTTCCGCCGTCGGGTTCGTTACGACGCGATGAAGGACCGACACTTCCGCAAGTTCGGGAGGCGCGCCTTCGGCGAAGAGGATCAAGATCCCCCCTTCGACGATTTCGAGCGCTTCCTTGCTGACTTGCGTCACGACGGTGCGGAAGTATTCGGTCACGGTAGTCTCTCCCTCAATGGATAAGGAAGCTCGCGCCCCAGGCGATCAGCACGGATATCGGCCCCATGATTTGACGACTGAAGAGCACGGCCGGCACGCCGATCTCGATGGTGATCGGCTTCGCCTCCCCGAGCGCCAGGCCGACGGGCACGAAGTCGCACCCGACCTGCGTGTTGTAGGCGAACAGCGCGGGCAGAGCCATCCACGGAGCGATCGTGCCGTTTGCGATCTGCGGACCGATGATCGCCACGCCGATGACCTGCGCGATGACCGCGCCCGGCCCCAGGATCGGGGAGAGGAAGGGCAGGCCGCAAATCGCCGAGATGACCACCAGGCCCACGACGTTGTTGGCGAGCGGACCCATCGGCGCAGCGAGGATCTGGCCGATGCCGGTGTATAGAATGATGCCGATCAGCATGGTCACGAAGGCCATGAACGGCAGCACGTTGCGCACGATTTGATCGATCGTCTTGCGGCCGGCCTCGAAGAACACGGCGACCACCCAGCCCATTCCGCGCCCGAACCTGCTGATGAAGTCGACGAAGCCGCCGCCCCCGCCGCTGGCCTGGGCGCCCGCAGCCGCTCTCTGCGCCGCCGAAGACGGCGCGACGCTCGCCGCTCCTCCCACCGCTGTCGCGGCAGCCGATTCGTCGGCTAAGGCGACCTGGTTGCTCGTGACGTCGGAGACATAAATGTCTGCGGTCATGTAATCCATCAGCGGCCCGGTCGGACCGGCCGGAATAGTGTTGACCGTCGGGATTCGCTTGCGCGGATAAACGCCGCATCGCGCGGTGCCCCCGCAATCGATGACGACGCAGGCCATCTCGCTTTCCGCGGGCGGGGTGCGGAAACCCTCGACCGCAATCCCGCCCGTCAGTTCGGCGATGCGCTTGGCGACGGGCGATATCATGCCGCCGGTCACCGAGACGATCTTGTTGCGCGTGCTCGTCGGCATGATGACGAGTGGTCCGCCAAAGCCGTGTGGCCCGGCCGAAACCTTGACTGCTTTGTATTGGACGTCAGCCATTGGATCCCCCCATCCGTCAGAGTTCGATGCCCTGGCGCTTGGCCAGGAACGCGGTGATGCGCTGGGTGACCATGCCCTTGAGCAGAATCACGATGACGCCGACGATCAAATAGTAGACGGCGACCGTCACGTGATAGTTAGGCGGCACCTTGCCCGCCTTCTCGAGATCCAAGAGCGCGACGAGCATGCCGCCCCAGACGAAATACTCGCCGGGATTCACGTGCGGGAACAAACCGAGGGGCGGGTGAACGAACGAGACCGCGGAATCGTAGAACGCGGGCTTGTACTTCTCGTCGAGGAACGTGCCGAAGGTGTAGGCCATCGGATTGGTCAGGAAGAACACCGCCAGGATCGGCATCACGGTGTAACGCGTGATCTCCCATCGACCCGCCGCCCGGGCGGCGCCATGCACGCGTTCTTCGCCGATCAGACCGATGAGCGCGTAAAAGGCCGTCATCAGCACGACCAGCGTGGGAATGATGCCAGTGACGAAACCCACGAACACGGTTCCGCCTGTTTGGAAGAGGCCGATGAAGTGAGTCCCCAGCGTGGTGAGCCAGCCGAGATGTTCTTCCGCCTGGGCCTTCTTGACCGCCTCGGCGTACTCCGAGCCCGGCACTTGAGCCAAGACGACCATGTTGTGGCCAACCCCGCCGCTCAAATGACCGACTTGGCCAGAAAACGTCGCCGGATCGAGATGCGGCGATATGACCCTCATGTATTGCACGGCGAGATCGATCCCGTGCAGCATCAATGGTGCAACCGACATTTCCCTACCTCCCTCCACCTAGTCCAGAGACAACGCCACCTTCGCGCCTGCGCGCCTTCGTTCCGATCACGCGGCCACGAAGTTGGGTTTCGAATCGCCGGCCGACTTGCCGACAGTTTCAATCTGTTCGAGGGCCTTCACGATAGCGAGCCCGACCCCGGCGTCGAACTTGCCCGAGGCGGCGCGCTGCTTCAGTTCGGCGGTGGATATCCCCTCGAGGTCGACACGGTCCCTGAGCTTGGCGAATACGCTTCGCCCTTGCATCACGCTGACTTTTCGGACGGTCCCGTCCGGAGCCGCCACGATCAGCGCGATCACGCCCTTGCCGAACCGACCCGGCGCCGCTCCGGCCCCCATCGCGCCGTCGGCCCATCTGGTCCGCAATTCCCGAAAGACCTTCTGGTAATGCCGCATTTGCAGCCACACGCCGGCCGACTGGACGGCCCACGCCGCCACCAGAACGATCAACGCGATCTGCCATAAAGGCATCGATCCCCCCCGGGTTGCGCGCGCCCCGAGCTGCGCGCCGATCCGCGAGCTCTACCGCCCGCGTAATTGTTGTGGGGATAACTGAACAGATGTATTGATTCATGTCAATATGTAACGCCGCGTTTTCCCGCTGGGGTTCGCGCAGCGGAGAGCCGCGGCCACAGCCGATGCGCTCGGCGCGGCATCGAACCGGGACCTCCTCGACGCTCCTATATGACGCTTTGATCCAACACTGAAAATGCGAACGGCGGCGGGGTCCCGATCGGCTCCGATGGGGATCCCTCGCTTCGGTTCGATCCGCGGCGCCTCGGCGCACGCGCCGCAACGGGCGGCGCGCCATGAGCGCCGCGCTCGCCTCCGGGGATAACGAGGGCGATTGCGCGCGTTCGCGTTCGCAGTCAATTTCGCGCGAATGGACAAGGGCGAACAAATCGGCGTTGGCGGCGTTGGGGTCGATTTCACGACTGGCGCTTTTGTGAATTCTCCATGGCATGTGCCGTTGACCGTTCTTCTTGCGTTCGGAGCGGCTTTGGCGACGCACGGCCTTGCGCCAGGATTTGCGAACGCTCTGGGGAACGGAAATAAAGACTTAAGCGGAAGGAAAATGCTTCCTATCGTCACTATAGCAATCGTTGACAAGCGCATGACATGCCGAATGTCGACGGTCGCCCGCGAACGGAAAACGGATTGTCCTGAAATATTCAAAGTACAAAGTCGACCAAGCTCGAATGCTGCGAACGTATGCTGTCGCCCCGGCGCGGCGAAAACAGCGGTTCAGTCCCCCTTGGGAGCGCCAAGTCCATCGACGACGCGAAACGACGAGGCAGGTCTCGGCGCCGAGCCGCCGGGCGCGAATCCTCCGAGCAGGCCCGCCGGCGCCGACGCGGCGTCACGCGACTTGTGGGTGGACGCGGGCGGGAGAATGATGTTCGAGAGGCGGCGGCTTTCGGAAAGCCGCGCCAATCCGTTCAGCGGGCGGTGAAAAGACGATGACCGACTTCGTGCAGGCCTGGCAATGCATCGGCTGCGGCCGGATCGAGGCGCCCCAACCGTGCATCGGCGTCTGCCAGGATCGCAAGGTGCGATTCGTCTACGCGGGGGAGCATGAGGAGGCCCTGAAGCGCGCGCGCCGGGCCGAGCGGCAGGCGGATATTCTCAAGGACCTGGCGCGTCGGTTGGCGTTCGTCAATCCGCAGGGCGGCCAATGGGAGCCATGCTATCGAGCCATGCAGAGCCGGGCGCGGCGCGTGTTGGCGACTTTGGATGTCGGTGAGGACGACGCCGGCGATTCGGCCGCGAATTAGGCGCGCGTCTTCGCGCATCCCTACGCCCGGCCGGACCACGCCTGTCAGGCGACCTCATGGACGGGGCTGCGGTTGTCGAAGGCGCCGATCGGCGATGTCGATAGCTTTTGAAGATGTCCGGTTTAGGTAGCTTTCTGAATGTCCGTCTTGGGCTTGCGGCTTTTTCTGCTGCCTTCCTGTGGGCGGGGTGGTCAGGTTCGGGGCCGATCGGCCCCGGAGCTGTCCACGCCATCCACAGGCGTCGTCGCGAAACGGACTTACGCGACTGATTTGCGTGGGCCTTGGTCGGCACGTTCGTCGCCTCCTACATCATCGGCGCCATCAACGCGGGGATCGTCTCGGCCGGCGTCAACGCCTTCTACACCCAGCTCGCCTTCGGTCTGGTGATCGTCGTCTCGGTCGTGGCGCAAACCATCATCGACCGCCGCATTCGCCGCCAGTCCGTCACCGGGCGGTGAAGCGCGCGACGGGCGGGTCGGGTTCGCGACGCCGCGCCGCCCGACGGTCCTTCGCAGTCGCGGCCTTAAGCCGCGCGAGGCTGGATGGCGTCGAGATCGGCGCCGATTTCGCGCCGTCGCTCCATCAGATCGAAGTCGGCCTGAAGGCCGAGGAAAAAGCCGGGCGAAAGGCCGAAATATCGCGCCAGGCGAAGATCGGTGTCGGCGGTCACCGCGCGCTTGCCGAGCACGATCTCGTTGATCCGGCGCGGCGGAACGCGCAACGCCCGAGCCAGCGCCGACTGGTTGAGGCCGATCGGATGCAGGAACTCCTCCAACAGGATCTCGCCCGGAGACGGGTTGGGCAGGAGTTCGTCAGGAATGGGTGTCGACGATTTCGACATCGGCGGGACCTCGCTGCCGACCGCGCTTAGCTCGTTCGTGCGGACTCTTCCACCTCCTCCATCGCCAGCCGCGCCATCAGCGGCACGGCGGCGCCCATCTTGCGCGCGCGTTCGGGGTTGGAGGCGTTGCCGTCGAGCGAGCGCTTGTAGACGCCCTGCACGATCGCGGCGATGCGGAAGAAGCTGAAGGCGATGAGGAACGTCCAGTCCGGGATTCCGGCAAGCCCCGCGCGCCGGCAATAGGCGGCGACATAGTCCTTTTCGTCGGGAAGGCCGAGCGCGTCGCGGTCGACCCCGGCAAGGCCGCGGAACTCGCCCGCGTTGGGCAGGCGCCATTGCATGCATTGGTAGGCGAGGTCGGCGAAGGGATGGCCGAGCGTCGACAGCTCCCAGTCGAGCACCGCCAGAAGTCGCGGAGCGTCGTGCGCGAAGATCATGTTGTCGATGCGCCAGTCGCCATGCACCAGCGCGACGCGGCCGTCGTCGGCGGGCGTATGCGCGCCGAGCCAGGCGATCAGGCGGTCCATGTCGGCGATCTCGCCCGTTTCGCTGGCGCGGTATTGCTCGCTCCAGCGCTGCCATTGCCGCGCGAAATAATTGCCTGGCTTGCCGAAGTCGGAGAGGCCCGCCGCGGCGACGTCGATCGCGTGCAGGCGCGCCAGCGCTTCGTTCATCGCGTCGTAGACGCCGGCGCGCTCCTCGCGACTCGATTCCGGCATCGCCGGATCCCAGAAGATGCGCCCGTCGACATGGCTCATCAGGTAGAAGACGGAGCCGATCACGCCTTCGTCCTCGCACAGCGCCAGCGCGCGCGGCGCGGGAAAGCCGGAGCCTTCCAGCGCGGCCAGCACGCGATACTCGCGATCGACCATGTGCGCCGACTTGAGCAGCTTGCCCGGCGGCTTGCGCCGCAACACGTAGCGCGCGCTCGCGGTCGTGACGAGATAAGTCGGGTTCGACTGCCCGGTCGGGAACTTGCGCGCCACGCTGGGGCCGGCCCAGCCCTTCACGCGGCCGCTCGCCCAGGCGTCGAGCGCGCTCGTGTCCTCAGGGAACCCCGCCCCGCTCATCGCGTCCCGCCCTCGTTGACGTAGCGTTTCAGCTCGGCCTTGGAGACGACGAGCCGATGCACCGCGTCGGGGCCGTCGGCGAGGCGCAGGGTGCGCACCGCCGTCCACATGCGCGCGAGCGGAAAATCCTGGCTCACCCCGGCGCCGCCGTGCATCTGCACCGCCTGGTCGATCACTTCGAGCGCGACGCGCGGCGCGATCACCTTGATCTGCGAGATCAGCGGCGCCGCGGCGCGCACCCCTTGCGTGTCCATCGCCCAGGCGGCCTTGAGGCATAAGAGGCGCGCCATCTCGATGCTCATGCGGGCTTCGGCGATGATGTCGCGGTTGGCGCCGAGCGCCGACAGCTTCTTGCCGAAGGCCTCGCGCGCCACCGCGCGCCGGCACATCGCCTCGAGAGCGCGCTCCGCCTGGCCGACCGCGCGCATGCAATGGTGGATGCGTCCCGGCCCGAGGCGCCCCTGCGCGATCTCGAAGCCGCGTCCGCGCCCCAGAATCAGCGCGTCCTCGGGCACGCGCACGTCGGTGAAGCGGACGTGCATGTGGCCGTGCGGCGCGTCGTCGGCGCCGTAGATCGTCAGCGCCCTGAGCTTCTCGACGCCCTTCGTCGCGGCGGGAACCAGCAGCATCGAATGGCGCGCGTGGCGCGAGCCCTCGGGATCGGTCAGCGCCATCACGATAAAGAGCGAGCAGCGCGGATCGCCCGCGCCCGAGGACCACCATTTCTCGCCGTTGAGGACCCATTCGTCGCCCTCGAGGCGCGCGTCGAGCGCGATATTGGTCGCGTCCGACGAGGCGACGCCGGGTTCTGTCATCAGATAGGCGGAGCGCGCGCGGCCCTCCAGCAGATCGGGCAGCCAGCGGGTCTTCTGCTCGGGCGAGCCGTAGCGCTCCAGCACCTCCATGTTGCCGGTGTCGGGCGCCGAACAATTGAACGCCTCGGAGGCGAGCGGCGACCAGCCCATCTCCTCCGCGAGATAGGCGTATTCGACCGTCGTCAGGCCGAAACCCCTGTGGGACGCGGTGAGCCAAAAATTCCACAGGCCCCGCGCCCGCGCCTTCTCTTTCAGCGATTCGCGAATTTCGACCAGACGCGCCGTCGGCCTGAAGCGATCGCCCTCGCGCCCGACCTCGGCCTCGTATTCGGCTTCGAGCGGCATGATTTCGTCGCGCACCATCGCGCGGACCGCTGCGACGAGCGGGCGGACCTTGTCGGTGACGCCGAGATCCATGCCTTCCTCCCGATTGCCGATTTTCCGCGCGAGTTGACCCTCAAACGCGCTTGCGCGCAAGAGCGCGCGCCGAGGCGAAAGGGCCGGGAAATTCCCGGCCCTTCGTTGCGGCGGGCGCCGCCGGTCGCGCGCTACTTCGGGAACGGGACGGGGCTGTCCGACAGGGTCTGGAGATAGGCGAGAATGTCGGCGCGCTTGCTCGCGTCCAATTCGCCAGCGTAGCTCATCTTCGTGCCCTTGGCGAACGCCGACGGATTGGCGATCCATGCGTCGAGCTTGTCGTACGTCCAATCGCCGCCCGCGGCCTTCAAGGGGTCGGAATAGGAGAAGCCGGCGATCGAGGCGACCGGGCGTCCGACGACGCCGTAGAGCGGCGGGCCTACGATGGCCGAGCCGCCCTTGGCGAAGGAATGGCAGGCCTGGCACGCCTTGGCGTAGGACTGCCCCTTGGCGGGATCCGCCTTGGCGAGCAAGGCGGGAAGCGAAACTTCGGGCGCCGGGGTGGCGGCTGGGGCGGGCTCGGCGGCAGCGGCGGGCGCAGCGGCTGGGGCTGCGGCAGGCGCCGCGGCGGCCGGCGTCGGGAAGGGGACGGGGCTGTCCGACAGCGTCTGGAGATAGGCGAGGATGTTCGCGCGCTTTTGCGCGTCGGGCTCGCCGGGATAGGTCATCTTCGTGCCCTTGGCGAAAGCGGACGGTTTGGCGATCCATGCGTCGAGCTTGTCGTACGTCCAATCGCCGCCGACGGCCTTCAAGCCGTCGGAATAGGAGAAGCCGGCGATCGAGGCGACCGGGCGGCCGACGATGCCGTAGAGCGGCGGGCCCACCTTGGCGGCGCCGCCCTTTTCGAAGGAATGGCAGGCCTCGCACGCCTTGGCGTCGGCCTGTCCCTTGGCGGCGTCCGCCTTGGCGAGCAAGACGGGAAGCGGCGTCGCGGGCGCGGCGGCGGCGGGCGCGGCGGCGCCGGCGCCCGGCGCGCCGGGCAGGCCGTAGCCGGGCTTTTCCGGTCCTTTGGGCGCGAAAACCGCGTTGGAAAAGACGCCGAGCGCCATCGTCCCCAGCAACGCGCTGAGGACGGCGAGAGCGATTTTGTTGGCGGTCGTCGTTTGCATTCGCGGGGCGGCCTCGAGACTGAAGGTCGTTCGGCGGAGCGCTCGAAGCCCCCCGCGGGGAATCCTGATTAGCCGCTTTGCGTCGGACTTGGCAACACGTATAAGCGCGGCGCCGCAGCCTTTTTTGGGCCTCACGCAAGCCGAACCCGCCCATGACCGAAGCCATCGTCCTCATCCCCGCCCGCATGACCTCGACGCGCCTGCCCGGCAAGCCGCTCGCCGACATCCACGGCGAGCCGATGATCGTCCACGTCTGGCGGCGCGCCGTCGAAGCCGACGTCGGGCCGGTGCTGGTGGCGGCCGACGATCGACGGATCGTCGCGGCGATCGAGGCGATCGGCGGGCGCGCCGTGCTGACGCGGCCCGACCACGCCTCCGGCTCCGACCGGATTTTCGAGGCGGTCGGCGCCTTCGATCCCGTGGGGCGCTACGATGTCGTCGTCAACGTGCAGGGCGATCTGCCGACCATCGAGAAAAGCGCCGTGCGCGCCGCGGTCGGCCCGTTGAGCGATCCGCAGGTGGACATCGCGACGCTGGCGACGGCGATCACGCGCGCCGAAGAGCGCGACGATCCCAACGTCGTCAAGGCGGTGGGGACCGAGATCGGCCCGGGCCGCTTGCGCGCTCTCTATTTCACCCGGGCCCGAGCGCCCTGGGGCGAGGGGCCGCTCTTGCATCACATCGGCCTCTATGCCTATCGCCGCGAGGCGCTGGCGCGTTTCGTCGCGCTGCCGCCTTCGCCGCTGGAGCGGCGCGAAAAACTCGAGCAGTTGCGCGCGCTGGAGGCCGGCATGCGCATCGACATCGCGCTCGTCGACGTCGCGCCGCTCGGCGTCGACACGCCCGGAGACTTGCATCGCGCCCGCCAAATGCTGGCGCCGAGGAAGAGACCATGACCGAAGCCAAGACCATCGCCTACCAGGGCGAACCGGGCGCCAACTCGCACATCGCCTGCCTCGACAATTATCCCGGCTGGGCGCCGCTCCCCTGCGCCACTTTCGAGGACGCCTTCGCTGCGCTGCAGGACGAAACGGCCGACCTCGGCATGATCCCGATCGAGAATTCGATCGCCGGGCGCGTCGCCGACATCCACGCGCTGCTGCCCGCCTCCGGCCTGCACATCGTCGCCGAGACCTTCCTGCCGATCCGTTTTCAGCTTCTCGGCGTTCCCGGCGCGACGCTCGAAGGCCTGCGCAGCGTGCACAGCCACGTCCACGCGCTCGGCCAATGCCGCAAGATCATCCGCCGCTACGCCCTCAAGCCGGTGGTCGCCAGCGACACCGCCGGCTCGGCGCGCGAAGTGGCGGAGCAGCGCGACCCAACCCGCGCCTCGCTGGCGACCCAGCTCGCGGGCGAAATTTACGGCTTGACGAGGCTCGCCGCCGACGTCGAGGACGAGACCCACAACACCACGCGCTTCGTCGTGCTCTCCAAGACGCCGCGCTGGGCGGCGGCGCACAACGGGCCGCTGGTGACGACCTTCGTCTTTCGCGTGCGCAACGTCCCCGCCGCGCTCTACAAGGCGCTCGGCGGCTTCGCCACCAACGGCGTCAACATGACCAAGCTCGAGAGCTACATGGTCGAGGGCGAATTCTCGGCGACGCAATTCCTCGCCGACGTCGACGGCCATCCCGACGATCCGCCGCTCGCGCGCGCGCTCGAGGAACTCGAGTTCTTCTCGCGCGAGCTGCGCATCCTCGGCGTCTATCCCGCCCACCCCTTCCGCGTCGAGACGCAGAAGCGGGCGGGGTAGCGCGGGCGGGCGTCGCCGCTTCCAGACCGCCTCGTTCGCACGTCTCGGCGACAGCGCGGCCAATCCCCCAGGCCCCCCCTACCTCTCCCAGCTTGGCGGGGAGAGGGGCGCGCGGCGCCGTTCTTCTCCTCTCCCCGCTTGCGGGGAGAGGTAGGGTGCAAGGGGCCTGGGGGATTGGCCGCGCTGCCTCGGAAACGTCTGCATACCGTAGTGCCAAAGCGGGGAGAGGGGAGGGAACGGCGCCTCGGGATCCGATCCCGCCGACGCAAGCGAAGCGCGCCGCTTCGGGTCCGCGGGGCCTGCTTTCAAGACGTTGGGCGCCATTTTCCGTCCCTTCGCGACAGCGCGGGGCGAGCTGAAGGGAGACGCGTTCGACGGGGCGACCCGCATGCGCGAAGGAAGGGCCATCGGCGGCGCCGAGCTTGAGGGGCGTCGGGTTTCATGATGTCTGATGTCGATGTCGCGATATAAATTCCCGGCGTTCTATTCTCACCGCTACGCTCATGCGGGCCAATTGCTACCGACTCTAATTTGACAATGTATTATCAACTCTTTGTTTTTCTTCCTGCGTCGCCTTTTCCAAGCGGAAATCCTGCTGGCCAACGTCATTAACGAGACGGAATATCTCCGAGAATGTCAATCCAGAGGAAATCATGGTCACGCAAACTAAATACTGACCGCTAACGAGCTTCCAGTTCTGATTGTGCTTATCGGGAATCGAATAAATTTCATTGTTCCAGCCATAACAATCGCCCTCATTTTTGAACCTAACAGCTACGTCGAGAACCTCGGCTTCTCCCGGCACAATGTCGGCGCTTAACCCGAAATCCAACCGCGCCAAATCCCAAATAGGATGCTGACTTCCGTCAGGCATTATCATTATAAGTGGTGCCGGTTCAGGCTGGCTCGCCCATCGAGTTTGCATTTGCCGAGAAAAAACGTCGTGACCTGTGTCATGGTGATGGAATGTTATCTTTCCATGGCACCGTGAAGCTGGTGCTCGCATCATCCAACGTGCGCACCGTGGCAAGTCCGCGTTTCTTACTTTGAGTCGCAACGACCTCAAACTCAAACGGTCGATATCAACCGGATCGACGATGCTAATCCGTAATTTCGGCCTACGCATGCTCTCAACAACTATTGTAACCACGATTGATATTATGCCACCGACGACGACCCCAATAACTGCAAGCGCAATTTCGCCCATCGTAGCCTCCTGCAACGTCTGATACGGATTTGCGGCGACACGCGCCGAGCGCGCCTGTCGCCGCCGCCGCGACCCTCGCCGAACAAGGCGCTGACACGCCGGACGCCGCGGACGATTGCTCTGCAATCGCTCGGGGCTCGCCGCGCGCGCCTATATACCGTCACTTCGTCCCGAACATCCGGTCGCCCGCGTCGCCGAGGCCCGGCACGATATAGCCGTGGTCGTTGAGCCTTTCGTCGATCGCGGCGGTCCAGATCTGCACGTCGGGATGGGCCTTGGTCAGGCGCTCGATGCCCTCGGGCGCCGCCAGGAGGCAGACGAAGCGGATGTCCTTGACGCCGCGGCTCTTCAGGCGGTCGATCGCCGCCACCGCGGAATTGGCGGTGGCGAGCATCGGGTCCATGACGATGACCAGCCGATCGGCGACGTCGGCGGGCGCCTTGAAGTAGTATTCGATCGCCTTCAGCGTCTTGGGGTCGCGGTAGAGCCCGATATGGGCGACCCGCGCGCTCGGCACCAGGTTGAGCATGCCGTCGAGAAATCCGACGCCGGCGCGTAAGATAGGCGCGAAGACCAGCTTCTTGCCGGCGATCGTCGGCTTCATCGTCTTGGCCAGCGGCGTCTCCACTTCGACGAGCTCGAGGGGCAGGTCGCGCGTCACTTCGTAGCACAGCAACATGCCGATTTCGTTGAGCAACTGGCGAAACCCCTTGGTGGAGACCGTCTTGTCGCGCATCAGCGTCAGCTTGTGCTGCACCAGGGGATGGTCGACGACGTGGACGTTGGACATGGCGGGGCTCCCGAAAGGCGGATCGGGCGCGACATTAGACCAAACCCGGCTGCGCCCGTTGTCGCCGAGCCGATCATCCCCAGATATTACGAGTGACGAAACGCCGCGAGCGCGGGGCGCAAGAAGGGTCTATTGACGGAAGGCGGCCTTCAATGTCTCTTGGCGAGCCAATGGCCAATACTCCCGCGCGCGTCGCCAGTCGCAACTGGAACCTGCCCAACCTCCTGACTTACGGCCGGGTGGCGGCGGTTCCGCTCGTCGTCGCCTTCCTGTTCTGGCCGAGCGAGGCTTGGGCGCGCTGGACCGCGCTGGCGATTTACGCCGTGGCGGCGATCACCGATTTCTTCGACGGCTATCTCGCGCGCGCCTGGGCGCAGCAATCCTCGCTCGGCCGCATGCTCGACCCGATCGCCGACAAATTGCTGGTCGCCGCGGCGCTGCTCGCGCTCACTGCCGACCGCACCATCGCCGGCCTTTCGCTGTGGGCGGCGATCGTCATTCTCTGCCGCGAAATCCTCGTCTCGGGGCTGCGCGAATATCTGGCGGAGTTGCACGTGCCCGTTCCCGTCACCGCCGTCGCCAAATGGAAGACGACGGCGCAGATGATCGCGATCGGCTTCCTCATCGCCGGCTCGGCGGGCGAAGCGGTTCTGCCCGGCTCGATCATGATCGGCAAAGTGCTTCTGTGGATCGCGGCGATCCTGACGCTCTACACCGGCTGGGACTACATGAAGGCGAGCTACGACCATGTCGGGGGCGACTGAGGGCTGATGAAAGCGGTCTATTTCGCCTGGGTGCGCGAACGCGTCGGCAAGAACGAGGAGGCGCTCGATCCGCCCGCCGACGTCGTCACGGTCGGCGACCTCATCGCTTGGCTGTCGCGGCGCGGCGAGGGCTACGCCCATGCTTTCGAGCGGCCGCGCGTGATCCGCGCCGCGATCGACCGCGCCCACGTCGGGCATGACGCCAGAATCGCCGGCGCGCGGGAAATCGCCTTCTTTCCGCCGATGACGGGCGGCTGAGGCGATGGGGACGGTGCGCGTCCAGGCCGAGGACTTCGACGCCGCGGCCGAGGCGCGCCTCATCGCCGCCGGGCGCGTCGACGTCGGGGCGCTGGTGACCTTCGTCGGCCTCTGCCGCGACGAGGGCGGGCGCCTGGCGGCCCTCGAGATCGAGCATTACCCCGGAATGGCCGAGGCCGAGATCGCGCGCGTCGTCGCGAGCGCCCAAGCGCGCTGGCCGCTCCTCGGCGTCACGGCGATCCACCGCTTCGGAGCGTTGGCGCCCGGCGCGCAGATCGTCCTCGTCGCCGTGGCCGCCGCGCATCGGGGCGACGCGTTCGCGGCGGCGGAAATGCTGATGGACTACCTGAAGACCCAGGCGCCGTTCTGGAAGCGCGCGCGCCGCGCCGACGGCGGCCTCGAGGAATGGGTGGAAGCCAAATCGAGCGACGACGCCATGGCGGCGCGCTGGCGTTCCTCCGGTTCGCCGTGACCGGCTCTACGAGCGCCCCGCGACGCTGTGGTAGACGGTCTGGACGACGACCGCCCCGATGATCGCGACGACGAGGCTGAAAAGGGTCGAGAGGTTCAGCCCGAAGACGGCGCCGATCCCCACGAGCGTGCCGATGTATCCGCACACCACCGCGCCGACGGCGCCGAGCGCGACGTCGACGACCAGGCCGGAACCGCCCTTGTTGAGGATCGTGCTGCCGACATACCCCGCGATGAGGCCGAGAACGAGCCAGCTCAGAAAATTCATGACGCCGATCCCCTCCGTGCAAGCCGCCGCTCACGCCCTCCCGATCGAATCGTCGAACGCGTCGCGGCGCGGAGACAATTTCTGCGCGGCTGACGGAATAAACGCAAGTCTTTAGTGTGGCGGCGCGCCGACTTTAAGAGCGCGCCACGACGTTGCGATAGACGATCAGCACGACGACCGCGCCGACGACCGCCAGGACGAGGCTGCCGATGTTCAGTCCGGACACCGCGCCGAGGTGCAGGAGCCTGCCGATGAAGCCGCCGACCACCCCTCCGACGACGCCGATCACCAGATCCATGACCAGGCCGGAGCCGGTCCTGTTGACGATCTTGCTGCCGATGAAACCCGCGATGAGGCCGAGAACGAGCCAGCTGAGGATATGCATGACGCCGATCCGCTCCGTGGAAGCCGCGCCCCCTCACCCGAATCCTCTGACGAATCGGCGAGCGCCGTCAATTTCTGCGGGAAGGACGGGAAAAACGCAAATGCCTGGCGTGGCCGCCTTCCGACCTCGCCGCGAAACGAACCGAGGCGTCCCGACTTACTGCAGCGCCGCGGTGAAGCGCTGGATCTTGCGGCAGGCTTCCTCGAGCGTCTCGAGCGAGGTGGCGTAGGAGACGCGGAAATTCGGCCCCTGGCCGAAGGCCGAGCCGTGCACCGTGGCGACGCCCTCGCTCTCCAGGAGTTCGCTGACGAAGTCCTCGTCGTTGGCGATTTTCTTGCCCGAGGGCGCCTTGCGGCCGATCGCCTCGGCGCAGGAGGGATAGACGTAGAAGGCGCCTTCCGGCTTCGGGCACTTGAGATGCTGCGCCTGGCCGAGCATCGAGACGACGAGGTCGCGCCGCTCCTCGAACGCCTTACGGCACTTCGGGATGAAGTCCTGCGGCCCGGTCAGCGCCTCGACCGCCGCCCATTGCGCGATCGTGCAGGCGCCCGAGGTCTGCTGGCCCTGCACCATGTCCATCGCCTTGATCAGCGGCGCCGGGCCGGCGGCGTAGCCGATTCGCCAGCCGGTCATCGCGTAGGACTTGGAGACGCCGTTCATCGTCAGCGTGCGGTGATAGAGCCCCGGCTCGACCTGCGCCGGCGTGGTGAAGACGAAGTCGCCGTAGACGAGATGCTCGTACATGTCGTCGGTCAGCACGTAGACGTTGGGATGGCGCATCAGCACGTCGGTCAGCCCCTTCAGCTCGTCGCGCGTATAGGCCGCGCCAGACGGGTTGGAGGGCGAGTTGATAATCACCCACTTGGTGCGCGGCGTGATGGCGCGATCCAGGTCCTCGGGCCTGAGCTTGAAGGCGTTCTCCAGCGTCGTCGGCACGAACACCGGCTCGCCGCCGTTGATCAGCACCATGTCGGGATAGCTGACCCAGTAGGGCGCGGGGATGATCACCTCGTCGCCCTTGTTCAGCGTCGTCAGGAAGGCGTTGTAGAGAATCTGCTTGCCGCCGGTGCCGACGATGGTGTCGGACGCCTTGTAGTCGAGGCCGTTCTCGCGCTTGAACTTGGCGGCGATCGCCTCGCGCAAGGGGGGAATGCCGAGCACCGGGGGATACTTGGTCTCGCCGCGCCGGATCGCCTCGATCGCCGCCTGCTTGATGTTGTCGGGCGTGTCGAAGTCGGGCTCGCCGACCGACAGCGAGATCACGTCGCGCCCCTTGGCTTTGAGATCGCGCGCCTTCTGCGTCACCGCTATCGTCGCGGAAGGCTTAACGCGAGAAAGGATGTCGGCGATGAAGGCCATGATCGGGGTTCCCGGATCTCTCGGATGGTTTTGAACGCGGCGCACCATAGTTTCGCGAGCGCCAAGCCGCAACCCGAGTTCGCGAGATTTCGCCGCGCCGGCGCGGGCTGACGCGAGTTCTCGCGCAACGCCGGCGCCTCGATGACGGGAAGCGCTGCAATCAGGGGAAGCGAGGATAGACCCGGATCGTCGCAATAATCGCAATCGCTCCGACTTCCCGCATGGACAATCCCCGCCGCGCGAGCGATGAAAGGCCTGCGCCGCGACGATCGACGGGAGGTCAGCATGCGCCGCCGCAATGTGTTCGCCTGCCTGGCGCTCGCCTCGATGGTCTGCGCCGCCCACGCCGACTTGGCGCCGCCGCCGCTCCAACTGGTCCACGTCGACGCCGGCGGCCTGAGTTTTCAGATCGTCCTGCGCGACTATTCCGGCCCGGTCCGGCCGGCGGCCGAGCTTATCGGCTGCGTCGACGGGCATCCCAACTGCGCCCTGGCCCGATCGAGGGGTCTCATCGGCAAGGCGCTGCGGGGGATCGACGGCCAAGCCTTTCGAGCCAGCAAGGAGGTCCCCGGAAAGATACTGGAAGCTTTCCAGCGCGCCGGGGCGCCGGCCTCGATCGAACTCGATTTCGAACCGGACACGGCGGGCGGCGAGCCGCTGAGGGTCGAATTCTCTCGGCGCTGACGACGAGTCGGCGCGGGCGCTCAACTCGCTAGCCACAGCCCGAACAGGAACGACGACGAATTGGCGATGAGGGAGACGATCATGGCGCGGGGGAGGGTCAGTTGAGCCATCCAGGCGATCAGCACGCCCTCGGCGCCGATCACCAGCGCCTCGAGAACGAGGATCGCCGGCCAATAGGGGAAGCGCGGGTAGGCCCAGTAGGCGGCCGCCCAGAGCTGCGGATGGGTCACCGCGGTCGCCACCGCGGAGGCGACGCCGACGTGCAGCGGGCCTCGAGACGGCCATTTCGCCAGGCGGACGACGGCGAAGGCGATCGGCCCCTCGATCGCCGCGGAAATGAGAAGCGCTTGGGCTTCCGTCAGGGATGTCATCCTTTGCCCCGATCGTTCGAATACGCGCTCACGGACCATAAGAGGAGGATAGCATGGGTCGCCGGATCGAGTTGGCTTGCTTAGCGTTGGTGATGGCGGTTGCGACCGCTGGAGCGGACATTTTGCCGACGCCCGACCGCGGTCCGCCGATAGGCGACGCCGGCGGCCTGAGCTTCGCCGTGCAGTCGGTCGAGGTCGAGATGGGCCCCGCCAACGGGCCGAAATACAAGAAGAACCTGCAAGTCGTCGTGCTCACCGGATGCGTCGACGGGCAGGCCAATTGCACGCTGGCCAAGTCCAAGAACCTCATCGGCATGGAGGTGGGCTCGGTCGACGGCGCGAGCTTGCGGCCCGATGTCGGCATGGTGCGCCAGATCATGGACGCGTTCGCCGACAAGGCGGCGCCGGCGACGATCACGCTCGAACTCTATTCGGCCGGCGCGAACAGCCCGGCGGTCAAGGTCGATTTCGCCCGGCGCTGACGGAGCCGCCCGGCCGGCCCTAGCCATTTGCCTCGCCAGCGCTTAAGTAACCTCTTGCGGAGCTGGGGGGTGCGTCAGGACCATATTCCTCGGGGCCGTACGATCCCCATGGGAGCTGTCCCTGTCCTCGCCCGTGGGCTTGGGTACACGGCGCCCACCTACTTACGTAGGCGCCCGGGATCTCCGTCCAACGGCCTTCTCGGCCCCGCGCTTCTTTTCCAGGGGATCGGCGAATCGACGCGAACATGTCCGGAGCCGCCGAACCCAAATCGCTGCTGCGCCAGGGCGCGCTGGCGCGCCGCCGATCCGTCGATCCGCAAACGCGCGCCCTGCTGACCGCCCGCCTGGTCCAAGAGGGCCTCGCCTGGGCGCGCCGATGGCGCGCCCGCGTCGTCTCGGCGTTCTCGCCCATTCGCGACGAGCCCGACGCGCTGGCGCTTCTCATCGCGCTCGCCGCCGAGGGTTTCGCCACCGCCCTGCCGGTCACGGCCTCGCGCGGCGCGCCGCTGACCTTCCGGCTCTGGCGCGTCGGCGATCCGACCGTCGCGGGCGCGATGAACATCCCCGAGCCGAGGCGCGAGGCGCCCGCCGTCGATCCCGATCTCCTGTTCGTGCCCCTCTTGGCGTTCGATCGGCGCGGCCACCGCATCGGCTACGGCGCGGGGCACTACGACCGCACGCTGAAGCGCCTGCGCGCGGCGGGGCCGATCCACGCGGTCGGCGTCGCCTATTCCGTCTGCGAGGTCGCCGCCGTGCCCGACGAGCCGCATGACGAGCCGCTCGATTTCATCCTGACCGAGCGCGAGTGGATCGCCGCGCGGAGCCTTTCCTGATGCGCCTCCTCTTCATCGGCGACATCGTCGGCCGTTCGGGGCGCGCCGCCCTTCTCGCCCACGTCGCGGTTCTGCGTGCGCGCTGGCGGCTCGATTTCGTCGTCGTCAACGGCGAGAACGCCGCCGGCGGCTTCGGGATCACCGAGGCGATCTGCGAGGAATTCCTCGCCGCCGGCGTCGATGCGATCACGCTCGGCAACCACGCCTTCGATCAGCGCGAAGCGCTGGTGTTCATCGAGCGCCAGCCCCGCCTCATTCGCCCCGCCAATTATCCCAAGGGGACGCCGGGGCGCGGCGCCAATCTCTTCGAGGCCGCCAACGGCGCCAAGGTGCTCGTCGTCAACATGATGGGGCGCGTGTTCATGGACGCGCTCGACGACCCCTTCCAGCGCATTGAGCAGGAGCTCGAGGCGTGCCCGCTCGGGATCGGCTGCGACGCGGCGATCCTCGATTTCCACGCCGAAGCGACGAGCGAAAAAAACGCCTTCGGCTATTTCGTCGACGGCCGCGTCAGCGTCGTCGTCGGCACGCATACGCACGTGCCGAGCGCGGACTCGCGCATCCTCTCCGGCGGCACGGGCTTCATCACCGAGGTCGGCATGACCGGCGACTACGATTCGGTGATCGGCATGGAGAAGGACGAGCCGCTGCGCCGCTTCACCCGCCGCATCCCCTCCGGGCGGTTCGAGCCGGCGAACGGCGCGGCGACCCTGTGCGGCGTCGCGGTCGAGACGGGCGCCGACGGATTGGCGCTCAAGATCGCGCCGTTGCGCATCGGCGGCGCGCTGGCGCCGGCCGAGCCCGACTTCTGGAATTCCTGACCTTCGCGCCGAAAGATCGTTCATGCCCATCGCTCCGACCCTCGTCTTCGATCTCGACGGCACGTTGGCGGAAACCGCCGGCGATCTCATCGGCGCCCTCAATTTCGTCCTCGCCCGCGAGGGCGTCGAGCCGGTGCCGCTCGCGAGCGCCCGGTCGCTGCTGGGCGCGGGCGGGCGCGCGCTCATCGCGCGCGGCTTCGGGCTCTCGGGCCGCGACCTCGCGCCGGCCCGGCTCGACGCGCTGTTCGCCGATTTCCTCGCCCATTACACCGCGCACATCGCCGACGTGAGCGCGCTCTTCCCCGGCGTCGAAGCGAGTCTCACGCGCTGCGCCGCGGCGGGCTGGCGGCTCGCGGTGTGCACCAACAAGCTCGAGCGGTCCTCGCATCTCCTGCTCGGCAAGCTCGGCGTCGCCGACCGCTTCGCCTTCGTCTGCGGCCAGGACACCTTCGGCGTCGCCAAGCCCGATCCCAAGCCGCTCTTGGAGACGATCCGCAAAGTCGGCGGCGATCCCAGGCGGGCGGCGATGGTCGGCGATTCGCGCACCGACGTCGAGACCGCGCGCGCGGCCGGGACGCCGATCGTCGCCGTTGATTTCGGCTACACCGACGTCCCCGTCGCCGAACTGAAGCCGGACCGGGTGATCTCGCATTTCGACGCGCTGTTCGAGGCGGCGGAGGGGCTGCTCAGAGAGCGGGCCTCGCCTTGACTTGGGGTTCGCCGCGGCCTTAAACGAAGCGCCCGAGGTCAGGGCGATTAGCTCAGCGGTAGAGCGCTCCCTTCACACGGGAGAGGCCACAGGTTCGATCCCTGTATCGCCCACCACTCAGTCCGCGAGAGCGGCGGTGGTTTCCCGGTCGTGGAAATCCCTCTATATCATAGTCGGTTAGCGGCCCGCGCCGCGGTCTGCGGCGGCGATAGCGGGATATCTGGCGCGGCGAACGGCCGATACTGGCCGTCAGTCTCTGGCCGCAAAATTCCGTTTCCCAGATAGGCTGATGGCGCGCGGCGGAAGCTTCTCTCCGAGACGTCGCGAAGGCGGCGCGGATTGGGCGAGACGGATCGCCGTGCAGTCTCTCAATCCGATCAGGTTTGGTCAGGTCGGCGTCGGGGCCTTAAGCCCGAGCGCCCGCCATTGCTGCGGCCACGCCATCGGAAGATCGATGAGGAGCTTGACGCCGAAACCGCGCGGCAGGCGTCCTTCGATCGCCGCCTTGACGATGGGCGGCGCGACGAAGGCAAGCGACAGCGTCATGCGGATCGAGCGCTCCGTCTTGCCCTCTCGGGCGGCG
>JBEKLU010000094.1:0-21193 GCA_050010035.1 Roseiarcus sp.
ACCATGTCGGTCTCGCGCACGCAGCTCTGGAGCCGTTCGGCGACCGCGCGCAGCAAGGCGTCGCCGATCGGATGGCCAAGCGTGTCGTTGACGTCCTTGAAATGGTCGAGGTCGAGGTAATGCACGGCGAATCGATTGGGGCCGCGTTTGGCGCGCGCGAATTCCAGATTGAGCCGTTCGAGAAAGGCTGCGCGGTTGGGAAGGCCCGTAAGCGAGTCGGTCCGCGCCAGCGTTGCAATCTTCTCTGCCGCGAGCTTGCGGTCGGTAATGTCGGTGAGGATGCCCTCGACGGCGACCAGCCGGTTTTCGCCGTCACGCAGCGCGCGGCCGTGGCCGTCAAACCACACGATCGAACCGTCGGGCTTGCGCACACGGAATTCCTTTTCGTTGGAATCCATCTTGCCCTCGCTGATCGACCGGATATCGTCGATCATGGCGGGCAGGTCGGCGCGGTCAATGAGTTGCGCCCAGCGCTCGGGATGGGCCAACAGTTCGTCGGCCTGGTAGCCGTACCGGCTGATGTTCTGCGACAGGAAGATCAACGGAAACGGGGGCTTTGGGCCGAGCCGATAGAGAACGGTCGCGCTGTTCTCGACGATGCGATTGGCGTCGGCCAAGGTCTTGAGATGCCGTGTACGGGCGACCGCTGCGCCAACCAGTTCGGCTAGCGTTTTGAAAGCGTCGATCTCGGCAGCTTCCCAATGGCGTTCAAACCGGCATTCGTCGAAAGCGATCAGGCCCCACCACTGGCCGTCGACGAACACCGGAACAGCCATTACCGATTTGACGTTTCCCCTTTCGAACAGGGTGCGAGCGACGGGCTCGAAATCGCGGGTGTTGCCGACGACCGTCTCGCCCCGTGTGAGCCTCGGCGCCCAGGATTCGAGTCCCACTCCGGCCAGCGGCTCTTTTACTTCCTGGTAATCGATCGACGATGAAACGCCGGGCGCAGTCCAGACGTAGTGCTGGACGACCGGGCTGTGCTCGGAAGAAGTGCCGGCGCCAATCTCGATGATGTGCACCCGGTCGACGCCGGCGGCTTGCCCGAGCCGCTCGACCACCCTCGGCAACGATTGCTGCAGATTGGGTGTGCGCAGAAGTTCCTTCGCGCTCATGGCAACCGCTTCGAGGATGGCCTCGTGGCGGCGCGCCGAGACGGTCGCGCCGATCAGCTCCGCCAGCGTCTTGAGTGTATCGATCTCGGTGGGCGACCACTCACGTTCGTCGCGGCAGTCGTCCAGTCCGATGTGTCCCCACAAATGGCCGTCGGCGAACACCGGAACAGCCATGGCCGACTTGACGTCAGCCGATTCGAAAAACTTGCGAGCGGGTGCTTCGAAGTCCCGGACGTGGCCGACGACAACCTTGCCCGCCGCCAGTCTCCGCAGCCACGATTCGAGGCCGGTGTCGACCATGGCTACGCCGTTCGCGTGCCTGAAATGGGGCGGCGTCGAGATCCCTGGTGCACTCCAGAGCTGATGTTGGACGATGTCGCCTTGATCGGGCGCGGCCGGATCGATCTTGAGGATATGCACCCGATCGACGCCGGTGGCCTGGCCGATGCGCTCGATCACTTTCGGCAACGATTGCTGCAGATCGGACGAGCGCAGAAGTTCCTTCGCGCTCATCGCCACCGCTTCGAGGATGGCGTCGCGCCGATGCGCGGCGAGGATCGCAAGCGCATCACTGAGCTTGCTCGTCTCCTCGACCGATTCCGGCCAGACCTGCGGCTTGCGTCGCTGAGTCATCGAGCCCTCGAAGGCGGAGGAAAGCGGAGATCAGAAAACCCCGCACGCGATGTCTGTGATATTGTCAGGAAAATATAGCTTTGCCGTTCCGGCGATCGTCCAAATTGTCACGAATGAAATATCGCGGCGTTAACGACGAGCCGCCCTGGCGTGAGTGGGGGATACGCTCGTATGTACCGAAGATTCGGCATATCTAACAGGTCGCTATTTCCGCTTGTGGCGAGACTGAGTCATCCGTCGAGCCGACTGCGAATGGCCGCCCATGGCGCATCCCGATCGTCGATTCCGCTGATCCGAAGGTCCGCTCCCCACCCTGAACGGACCTGCGATGCGGGTAGAAAGCGTTTGATTTTATCCGCTAGCCCCCGAGCGCCGTGAGATAGACCGCCAGCGTGTCGCCGGTCATTTGCTCCAGCGAGAAACGGCGCTCGACGTGGGCGCGCGCGCGTTGGGCGAGCGCTTCGCGCGCCGTGGCGCCGAGGCTCAGCGCGCTTTCGAGCGCGTCGGCGAGCGCGCCCGCGTCGCCGGGCGGAACGCGCCAGCCGGTGCGAAGCTGCGCCGGCGTCTGCGGCGGCGCCAGGACGGTCTCCGGCGCGGCGCCGGAATCGGAGACGACGACCAACGCTCCCATCGCCTGCGCTTCGACCGCGCTGCGGCCGAACGCCTCGGGCGCCGTCGAGGGCGCGCAGACGACGCTCGCGGCGACCAGCGCCGCGGGCATGTCGGCGCAGTGGCCGACCCGCCACACGACGCCCGTCAGCGCGGCGCTTTCGATCAGCGCGTCGATCTCGCGCGCATAGCCCTCCCGCCCCTGCGCGTCGCCCGCCAGGATGTAGCGAACCTCCCTGAGCCCGCGTTGCTCGAGCAAGCGCGCCGCCTCGACGAGAACCTTTTGCCCCTTCCATTCCGTCAGCCGCGCGGCGACGAGCACGACGCGCTCGTGCGGCGCGACGCCCCAGGCCTCGCGCAACCGCGCCACCCGCGCCGGTTCGACCGCGTTGCGCGCGAAACGCGTCAGGTCCGTGCCGCGCGGAATGACGCGCAACCGGTCGCGCGCGATCGGATAGAGCCGCGCGATCTCGTCGGCGGTGAACTGCGAGTTGGCGATCACGATATCGCCGCGCGCCATCACCGAGTTGTAGCGCAGCTTGAGCGCGGAGCGTCCGCTGTAGGCGCCGTGATAGGTGGTGACGAAAGGCCGGCCGGTGGCGCGGCAGGCGCCGAGCGCGACCCAGGCGGGCGCGCGCGAACGGGCGTGAACGAGATCGACGCGCTCCTCGACGATGAGCCGGGCCAACCGTCGCACGTTCAGCGCCATCGCCAGCGGATTCTTGGTCGCGGCCGGAAACGGCGTCAGCAGACCGCCGACCGCCTGCAACTCGCTCGCCAGGCGCCCGCCCTCGGAGGCCACCAGCGCGCGCGCGCCGGCTCGCACCAGGGCGGCGGCGACGTCGATTGTCGTGCGTTCGGCGCCGCCCGCGTCGAGGCGAGGAATGATCTGCAGGATCGTGCGGCCCGCGAGCGAGGCGCGCTCGGCGCGGCCGAAGGGGGCGAGGGCGCGCTCGCTCACGCCGTCGCCCGCCGCGGCGAGGATCGGCGCGAAGCGGCGCGAGCCGAGGCGGGGGCATTGACGAGCGCGGCGCCCTCGGCCAAGTCCTTCGCCGGCAAGAGCGAAGCGGAGCGTTGCGTTTCAGCGGCAAGGCGCGAACGAATCATGGGGGCGATTGAAGCGTGAACCAAGACGAACTGCAATTCCTCGACGTCGGCGAAGGGCCGCAGCGTCGCCCTATCGCCTTTCGCCGCCGCGCGCCAGTGCGCGACGGCCTGCCCGGAATCGTCTGGCTCAGCGGATTCAAGTCCGACACGGGCTCGACCAAGGCCACCGCTCTCGACCAACATTGCGCCGAGCGCGGCCAGGCGTTGCTGCGTTTCGACTACTCCGGCCACGGCGCGTCGGGCGGCCGGTTCGAGGAGGGGACCGTTTCGCGCTGGCTCGAGGAGAGCCTCGCCGTGATCCGCGGGCAAACGAGCGGTCGGCAGATCCTGGCGGGATCGTCGATGGGCGGCTATCTCGCGCTTCTCGTCGCGCGCGCGCTCGCCGCCGCCGGGGAGACGGCGCGCCTCGCCGGCATGGTTCTCATCGCGCCGGCGGTCGATTTCACCGAGGCGCTGATGTGGGCGCGCGCCGGCCAAGCGGAGCGGCGCGCGATCGTCGAGGAGGGCGTCTGGCGGCGCCCTTCGGCCTATTCCGACGAGCCTTACCCCATCACCCGCGGTCTCATCGAGGACGGGCGTCGGCACTTGCTTCTCGGCCAGACCGTGCGCAGTTACTGCCCGACGCGGATTCTTCAAGGCATGCGCGACGAGGACGTGCCCTACCGCCACGCGCTCACCCTCGTCGAACACATGGCGGGCGATCCGGTGACACTCAGCCTGATCAAGGACGGCGATCATCGGCTGTCGCGGCCGCAGGACCTGTCGCTGTTGTTCGAAGCGATCGACGCTCTCGCGTGAGAGGGGTCAATCGCCGTTCGCGCCGAAGCGGTGCAGACCGACTCCGTGGATCCTCAACCATGCCTCGGCGCGCTCGGTCTCAGGAAAGAGGCGGCGCGCCAATTTCCAGAACGCCGGCGAATGGTTCATATGGACGATGTGCGCGACTTCGTGCGCGGCGAGGTAGTCGAGAATATCCGGCGGCGCGAGAATCAACCGCCAGGAAAAATTCAGTCCCCCCGTCGAAGAACACGAGCCCCAGCGGCTCGCGGTGTCGCGCAAGGCGATGCGGCGCGGCGCGACGCCGAGCCGCCTGGCGTGACGCGCGACCGCCGCCTCGATGTCCTTGCGCGCCTCCCGCTTGAGGAAATCGGCGACGCGGCGCGCGATATGCGGCTTCTCGCCGGTGACGCAAATCAGCGGCCCGCGCGCCCCCACTTCCGTCCACACGACGCCGCGTTCGCCGGGACGATGGACGATCGTGTGGCTGACGCCGCGAAACGGCAGCGCCGCGGAGGGCGCGAAGGCGACGGGATGCGGCAGCCGCGCCAGACGCGCGCCGATCCACGCCGCATGACGCTCGGCGAATTCGCGCGCCGATCTGAGCGAACTGCGCGAGGGCATGGTCAGCAAGACGTCGCGGGTGGCGGCGCGCACGCGCAGGGTGAATCGCTGCGAAGTCGACAGGCGCTTCAAGGCGACGCGAAACACCTCCCCGGCGTGCGCAACTTCGATTTGCGCGACGGGAGCGGCTGGCGTTCGGCGTTCAAACAGGCGCAGCATGGCGCGGATGCTAGCGCAGGCTTACGTTGAGTCGCCAGCGTTTTCACGAGTTTTCGTGGCTCAGCACAGCCGCAAATTTGGGGGTGAAGCCGGTTTGAGCAGGTAAGGCAGGCCGGCGGCGACCAACGCCACGGCGCCGCAGCCGCGCGCCAGGTCCTGATTCGCCCGACCCTGCCAATCCCGGAACGTCCGGCCGAGCGGCGTCGCCGGCACGACGCCCGCCCCGACCTCGTTGGAAACGAACACCGCCGGCCCCTTGAGCGTGGCGATTGTCTCAACCAAATCAGCGATTTCCGCGGCCGGATCGCGGTTGGCCAGCAGGACGTTGCTCAGCCACAGGGTGACACAATCCACAAGAACGACACGGCCTTCCCGCGCCTCGGCGCGCAACGCGGCGGCGAGTTCCAGGGGCTCCTCCCGCGTCCGCCAGCCCGTCCCGCGCTCGGCGCGATGAAGGGCGATCCGCGCCGCCATTTCCGCGTCCCCCGCCGACGCCGTCGCCAGATAGAGCCGCTCCGGGGCCGCCGCCTCGGCGAGCGAGCGGGCGTAGCGGCTTTTTCCCGAACGCGCGCCGCCGAGAACCAGCGCCGCGCGGCATTCGACGAGGGGGACGAGGAACGGATCCATGCGCCTTGGTGTCACGCGCCGCGCGGCGATGCAACGCGAGGTTTCCCGCGCGGCGAAGGCGATGCTAGAACGAAGCGGCGCAGCGCATGTGAAGGGCCCGATGAATTCCATCTTCGCCGAACTCGGCACCAGCGTTTTCGAGGTGATGTCGCGTCTGGCGCGCGAGCGCGAGGCGGTCAATCTCGGCCAGGGTTTTCCCGACGATCCGGGCCCGCGGGACGTGCGCGCCAAGGCCGCCGAGGCTGTGCTCGACGGCTGGAACCAATATCCGCCGATGCTCGGCCTGCCCGAGCTGCGCGCGGCGATCGCCCATCACTACCGGCGCTTCCAGGGCCTCGCGCTCGACCCCGAGAGCGAGATCATGGTGACCTCCGGCGCGACCGAGGCGCTCGCCGGCGCTCTGCTCGCCTTGATCGAGCCGGGCGACGAGGTCGTGCTGTTCCAGCCGATGTACGACGCCTATCTGCCGCTGGTGCGGCGCGCCGGCGGCGTCGCCAGGTTCGTGACGCTGAAGCCGCCGTTCTGGACCTTCGACGAGGCCGATCTCGAAGCGGCGTTCTCGCCGCGCACGCGCGTCGTCCTGTTCAACAATCCGCTCAACCCGACCGGCGTCGTCTACGGCCGCGAAGCGCTGGAGATCCTCGCCAGGGCCTGCGTCAAACACGACGTCGTCGCGCTGTGCGACGAAGTCTGGGAGCACGTGATCTTCGACGAGCGCCGGCACGTTCCCCTGATCGCGATGGAGGGCATGCGCGAGCGCACCGTCAAGATCGGCTCGGCCGGCAAGATCTTTTCGCTCACCGGCTGGAAAGTCGGCTTCGTCTGCGCGAGCGCGCCGATCCTGCGCGTCCTGGCCAAGGCGCATCAATTCATCACCTTCACCACGCCGCCGAACCTGCAGACCGCCGTCGCCTACGGGCTGATGAAGGACGACGCCTATTTCGCCGGGATGCGCGCCGCGTTCCAGCGCAGCCGCGACCGCTTCAGCGACGGCCTGAAAGCGCGCGGCTTCAAGGTGCTGGAGAGCGCGGGAACCTATTTCCTCAACATCGACATCGCGGCGCTGGGGCGCGACGACGACGTCGCGTTCTGCCGCTGGCTGGTCGAAGAACGAGGCGTCGCGGCGATCCCGGTGTCGGCGTTTTACGCCGAGAATCCCGTTCGAACGGTCGTGCGCTTTTGTTTCGCCAAGCGCGACGCGACGCTCGATTCCGCGCTCGATCGTCTGAGCGCCGTCGTGGCGCGCGCCTCGTGATCCGGCGGCTGATCCTGGCGGCGGCGACGACGGCGTTCGCCCAAGTCGCGCTCGCCCAGAGCGCTTCCCCGTTCATGCCGCCGGCGCCGCCCAAGCCCAAAATCGTACGGCTGCTGGCGCTCCCCGACTATTTCGATGCGCGGGCGCTGGAGGAATTCGAACGCGCCAGCGGCTACCAGGTCGCCTACGACGCTTATGCCGGACCGGCTGACGTCGCCGACAAATGGCGCGACGGGCCTTACGATCTCGTCGTCCTCTCCGGCCCGGCGCTGGCGCGCGAGATCGCTCCGGCGGCCTTGAGCAAGCTCGACAAGTCGCGCATTCCCGGCGCGAGCGCGGTCCAGCCGCTCGTCGCCGCCAAGCTCGCGGCCTACGACCCCAGCGGCGCTTACTCGGTCGCCGTCGGCTGGTTCGCCTCCGGCTTGCTCTATGACGCCGACAAGGCCGCCAAACGGCTCGGCGGGCCGCCGGTCTCGTGGGCCAGCCTGTTCGTCGCCGCCGAGGCGCGCAAGATGGCCGATTGCGGCATCGTCGTGCCCGATGCGCGCGACGCGTTGTTCGTCGCGGCGTGGCGCACGCTCGGCGTCGATCCGGCCAGGGCGACGCCGCTCGCCGTCAAGAACGCGGCCGCCCTGATCGACCGGCTGCGACAGGCCGCGCGCGCGTTCCCGGCGCCCGACGTCGTCGGCGCGCTGGCGAGCGGCGCGGCGTGCCTTTCCGTCGGCGACGCCGGCGAAGCGGAAGCCGCCAGCGCGCGCAGCCGCGAGGGCGGCGCGCCGTTGGACATCCGCTTCGTTCTGCCCAGGGAGGGCGGCGCGCTGTCGCTCGACGCCTTCGCCATTCCGCGCGACGCGCCGCATCCGGACGAGGCCTACGCGCTGCTGAATTTCCTGCTGCGGCCCGACATCGCCGCCCGCGACGCTCGCGCCGCCCGTCTGGTCAGCGCGCTCGACGCGAGCCAGAACGAGAGCTTGAAACGACTGTGGCCCGCAGGCGCCTATGACGCGCGCCTCGAGAGCGCCGTCCAAACCGAATGGACGCGCTTACGCGCCGGCAAATCCGCCCAGCCGCCTTCGCGTCAGGAGCACCGTGGACATGAGCAGCAAACCGCCCAACATCCTGCTGGTCATGGTCGACCAGCTCGCGCCCGCGTTTCTTCCCATCCACGGACACAAGATCGTTAAGGCGCCTCATCTGCAAGCCCTGGCCGAAAAAGGCGTCGTCTTCGAGCGAGCCTATTGCGCCAGCCCGCTTTGTTCGCCCTCGCGCGCCTCGTTCATGTCGGGGCGGCTGCCGTCGCGAACCGGCGTCTACGACAACGCGGCCGAATTTTCCGCCGACATTCCGACCTTCGCGCATCACCTGCGCCTCGCCGGCTACCGCACGGTCCTTTCCGGCAAGATGCACTTCTGCGGTCCCGATCAGCTGCATGGTTTCGAACAGCGGCTGACCACCGACATCTACCCCGCCGACTACGGCTGGACTCCCGACTGGGACCATCCGTCGGAGCGGCCGAGCTGGTATCACAACATGAGCTCGGTCACCCAGGCCGGGCTCTGCGTGCGCACAAATCAGCTCGACTTCGACGACGAAGTCCTCTTCACCGCCGAGCGCGCGATTTACGATTTCGCCCGCGCCAAGGAGGCGCCGCCGTTCCTGCTCGTCGCCTCGTTCACCCATCCCCACGATCCCTTTGCGATCCCTCGGCGCTATTGGGACCTTTATCGCGAGGCCGACATCGACCTGCCGGACCCGCCGATCCCGCGCGACGAGCTCGATCCGCACTCGCTGCGCCTGCGCCATGTCTGCGCGATGGACGCCGAGACGGTGACGGACGACGACATTCGCCGGGCGCGGCGCGCCTACTACGGCGCGATCTCCTACGTCGACGACAATCTCGGCAGGCTCCTTGCCGCCCTGCGCGACAGCGGGCTCGACCGCGACACGATCGTCGTCTTCACCGGCGATCACGGCGAGATGCTCGGCGAGCGCGGGCTGTGGTTCAAGATGAGCTTCTTCGAAGGCGCCGTGCGCGTGCCGCTCGTCGTCAGCGCTCCCGCGCGCTATGCGCCGCGCCGGGTGGCGGCGAGCGTCTCGCTTTTGGATATCCTGCCGACGCTGGTGGACATGGCGGGCGGCGATTCGGCGGCGCTCGGCCAGACGATCGACGGGCGCAGCCTCGCCCCGCACCTGGAAGGCGCCCGAGGCCACGACGAGGCGATCGGCGAATACCTCGCCGAAGGCGCGATCGCGCCGATGGCGATGATCCGCCGCGGCGCCCATAAATTCATTCATTCGCCGCCCGATCCGGACCAGCTCTACGACCTCGCCGCCGATCCGAAGGAGCGCGACAACCTCGCCGCGCGCCCCGAGCAAGCCGGACGCGTCGCCGACTTTCGCCGGGAGGCGGCGCGCCGCTGGAACCTGCCGGCGCTCGAGGCGCAAGTGCGCGAGAGCCAACGGCGCCGGCGCCTGGTCGACGCCGCGCTTGGCAAGGGCGCGGCGCATTCGTGGGATTTCCAGCCGCAGCGCGACGCCGCCAAACTTTACGTCCGCAACGCCATGCCGCTCGACGACATCGAGGCGATGGCGCGTTTTCCCCGCGTCGCGCCGCGAGGATCGGAAACGGACGGACGCGGCTCGGCGGGCTAAAAGGCGGTCGAATCCTCGGCGATCGTCGGAAACGGGCGGACAAGAGCGCGCGCCGGCGTCTATGTCCCGCGCTGGACCGCCTAAGAGGACAACGCAATGGCCGCCGTTCCCCAACGCGCGATGACAACAGGCGAATGGGGGTTGCTGCTGCTGCTGTCGCTGCTCTGGGGCGGCTCGTTCTTCTTCATCGGCGTGGCGGTGAAGGAGCTGCCGCCGCTGACCATCGTGGCGGCGCGCGTCTCGCTCGCCGCCGCCCTGCTCTGGCTGACGGCGCCGCTCACCGGCCTGTCGCCGGGAAGGGTTCGCGCCGCCGTCCCCGCGCTCGTGGTCCTCGGCCTCGTCAACAACGCCATTCCCTTCACGCTGATCGTCTGGGGACAGACGCATCTGGCGAGCGGCCTCGCCTCGATCCTCAACGCGACGACGCCGGTCATGACGGTGATCGCGGCGCATTTTCTGACCGCCAGCGAACGGCTGAACGCGCGTAGGCTCGCCGGCGCCCTCTGCGGCTTCCTCGGCGTGGCGTGGATGATCGGGCCCGACCTCGCGCGCGGCCTCGCCGACAATGTCGCGGCGGAGCTCGCGGCGCTCGGCGCCGCACTGTCCTACGCCCTGGCGAGCATCTTCGCGCGGCGGTTTGGCGGCCTCGGCCTGGCGCCGATCGACGTAGCGGGAGGACAGGTCGCCGCTTCGAGCCTGATGCTGGTTCCGCTGGCGCTCGCGGTCGACCGCCCCTGGGAATTGCCGGCGCCGAGCCTGGCCGCGACCGCCGCGGTCGTCGCCATCGCTTCGCTCTCGACGGCCCTGGCCTACATCGTCTATTTCCGCATTCTGGCCGGCGCGGGCGCGACCAATGTGGTGCTGGTGACCCTGCTGGCGCCGGCGACCTCGATCATGCTCGGGGCGGCGATCCTCGGCGAACGGCTGGCGGCGCGCCACTTCGTCGGCCTCGCGCTCATCGCCCTCGGCCTCGCCTTCATCGACGGGCGCCTGCCGCGAGCGTTCCTCGCGCGCCCCCGACGTTAACGGCCCGATCGACTATCGCCACGCCGCCAAGCCTTTGCGTTGACACCAAGCCTTTGCGACTCCCCAAGCGCGCCGGAGCGCGCTAGGATCGAGGCGAGGAGGCGGGAATGGCGATCGAACGCGACCGGCCCAGCGACCTTGTCGTGCGCGTCGCCAAGCGGCGCGCGCAGCGCCAGACTCGCAGTCCGGACGCGGAGACGTGGCGGCGCGAGTCGTTCTGCCTGCCGCGCCCGGAAGCGCGCGCCAAGGCGCGCGAATGGTTCGAGCGCTATCCCAAGGCCGCTTACATGACGGAAATCGAGTTCTGGCGCGAACGCGCGGACGGCCAGATCGAATTCGTCATGCGCCGATTGCCGACCGCGGACTGAATCGGACCGCACATTTCGCTCGCCGCGCGGGAAAGCACGCGCCGTTTCTTTTGCCCTTTGTGGCCGCCAACGTGGCGCCGCACCGCACATTGCGGCCGAATCGGCCGCAGAATGTGGCGACATTCAGGATTGAATTCAACGTAAATAAATTATTTACCAATTTCAATCTCACTTCTTCTTAGCTATTCGCAATTTCATGCCAGAATAAATCATCGTTAGCGCAGTGCATTATGATAGCAACATCGCTACATTTGTAATCAAGTTGCTCGCCAATTATTGCCAGATTCCCGCCACACTGGGTCGCTGAATTGTGATATCCCGGCAACAGACTTTCCCGGCGATTTCCTCTATATTATTCCCATGCCGGCGGGGTGATTGGGATTCCCTCCGTTATGGTTTGTAACGAGGAGATGACGATGAAGAAGTTTCTGATGGCCGCGCTGATGGCCGGCGTCGCGACCGGCGCTTGGGCCGCCGACCTGCCCACCCACAAGGCTCCCGCCGCGCCGATGCCGGCCTACGTCGCCCCGGTCTTCACCTGGACGGGCTTTTATATCGGCGTGAACGGAGGCTATGGGATCGGCAGCGCGTCGAGTTCGGATTTCGGCAACCCGTCGGGCGGCTTCGTCGGCGGCACGGCCGGTTACAATTATCAGATGGGCCAGCTCGTGCTCGGCGTGGAAAGCGACTTCGATTGGGCCGACCTGACGAAGAACGGAATCAATGCCGCCGGCCCGTACAGCACGACTATCGACTCCCTGTTCACCGCGCGCGCGCGCGCCGGTTTGGCGCTGGACCGCGTCCTGCTCTACGTGACGGGCGGCTACGCCGGAGCGGACACCAACCTCAATATTCCGTTCGGCTCGCAGTCGGAATGGCGTAGCGGCGGCGTGATCGGCGCCGGTCTCGAATACGCCTTCACCAACAACATCTCGGCCAAGGCCGAATATCTCTATGCGCCGCTGACGAGCCAAACCTACGACGCGCAAAAGAGCAACGTGGACCTGTCTCTGATCCGCGCCGGCCTGAACTACAAGTTCTGAGCCGATCGTTCTCGGCGTTCGAGCCCGGCGGGGAGACTCGCCGGGCTTTCTCGTTTCCGCCGCAGCCCGTCATCCGCGAAAGCGCGTCGCCTCGAAGGCGGGAACCGCCGCTGAAAAAGCCTCGAGCCAAGCCACGAGGCGAGGATGGGCGGAGCGCCAGGCCCCCTCGAAGCGCAGATCGAGATAGCCGAGGGCGCAGGCCAAGGCGATCGCGCCGGCATGGCGCGCGCGAGACTCGGGCGGACTCGGCTCCAGCGACGCGAGAGCCCTCGCGACCTTGTCGGCCTGATGATCGAGCCACTTGGCCGACCGCGTCGCCGGCTCGCGAAAGCGCAGCTCGTAGACCTGCAGGACCGCGGCGTCGATGATCCCGTCGGCAAGCGCCTGAAGCGTCAGAGCCTTGAACCGCGCCGTCGGATCGCTGGGAAAGAGCGCGCCCGCGCCCGCGAGCCAGTCGAGATATTCGAGGATGACGCGGCTGTCGAAAATCGCATCGCCGTCCTCGCCGATCAGCGACGGTATCTTGCCGAGCGGATTTTGCCGCCGCAGCGAGTCGGCGGGGTCGCTGGTGTCGGCGGCGACGACTTCGATGCGCTCGCTCAGGCCGAGCATCGCCGCGGCGATCCTGACCTTGCGGGCGAAAGGCGAAGCGGGCGACGATCGCAATATGAGCATTCGAGCCTCCATGCGCCGCGCATGTCGCGACATTTTGCGCGCCATTGCAACCCATCAGGCGTCGGTTATTCTCGCGCCGGCGCATATTGCCCGATCCGCTCCGGCGCCCATATATGGCGACGCCCTTCCCCTCATCCGCTTGACGTCCGAAGCGGACGTCCGCCGCTTCCACAAAGAGGTTTGCATGTCCCCCGCCCCCTCGGCCCACGAGCGTCTCGTCATCGTCGGTTCCGGCCCGGCGGGCTACACCGCCGCGATCTACGCCGCGCGCGCGATGGTCGAGCCGCTGCTGCTCAGCGGCTTCGAGCCGGGCGGCCAGTTGATGATCACCACCGACGTCGAGAACTACCCCGGCTTCGCCACGCCGGTCCAAGGCCCGTGGCTGATGGACCAGATGCGCGCGCAAGCCGAGCACGTCGGCGCGCGCATCGAAAGCGAATACGTCACGGCGCTCGAACTCGGCCAGCGCCCGTTCGCCATTCGCTGCGACAGCGGCCGGGCGTTGACCGCCGACGCGATCATCCTCGCCACGGGCGCCAAGGCCAAGTGGCTGGGCCTGCCGAGCGAGGAGGCCTTCAAGGGCTTCGGCGTCTCGGCCTGCGCGACCTGCGACGGCTTTTTCTTCCGCGGCAAGAAGGTGCTCGTGGTCGGCGGCGGCAATTCCGCCGTCGAGGAGGCGCTGTATCTTTCCAACATCGCCGCCGAGGTCACCGTCGTTCATCGACGCGATTCGTTCCGCGCCGAGAAGATCCTGTGCGAACGGCTCGCGGCGCGGCCCAACGTCACGGTGAAATGGAATCGCGCGATCGACGAGATCCTCGGCCGGCGCGACCCGCCCGAGGTCACCGGCGCGCGGTTGCGCGACACGCGGAGCGGCGCCAGCGAAGACATCGCCGCCGAGGGAATCTTCATCGCGATCGGCCACGCGCCGGCGAGCGAACTGGTGCGCGGCCAACTCGCACTCAAGCCGAACGGCTACGTGCTGACGAGCCCCGGCTCGACCGCGACGAGCGTCGACGGCGTTTTCGCCGCCGGCGACATCGCGGACGATCTCTACCGCCAGGCGGTCACCGCCGCCGGCCTCGGCTGCATGGCGGCGCTCGAGGCCGAACGCTGGCTCGCCGCGCGGGAGCCCGCCCGCGCGGCGGCGGAGTAATCTCGCGCGAAACTTGCTATACGGGCTCTCGCAATAACGAAAACGCCGTCGCGCGCGCCGCGTCGCGGTTCCCAAGTCGAAACCCGCCGTGGGAATGGCCGGGTGTGCCGGAGAGGAAGCGATGGACTGGGACAAGCTGCGCATTTTTCAGGCCGCGGCCGACGCCGGCTCCTTCACCCACGCCGGCCAGACGCTGGGCTTGAGCCAGTCCGCGGTGAGCCGGCAGGTCGGCGCGCTCGAACAAGACCTCGGCGCGCCGCTCTTTCACCGCCACGCCCGCGGCCTCATTCTCACCGAGCAGGGCGAAATGCTGCACGAAGCGGTGCAGGACGTCGTGCTCAAGCTCGACGCGGTGCGCAGCCGGCTGGTCGACACCCGCGAAAAGCCGCATGGCGACTTGCGCGTCACCACCACCCTGGCGCTGGGCGCCAATTGGCTGGCGCCGCGCCTGGGCGAATTCGTCGAGCTTTACCCGGAAGTCAAATTGCAGCTTCTCTTGTCCGACGACGAATTGGACCTGAGCATGCGCGAGGCCGACGTCGCGCTTCGCTTGCGCGAGCCGATGCAGCCCGACCTGATCCGCCGGCGCCTGTTCACCGTGCATTTTCACGCCTACGCCTCGGTCGACTATCTCAAGAAGAGCGGCCAGCCGCGATCCGTCGCCGATCTCGACCAGCATCGCCTCGTCGCCTTCGGCGCGCCGACCGCGACGCATTTGCTCTATGATCTCAACTCGCTGTTGACGGTCGGGCGCGATCCGAAAAATCCGCGCGCGCCCCATATCGCCATCAACAACGTCGCCGCGATCATCCGCGCCGTCGAGCACGGCGTCGGCATCGCGGTGCTGCCGGACTATTGCGTGCCGCCGAATTCCGGCCTCGTCCGGCTGCTGCCGCAGGCGGACATGCCGGAGATGGATTGTTTCCTCGTCTACGCCGAGGAAATGAAGAACGTCGCGCGCGTGCAGGCGTTCCGCGACTTTCTCGTCTCCAAGGCGCAGCGCTGGCGCTATTGAGCGCTCACATGTAGAGCGGCTCGTTCTCCAAGCCCTTGTAGAGCCCCGCGACCTCATCGCCATAGCCGTTGAAGAGGAGCGTCGGGCGCAACTCGCCGGTGGTCAAGAAGGTCTCCTTGGCCTGGCTCCAACGCGGATGCGGCACGTCCGGATTCACGTTGGCCCAGAAGCCGTATTCGTCGGGCCCCAAGGTCTCCCAGAACGTCGCCGGCCTCTGGTCGACGAAGCTGACCTTGACGAACGACTTGGCCGACTTGAAGCCGTACTTCCACGGGATCGCCAGGCGGACCGGCGGCCCCTGCACCTTGGCGAGCGGTTTGCCGTAGGCGCCGGTGGCGACGAACGCCAGCTCGTTGGTCGCTTCGGCGATGGTGAGCCCCTCGACGTAGGGCCAAGGCATGAAGGAGCGCTGGCCCGGCGCGTCCTTCTTGTCGAGGAAGCTTTCGAAGCGCAGGTACTTGGCCGAGGACAGCGGCCGCGCCTTCTCGACCAGCGCGCGCAGCGGAAATCCCGTCCAGGGGATGGCCATCGACCACGCCTCGACGCAGCGATGCCGATAGAGGCGCTCTTCGAGCCCCATCGCCTCGATGAGGGAGTCGACGTCGAAGGTCTGCGCCTTCTCGACCAGACCGTCGATCGCCACCGTCCACGGCCGGATTTTCAGCCCGTCGGCGGAAAAGTGCTTGCTCGTGCTGAACTCGTAAAAATTGTTGTAGTTCACATTGATCTTTTCCGGCGTCACCTCGCGATCGAGCGTGTAGGCCGGGTTGCGCTTGGCCGGATAGAGCGAGTCGGAAGGATTGGGCTCGTCGGCCTCGGCCCGGCGCGCGAGCCCCGCGTAAGCCGCGAGCGCCCCGGCGCCGGCGACGAAGGCGCGCCGATCGAGGAAAATCGATTCGGGAGTGGTCTCGCTGGCGGGGATTTCCCAGCCGCGGCGGCGATGATAGCGCATGCCTGAACCTCGCGAAGCTTCCCGCTCGGCGGCGAGCGGGGGGGCGGACGGGAGCGGAAGCCCTTGTCCCTTAAGCCCGAACTTCGGCGCGAGATTGACGATTGTTACGCCGAGGCGGTCAAACTTTCTCGACCTGGCCGAATTCGAGGTCGACCGGCGTGGCGCGGCCGAAGATCGAAACCGCCACTTTGACGCGCGAACGCTGCTCGTCGACTTCCTCGACGGTGCCGTTGAACGACGCGAAAGGACCGTCGGCGACGCGCACGCTCTCGCCGATCTCGAATCGGATCGACGCCTTCGGCCGCTCGACCCCGTCGGCGACCTGCCCCTTGATGCGCTCCGCCTCGTTGTCGGGGATCGGCATCGGCTTCTTGTCGGCGCCCAGGAAGCCCGTCACCTTCGGCGTATTCTTGATCAGGTGGTAGACGTCGTCGCTCAAATCGCACTTGACCAGCACGTAGCCGGGGAAAAACTTCCGCTCCGAGTTGATCTTGCGCCCGCGGCGCACTTCCACGACCTGTTCGGTGGGCACCATGATCTCGGCGAACTTGTCCTCGAGGCCGCGCTGGACGGCCTGTTCGCGGATGGATTCGGCGACCTTTTTCTCGAAATTCGAATAGGCGTGGACGATATACCAGCGCATGCTCATGTCGGCATCCCAAAAATATCCTCGAGTCGAGGCGAGCGAACGCGGCGCTCGGCTGCCTCGCGACAGAAGCTTACCCTAGCCGCCGCGGCCGATGCCGAGCGCCAGGCTGACCACGACCCGCAACGCTTCGTCGACGACGAGGAAGAAGACGCTGGCGAACACCACCATCAGCATCACCAGGCCCGTCGTGACCAGGGTCTCGCGACGCGTCGGCCAGACCACCTTCGTCGCCTCGGAACGAACCTGCTGGAGGAATTCGAATGGATTGGTAGCCATGTCGCCCGGTTCCGTCGGCCCCGATGCGCCGCTCTTTAAAAGCGACGCGCCCGGCCAGAAAAATTCGCGGCGCGGAGCCTCTCGGCGCCGCGCCAAACAAGCCTCATATAGGATCGACGGGCGGAACGCCAAGCGAAATGTGACGATCCAGGGCAAACAAGCCGGCGGCCGGCGGTTTCAGACTCCCGCAGCGGCGGCTCGGCTGGCTGGAGAGGAGGATTTGCGCAGAAAGGGATTTGCAGGAAATGGATGCGCATTGCATCATTGGCGGCGCAAGTTCGGCAGGGAGCGCCGCCGACCTCATGGAAGCCTCTTGTTTCCGAAGTTTTGAGGCTGTCAATGGCGCGCGTTTGGCGCACCGCCTCCGGCGGTCGAAGACCATTGACAGCCTCAAAACTTCGGAAGTTCATGCTTCCATGAGGTCGACGGCTTGGTGTGTGTCGGCGAGGGGCGGAGCGGTTCCGGTCGCGAAAGTCTGGCGCCGACTGCGGATCGCTAAATTGTGCAATTCGTATCCTGTCCCCGTAATACCCGTAATACGCTGTAATACGCTGTAATACGCTGTAATACGCTGTCCCCGTAATACGTAATACCGTAATACGTAATACGTAATACGTAATACTAACACGTAATACCGATACGTAATAATGGCGCGAGGCGCGAGAATGGCGTGCGCGATCCCGGCGAGTGAGGCTAAAGGCGCCCCATGAGCGCGAGGACGACGACGACGATCAGGATGATGCCGACGACGCCGACGCCGCCGTGGCCATATCCGTAGCCGTAGCCCCAATATGGCAGGATGCTGCCGCCCCCCAGGCCGCCGAACAGGAACAAGAGCAAAAGGACGATAAGGATGATTCCTAAAAGTGACACGGTGGGCTCCTACGGCCTGAGAAACTCGAAAAAGCCGACGCAATTGCGCCAGCGAGTATCGGATGGCACGCGATGCGATGGACGCCAGGCTCTCTCGAAACGCGACAAAAAAAGGCGGTCGCACTGAGGGGGACCCCGCGACCGCCAAGACGCGAGAGCCGGTCGGGCTGGGGGGCGATGAAAGACCGGCGCTCGCTAATTTTAAGAATGCAGCAAACCAAGCTCGCGCGAAAGACTCGGAAACTACCTACTTTGAATTATGGTTGACTGTTTCGTTTGGGGCGGTCGCTAACCGAATTCCTTCGCAACCGCTTCTTTGATCGCGCTCGCGATTATGTCCACGCCCCGATCGTTGTACAATCCGCCAGCGCCGAGAGTGAGGCTTTTCCCGATATCGGCAAAGATGCTGTCGTCTGCCCCGATCGCAAATCTGAGGATGAGGGGCTTCCTTTGCTCGGCAGCGAAAACAGTGACCACCGCGCTGTCCGTGTTGCACGAGACATCGAGTTTGCATCCCCGCGGGAGTTCGACGTTTGCCTTTTGGGCCGCCAAGCCGAACACAGTCCATATTCTTTGCGATTTCTTGCCGCGCTCGGCGTCAGACATGGCGCCCTCTCCTCGGCGATCGTCCGAATTCGCCGACTGTTACCCTCAGAGATACCCCTACTGAATTATGCCGGGCCAAATCGGCGGACGTTTGCCAGTAACTATTTGAAATTGCTGGCAGGAGAGGAGGGACTCGAACCCCCAACCCCCGGTTTTGGAGACCGGTGCTCTACCAATTGAGCTACACTCCTAGCAAGGCCCCTTTTGCCGCAACGCGCCCGCCGATGCAAGCGCAGCGTGATTCGCGCGCGGGCGGCCCGGCGCGCGGCGATCGCCGGCGTTCTTGCGCTCGTAATCCCGCCCGTTCGTTGGTCACCCCGCCCGCCGAGCGCCGCTCAATTGGGCAGACCCGCCGCGTTCCGGCCGCTCAACGTTGACATGCCAGCCGCCTTTGCCTCCAAATCGCGCCGCGGCCCGCGCCTTGCACGGGAGTCGACGCCTCCAGCCGCGAAAGGCGACCCCTTGGCGATCCTCGTCGGCCTCAACCACGTCACCCGCTACGCCTACGACCGGCCGGTCTCGCTGGGGCCGCAGTCGATCCGGCTGCGTCCGGCGCCCCACTGCCGCACCCGGGTGCCGAGTTATTCGCTCAAGGTCACGCCGGCCAATCACTTCGTCAATTGGCAGCAGGACCCGCACGGCAACTGGCTGGCGCGCTACGTCTTTCCCGAGCCGGTCGAGGAGTTCAAGATCGAGGTCGATCTGACGGCCGAACTCGCGGTCGTCAATCCCTTCGACTTCTTCGTCGAGCCCTACGCCGAAGAATTTCCCTTCGCTTATGCGGACGAACTGGCGACCGAGCTCGCCGCCTATCTCGCGCCGGAACCCGCCGGCCCGCTGCTGACGAAATATCTCGCCGAGATCGCGACGCGGCGCGACCGCACGATTCCGTTTCTGGTCGCGCTCAACGCTGAGTTGCAGCGGATGATCCATTACGTCATCCGCATGGAGTCGGGCGTCCAGGAACCGGACGAGACGCTGGCGCTACGCTCGGGCTCGTGCCGCGATTCGGCATGGCTGCTGGTGCAGGTCCTGCGCCGGCTCGGCCTCGCCGCGCGTTTCGTCTCGGGCTATCTCATCCAGCTCAGGGCCGACGTCGATCCGATCGAAGGCCCACGCGGCACGGACAAGGATTTCACCGACCTGCACGCCTGGGCCGAGGTCTATGTTCCCGGCGCCGGCTGGATCGGCATGGACGCGACCTCGGGCCTGTTCTGCGGCGAAGGCCACCTGCCGCTGTGCGCGACGCCGCATTACCGCTCGGCGGCGCCGATCACCGGCCTCGTCGAGCCGGCGCAGGTGACCTTCAGCTTCGACATGAGCGTGACGCGGCTGCGCGAAGCGCCGCGCGTGACGGCGCCCTTCACCGACGCCGCCTGGCGCAAGCTCGACGCGCTCGGCGAAAGGATTGATCGCGATCTCCTCGCCCAGGACGTGCGCCTGACCATGGGCGGCGAGCCGACCTTCGTCTCGATCGACGATTACGACGCCCCGGAGTGGAACACGGCGGCGGTCGGCGGAACCAAGCAGGCGCGCGCCGAGACGCTGATTCGGCGCCTGCAGGCGCGTTTCGCGCCCGGCGGCTTCCTGCATTACGGCCAGGGCAAATGGTATCCCGGCGAGAGCCTGCCGCGCTGGGCCTTCGCGCTCTATTGGCGCAAGGACGGCAAGCCGATCTGGCGCGATCCGTCGCTGATCGCCGGCGCCGGGGCGAGCGCGGCGGCGAGCGACGCGGACGCACAGGCGCTCGCCGGCGAAGTCGCCGTGCGTCTGGGCATCGAGCCCGACTACGTCATCCCCGCCTACGAGGACGCGCCCTACTGGCTGCTGCGCGAGAGCGCGCTGCCCGTCAACGTCGATCCCAGCGATCCGAAGATCGACGACCCGGAAGAGCGCGCGCGCATGGTGCGCACCTTCGATCACGGCCTGTCGCGCCCGACCGGCTTCGTCTTGCCGGTGCAACGCTGGAACGCGGAGGCCAAGCCCGCCTGGCGCTCCGAGCGCTGGCCGCTACGACGCGGCAAACTCTTTCTCGTGCCCGGCGACTCGCCGGTCGGCCTGCGCTTGCCGATGAAGACGCTGCCCCACGTCAAACCGTCGGACTATCCCTTCGTCAGCGAACAGGACCCGATGGAGCCGCGCGGCGAATTGCCGGAGCCGATGCAATGGCGCCAAGTCGCGCATGCCGAGCCCGGCGCGGAACAGCAAACGCAAGTCGAACAGTTCGCCGCCGAAGGCGCGGTGCGCACCGCCTTGACCATCGAGCCACGCGACGGCGTGCTGTGCGTCTTCATGCCGCCGACGCCGAAACTCGACGATTATCTCGAATTGCTCGGCACGGTCGAAGCGATCGCGCGCGAGAAGAACCTTCCCATCCGCATCGAAGGTTACACGCCGCCGTTCGACCCGCGCGTCGATTGCATCAAGGTGACGCCCGACCCCGGCGTCATCGAAGTCAACATCCATCCCGCCGCGTCCTGGCGACAGGCGGTGGAGACGACGACAGCGCTCTACGAGGACGCGCGCCAGTCGCGACTGGGCACGGACAAGTTCATGGCCGACGGGCGCCACACCGGCACCGGCGGCGGCAACCATGTCGTGCTCGGCGGGGCCAAGCCGGCGGATTCGCCGTTTCTGCGCCGACCCGATCTGCTGGCGAGCCTGATCCTCTACTGGCAACGCCACCCGGCCCTTTCGTATCTGTTTTCCGGGCTGTTCCTGGGACCGACCAGCCAGGCGCCCCGCCTCGACGAAGCGCGCGACGATCAGCTCTACGAATTGGAGATCGCGCTTTCGCAGACGCCGGCGCCGGGCCAGGCGGCGCCGTTGTGGCTCGTCGACCGGCTCTATCGCAATCTCCTCACCGACGTCACCGGCAACACCCATCGCGCCGAAATCTGCATCGACAAGCTCTATTCGCCGGACAGCGCGACCGGGCGGCTCGGCCTGGTGGAATTCCGCTCGTTCGAAATGCCGCCCGACGCGCGCATGAGTCT
>JBEKLU010000095.1:0-21093 GCA_050010035.1 Roseiarcus sp.
ACACCCTATGTCGCCGACCTCGCCAATGTCGTTGATCTCGAGGCGATCCGTTCGGCGGGCGTGCGCATCGGGATTGATCCTCTCGGGGGGGCCGCCGTTGAGTATTGGCGCCCGGTCATCGAGCGCTACAAGATCGCTGCGACCGTGGTGAACGACGCCATCGATCCGACGTTTCGTTTCATGACGGTGGACTGGGATGGAAAAATCCGCATGGATTGCTCGTCGCCCTATGCGATGACGCCGCTGATCGCGATGCGGGATAAATTCGACATCGCCTTCGCCAACGATACGGATTCGGACCGACATGGGATTGTCTGCCCGTCGGGCGGGCTGATGAATCCGAATTCCTTTCTCGCAGCCGCGATTTCCTATTTGTACGCGAACCGGCCGGGGTGGCGCCATGATAGCGCCGTGGGAAAGACCGTCGTATCCAGCGGCATGATCGATCGGGTGACGGCCAAGCTGAGACGCAAGCTCATCGAAGTGCCGGTAGGGTTCAAATGGTTCAGCAACGGCCTGATGGATGGATCGCTCGCGTTCGGCGGCGAGGAAAGCGCTGGCGCATCGTTTCTCCGGCGTGATGGGTCGGTATGGACGACGGACAAGGACGGACTGATTATGGGCCTGCTCGCGGCGGAAATGACCGCACGTACCGGCCACGATCCCAACCAGCTCTACGCGTCCGCGACGCACGATCTGGGCGAATCCTTTTACCAACGGATCGATTCGCCGGCCACGCGCGGGCAGAAGGAGCTTCTCGCGCAGCTGGATCCCGCGAACTTCGAGGCGAAGGAGCTCGCCGGGGAGCCGGTCGAGGCGAAGCTGAACCGCGCCCCCGGGAACAACCAAGCGATCGGCGGAATCAAGGTGGTCGCCAAGAGCGGTTGGTTCGCCGCGCGGCCATCGGGAACGGAGGATGTTTATAAGATTTACGCGGAAAGCTTCCGAAGCGAGGATCATCTGAAACAGGTTCAAACCGATGCGCAAACCCTCGTCGGTCGCCTTTTCGAGAAGAAATGAAGCCTGTTTGGCGGCCGCTCGGCTGACATGGAGCGCGAACAAGCGCGTTGCGCCTAAAGTATGCTTATCGGGGCCTGCCGCGCTTCACATCGCACAGCCGAGTGATCGTTCACATTAGCGGTGCGAAACTCTAAAACCGTCGCGGCGGAAGGACTGAGCCTGCGGGTTGAGCATCCCTGTCCATAGAGCTGATCGCTTCATCTGCTGGCGCCGTCGTAGGTAGTTTCCGAGTCTGACACGGCGAGCGGCCCGGCGATATCGTTACTCCGATGGAAACTAAATGCCGCGCGCGCGTGGGGTGGCCCGTGTGATCGGCGCGGGCGAGGCAACCCGGTGGTCGATATGAAACATTCTGCGACGGTCTTGTCTCGGGGATCCGAGTTCGACGCGTTTCTATTCGCCCCAATTGGCGAGGAAAAAAACGGAATGCTGCTCAGCGTCCTCTCAGCGCTGGCGCGGCTCGACCTCGACCCTTGGCGGGAGGCAGCCGAACTGGCGCGGATGCCGAAGCAAACCGCCAAGCAGAGATTGACGTCCTTGATTGAGGCGCTCCCGGATGGGCCACCGACGCGGCCTGAGCCCGAGACGATTTCCACTCGTTTGATCGCGCTGCTGCCCCGTGGAGGCAGTTCCTCGATCGCGTCGAGCGAGACATTTCCCGTCGCCGGCGCGGCGCTGAATTCGCGAGCCCTCATTTATGCGCTGTTGGTTAATCTGCTCTTTGTGGCCGGGATGATGGGCGCCCAATGGGCCGGGTCGAGCCTTCACCCATCGGCAAAAATCGAAAGCGCTCAAGCGTCGGCCGCCAGTGCAGTCCGCCCACAGACGTCGTCGCCTGACTCAAGACGATGATCATCAACCAGGTTGCGGAAGAAGGAGATACCCATGGTTGACAAGCAAACGCCATTAAATGCGAACGATCCGCCTGAACAGACGAAGCCTGACCAGGTCAATCAGCGTCAGCAAGAACAGCAGCCCCAAGCCGTCGCAACGGCTCGACAGGATCGCCGCCCCGCGCCGGGGCGAAGGCCGCTCTTTCGCAGCTGACGATCAAGCGGCCGGAGTGGACTGCGATCGAGTGCGACATTTTTGGGCCTCAGGCCGGTCGGAAGGTTAAGACGAAAGCAAGAAGGTCGGCGATGTCACGATTGTCTGTTTTGTCTGATCCGTCGGAATAATGTCAGCTGAACCAAATCAACGGCGACTGTTGGCGCGAGCCACAATTTTCCAACTATCCGCCAAAGTGCGGGGTCCAAGGAGGGACGGCTATCATGAAGAAAACGATATTGCTTGCCGGTGCTGTGATGATTGGCGTGGCCTCTCTCGCGGCACATCTCAATGCACAGGGCGTGCAACAGTCGGTTGAGATCGCCAAGGTCGATGTGCAGACGGTGGAGGGAGGCTATCGGGCATCCAAGGTCATCGGCAGCGGCGTCGTCAACGACGCGGACCAACCGATCGGGAAGATTGACGATCTCCTTGTAACACGCGACGGAAAGGAGCCATACGCGGTTCTGTCGATCGGTGGCTTTCTAGGCATCGATGCAAAACTGGTGGTCATTCGTTACGACAGCCTCAAGTTCGTCGGCAAGAAGATTGTGCTGCCCGGCGGGTCGAAGGACCAGCTTAACATGCTGCCGACGTTCGAATACTCAAAGTAATAATTGTCCGCAGTGTGGTGGGTTGGCTGTCGACGATCACCGCGGTGGGGCGTTCCCTTGCCGCTCGCGAGTTCGGCGGGAACAGCGATTGGCGACGGTGCGCATCGGCCACAAAGGTGAAACTATGAGCGACAATCCAGGTCTTCACGAGAAACCAAAACCGACCATCCAGGGCGTTGACGCGTTGCGGGGGGATGCCATCCTTCGTGTTCCGAGTCGATTTATGTTCATTGGCGCCACCCTGATCGTGCTCGTCGTGCTCGCGCTGGGGGTCACCGGCTACGCCGAGAAATGGCTTTGGATGCGGCAACTCGACTATGTCGGGATTTTCTGGACGCTTTTGTCGGTTCAGTGCGCGATGGGCTGCCTGGCGTTCGTCGTCGTCTTCGGATTCCTGTGGCTCAATCTGCGCCAGGCCGCGCGAAACAACGCCGCTCTCCGCGTCAAAGATTGGCCATGGGGGCCAGGGCTTGCTTTGAGATACGATGCCGATGCGCGGGCTCAGGCGGAGCTTTTCTCCAAGCTTTTTAAGCCGGCGCTTGTCCTTGTCAGCGCCTTCATCGCCGTGTTGTTCGCGGTCAGCTTGTCCGCGCAATGGGATACCTATCTGCGCTTTCGCTACGGCGACGCCTTCGGCGTGGTCGATCCGCTCTACGGCGTCGACGTGGGTTTTTATGTTTTTCATTTGCCCTTTTATGAAATGTTGCAACACAGCTTGACAACGCTTCTGGTGGTGACGCTCGCCATCGTTGGCGCGAACTACGGGCTTTCCGGATTGATGCCGCTGGGCGGGCGCTCAAATACTGAGGTCGATCTCAAAGTTACGTCGCACCTTTCAGTGCTCCTTTTCATTCTGGTCGCCGATCTCGGGTGGGGCTTCTATCTTGGTCACTACCAGCTGCTCTACTCCACTCTGGGCGTCGTCTATGGCGCCGGCTATACAGCGGTCCATGTGACGCGTTGGATGCTCTGGGGGATGTTCGCCCTCTCAGCGGCGGCGGGCGTGCTGTGTGCGCTCAATATCTTTCGCCCGCGATTCCGAGCGCTGGTTTTTGGCGCGGGCGCCTACGTCGCCGCATGGATAATCGGCCTCTCCGTGCTCCCCCTTTTGTTCCAGACGTTCGTCGTGCAGCCGAGCGAATTGTCGCTGGAGAAGCCCTATCTGACGAACTACATCGATTCCACGAGGAAGGCCTATCAACTGGACGCGATCAAGGAGACGTCCTATCCGGCGCTCGAGGATCTTACGCCCGAGGCGATCGCAAGGAATCAGGATACTATTCAGAACATTCGTCTGTGGGACGCTCGGCCGCTGCTTCAAACCTTTGAACAGACCCAGGCGATACGTCTGTATTACGAATTCCATAACGTCGCCACCGACCGTTACCACCTGGCGGACGGCTATCATCAAGTCATGCTTTCCGCCCGCGAGCTCTCGAAGGAGCTGCCCGCGGCGGCGCAAACCTGGGTCAACCAGTATCTGCAGTTCACCCACGGCTACGGCGTGGTCATGAACTTCGTCTCGAAGACCGTCGGGGGAGGGTTTCCGCAATATCTTCTCGAAAACGTTCCAGCCGAATCCGCCTTCGGCCTGACCATAGCTCAGCCTTCCGTTTACTACGGACAATCGATGCCGGGCTACCGGATCGTCGATACCGACATCAAGGAGTTCGACTACCCCAAGGGCAACGACAACGTTTACACCAGCTACGCCGGCACGGGAGGAATCCCGCTGGACAGCATTTGGAAGAGGCTTTTGTTCGCCTGGAACAAAGCCGACATCAATATTCTTTTGACGTCCTATCTCAAGCCCGAGAGTCGAATTCAGATCCATAGAGACGTTCGCGAGCGCGTAGCGCAAGTCGCTCCGTTCCTGCGTCTCGACAGCGATCCATACCCTGTGTTGAGCGAGGGCAAGCTCTACTGGATCCAGGATGCCTATACGGGCTCGGATTACTTTCCGTACTCGAATCCGCAACGGAGCGGGGCCGGCTCCGGCGCCACGCCGGCCCTCGACGGGCTGAACTATATTCGAAACTCCGTCAAAGTCGTCGTGGACATGTATGACGGCGATGTCCGCTTTTACGTAATGGATCCGAAGGATCCCGTGCTCGCCCTCTATCGGCGGGCGTTTCCCGGCGTATTCAAGGAACTCGGTCAGATGTCGGGGGATTTGAAGGCGCATCTGCGCTATCCCGAGGATATCTTCGGCGTCCAGGCCAATCAGTACAAAACCTTCCACATGAAGGATCCTCAGGTCTTCTACAACAGGGAGGACCTTTGGGCCTCTCCGACGGAGACATACGCGGGCGAAATGCAGCCCATGCAGCCCTATTATATCCTGGCGAAACTTCCCGGAAGCAATCAGCTTGAATACATGCTCATGACTCCCTTCACCCCGCATAACCAGGACAATATGATCTCGTGGATGGCGGCGAGGTCCGATTTTCCCGAGTATGGAAAAATGCTCTTTTACGAGCTTCCGAAGGAAAAGCTGATCTATGGACCCAACCAGATCGAGGCGATGATCAATCAGAACACGACCATTTCCCAGCAGCTCACCCTCTGGAACCAGATGGGCTCGCGCGTCATTCGCGGCAAGCAGATCGTCACGCCGATCGAGAACTCATTCCTCTATGTGGTGCCGCTCTATCTCAAGGCGGAAGCCACAAACTTTCCGCAGCTCAAGCGCGTTATCGCGATCGCTGGGGATAAGGTCGTGATGGAGCCCACGCTCGACGAGGCGCTCACCGCTCTCTTCGGCGCCCCTCAGCCTCAGCCAGTCGCTGCGGGAGCTCAATCAGCAGCGCCCGCTACGCCGGCCCCCCAATTGGGCTTGGGCCAGGCCAGCGCGCAGTTTCAGGACGCCCAGAAGGCGATCGAGCAAGGGGATTGGACAAAATTCGGCGATGCGATGGATAAATTGAAGGTGCTGCTGGCGAATCCGGCGGCAAAGTAGAAGGCGGCGAAGGCGCACACTGGCCGATTGAACCGGCTGCTCATGGCGACCAATCGCGTCCAGTGGATTGGCGCATCACCATACAGGTGGGCCTTGGCGACAAGGTTAAAGCCGTGAGGCAACGGGGTCACCAGCGCCACTTGTGCTGACCGATAAAGCCCGGCGGGGCCAGCCCGCGAATAGGCGCGGCGAGTTCAGTCAACTCGCCGCACGCGCAAGGGGCGGGCAATTGCCATGGCAGACAAACAGAAGCCTCCAAATGCGAACGACCCGCTCGAACAGACGAAGCCTGAGCGGGTCGACAGCGTCAGCAAGAGCAGCAGCCTCGAGCCGTCGCAATGGCTCGACAGGATCGCCGCCCTGCGCCGGGGCGAAGGCCGCTCTTTCGCAACTGACGATCGCGCCGCCGGAGTGGACCCCCGGCGACCCATATTCGAAATGCGTCCGGAGCGCCGGGGGGCGTCGCAGAAGCGCCAATCCAACGATGAGCCGGGCGCACAACTGGCCAACTCGTCGTTGGTTATCCGCGCAGCCTACGGTAGCGATTGATCAGCGCGTTGGTGGAGGCGTCGTGCTCCAGCGTCGGCTCTTCGCCCCGGCGCAGTTCGGGAATGATGCGGCTGGCCAGAACCTTCCCCAATTCGACGCCCCACTGGTCAAAGCTGTCGATCGCCCAGATTGCGCCCTGGGTGAAAACGCTGTGTTCGTAAAGCGCCACCAAACTGCCAAGCGTAGAGGGATCCAGTTTTTCGGCCAGGATCACGTTTGTCGGTCGATTGCCGTCGGTGACGCGGAACGGCGTCTGGAAGTCGGGCGAGCCTTCGGCTTTCAGTTCCTCCGCCGTTTTGCCGAAGCCCAGAGCCTCGGCTTGAGCGAATAGGTTGGCCATCAGCAGGTCATGCTGGTCGACCATCGGACTGAGCGGCCGGCAAAAGCCGATCATGTCGCAGGGGATCAACTTCGTGCCTTGATGGATGAGCTGGTAGAATGAGTGCTGGCCGTCCGTGCCGGGCTCGCCCCAAACGATTGGGCCCGTCTGGTAGTCTACAACATGCCCATCCATGTCGACATGCTTGCCGTTGCTCTCCATTTGCAGTTGCTGGAGGTAGGCGGGAAAGCGTGCGAGATGCGCGGCATACGGCATGACGCCAACGGTCTGGGCGCCAAAGAAGTCGTTGTACCAGACAGTCAGAAGACCCAGCAGCAGCGGCAAATTCCGCGAAGCAGGCGCTGTGCGGAAATGTTCGTCCATCGCATGGAAGCCGGCCAGCATGGCGTGGAAATTGTCGGGTCCGACCGCGATCATCGTGGACAGGCCGATGGCGCTATCCATCGAATACCGGCCGCCCACCCAGTCCCAGAAGCCGAACGTGTTGGCCGGGTCGACGCCAAATTTTGTCACGCCCGGCAGGTTGGTGGAGACCGCGACGAAATGCTTCGCCACGGCGGACTCCGAGCCGAGCTTACCCACCAGCCAAGCGCGCGCCGTCGCGGCGTTGGTCATCGTCTCCAGCGTCGTAAAAGTCTTGGAGGAAATGATGAACAGAGTCTCGGCCGCATCGAGGTCGCGCGTAGCCTCGTTGAAATCCGCGCCGTCGACATTGGCGACGAAGCGGAAGGTCATGGCGCGGTCGCTGAAATCGCGCAGCGCGCGATAGGCCATCTCCGGTCCGAGGTAGGAGCCGCCGATGCCGATATTCACCACGTTGCGGATACGCTTGCCGGTATGGCCGGCGAGGGCGCCGCCGCGCAAACGCGTGGCCAAATCCGCCATCGCGTCCAGCACCTTGTGGACTCCGGCCACGACATCGGCGCCGTCGATCTCCATGCGGGCGCCGCGCGGAGCGCGGAGCGCCACGTGCATTACGGCGCGGCGCTCAGTGGCGTTGATCTTCTCACCGGCGAACATCGCATCGCGCCGCTTCACCACGCCGAGCTCTTCCGCCAGCCGCAACAGCAGCCGCAGCGTCTCATCCGTGATGCGGTTCTTCGAATAGTCGAGGAACAGGCCAGCGCCCTCGGCTGAGAAACGCTCCGCCCGGCCCGGATCGTCAGCGAACAGAGTGCGTAGATGCACGTCCTTGATCTGCGCATGATGCGCCGCGAGCGCCCGCCAGGACGCCGTGGCGGTAAGAGCGGTCATCGGGGTCTCCTGAAGTCAGATGAGGATCTTGCTCTTGGCGTCGATCGCCCCAAGCAGTTCATGCCAGGAGTCGACAAAGCCCTTGGCGCCGTCGGATTGCAGCCGCGCCGCCAGCGCGGAGAGGTCGATGCCCGCCTTGGCATGCGCCAGCAGCATCGCTTCCGACTCGCCGCCGTGGCGCGGCAGCGCGGCAGGCGCCGCTCCGTGATCGGCGAAGGCAAGAAGCGTTTCCTCAGGCATCGTGTTCACCGTATTCGGCGCCGCGAGGCCGGCGATATATAGCGTGTCGGACGCGTTCTTGTCCTTGACGCCGGTGCTGGCGAACAGCAGCCGTTGCGCGCGCGCGCCGAGGTTCTCCAATCGCTGAAATCGATCGCTCTCCAGCACATCGCGATATGCCTTATAGGTATACATGCCGACCGCGATGCCGAGCGTGTTGCGCAGATCGGCCGGCCCCTCGTCCGCCACGGCCCGGTCCCACCGGCTGACGAAAAGCGAGGCGACCGAGCGGATATCGGGCGAAAGGCCGGCGATGACTCGCCGCTCCAGTCCCTTCAGGTAGGCGTCGGCTGCGGCCCTGTATTGCTGGGCGGAGAATAGCAGGGTGACGTTGATCGGGACGCCGGCGAAAATCGCTTCCTCGATCGCAGGCAGGCCTTCCGCGGTGCCGGGTATTTTGATGAAGAGATTGGGCCTGTTCGCTTGGGCGTGTAATTTCTTGGCCTGTTCTACCGTCGCCTGGGTGTCGTAGGCGAGCAGCGGCGAAACCTCCAACGACACGAACCCGTCCACCGCGCCAGTCCGCGCATAGACCTGAGCGAACAGATCAGCCGCCCGGCTGAGGTCCTGGATGGCGAGAGTGAAGAACAGCGCCTCGCCCGATTTACCGCCGTCGAGTTGTCGGCGAATTTCCGCGTCGTACGACTTACTGCGGGAAATGGCGTGGTCGAAGATCGTCGGATTGGAGGTAAGGCCAGTGACAAACTTCTCGTCGATGTAACGCTTGAGCGTACCGCTATCGAGCAGGTCGCGGGTTATGTTGTCGAGCCACAGGCTCTGTCCGAGCTGGCTCAGTCTCTTGGGCGCGTTTGACGCCATGGTCGGTTCCTTTGTCGCTTGACGACTACGGCCGCGCCGGGATCGAGCAGGCGCCTGATGCGTTGAAAGGCTCCGGGCGCGCTATGCCCCCGTCGTCGTCTCGTCTGCTTCATTTCCGCGCCGTCTGCCTCAGCCCGTATGTGGCCGCCCCCAGACGGGCGGCATTGACGGTGATGACATGAAGCGGCGCTGCGTGCAGCAGATTGGCGAAGCGTCCTTTGGCTGTGAAGGCCCGCATGAAAGCGCCGTCCTGGAGCTGGGAAATCAGCCGCAGCGGCAAGCCGCCGGCGAGTGAGCCGAACAGCGCGCCCAGCGTGACCCAGCTCGTAACCGCCTCGACCAGCAGCGAGCTGAGCGAGAACGTCGATTTGATTCCGCGCAGCGCCCCGGAGATTACGCCCTGGTCGTAGCCGAACAGTCCGCCGGCGAAGAGGACGACGACCAGCACCACCTCCGGCCACGGCGTCATGGTCGGCCTGGACGATTGCGGATGCGCGGACGATGCCGTTGGTGCATGGACAAGAGTCGCTGGAGGCGCCGTGACGCCGGCGCTCGATGCTGTCTTCACGTTAGGCCTTCTGGTGTTTGGTCGGCCGGGAGGTTGCCGCCGTGACCAAGGGCGTCGTAGGGCGATCGTGCCGCGCCTGAAGACGGGCTGCGCCGCGACAGGCCAGAGCGCTCATCTTCGAATTCTCCCCTGTTATAAACCGACGCGAGTCGCCCATGATGAAATTGCCATGCACTACGACATCTGTTGAAGGATAGCAGTCGGAAAACTGAGCGTGGGAGACTCGGAATCTACTCAGGTCCGAGCGCGAAGAACCAGTCTTGGGCGAAGGCTAAGCTTCGACCGCGACTTTCCCTGCCGCTTCGGTGGGCTGTCCTTGCATTGCTTCAGTGCGCATCTGGTCCCCGCTTCCTCGCCAAAAGAGTTCGGCGGCGTAGGTACTTTCCGAAGCTGCACCAGGTGATCTCCAGTCGGCTAAGGTTGATATTTGGGCGGCCCCGATCGGGCCGTCGGATCCCCACGCTGACTAATTTGCCGTCATGACCATGATGGGCGGAGTGTGGTCTTCGTTTCGCCAAGACCCGGGAGCCGACCATGCGGCCGGCGCGTAGCGCGTCATCTGAGTAACCGAATCCTGAAGCGAGTCACAAAAAGGGCTACGGCAATGAACGCAACGACTTCAACGCCAGGGTCCAAAGGCCGAAACGCTACTGTTGGGCTTCCCGTCACGCGGGGGACTTTGGCGTCAGACGAGTTGCGCAAGATGGACGCCTATTGGCGGGCCGCGAACTACCTATCCGTCGGGCAGATTTATCTCTACGATAACCCGCTTTTGCGCGAACCTCTGACACTAGGCCATGTGAAGCCGCTGGTGGTCGGACACTGGGGCACGACGCCGGGCCAGAACTTTATCTATTTGCATTTGAACCGGGTCATCAAGAAATATGATCTCGATATGTTCTACATTGCCGGCCCCGGTCACGGTGGTCCGGCTTTGGTGGGCAATACATACCTCGAAGGCAGCTACAGCGAGATTTATCCTGATATCAGCCAGGACGAAGCCGGTCTGAAAAAGCTGTTCAAACAGTTCTCGTTTCCGGGCGGGATTTCGAGCCATGTCGCGCCAACGACGCCGGGATCGATTCATGAAGGCGGCGAGCTCGGTTATTCGCTCAGTCATGCCTTCGGCGCCGCGTTCGACAATCCCGATCTGATTGTCGCCTGCATCATCGGCGACGGCGAAGCGGAAACGGGTCCTCTGGCGACCTCATGGCAGTCCAACAAGTTGCTCGACCCGATCACTGACGGGGCCGTGTTGCCGATCCTGCACCTCAATGGCTACAAGATCAGCAACCCGACCGTCCTGGCCCGCATCGAGCCAGAAGAGTTGGAGCAGTTCCTCAAGGGCTGCGGCTGGACCCCGTACTTTGTGGAAGGCGACCAGCCGGAAGCGATGCATCAGCTTATGGCCGCCACGATGGAGAAGGCAATCGAGGACATCCGGCACGTCCAAAAGAATGCGCGAAGTAAAAATGACGCTTCTCGGCCGCGCTGGCCGATGATCGTCCTCAAGTCCCCTAAGGGGTGGACAGGACCGAAAATCGTCGATGGCTTACAGGTCGAGGGCACCTTCCGCGCGCATCAGGTGCCGCTGCTCGTGGACGCCGCCCATCCCGATCACGTCAAGCAACTCGAAAGCTGGATGAAAAGCTACAAGGCGGAGGAACTGTTTGATAGAAACGGCCGCCTGATGCCGGATTTAGCGGAATTGGCGCCGAAGGGCGACCGGAGGATGGGCGCCAATCCTCATGCCAACGGCGGGATTCTACTGCGCGACCTGCGCATGCCGGACTTCCACGACCATGCGGTGAAAGTGCCTTCGCCTGGCGCCGTTGACGGCCAGGATACGCTCGTGCTGGGCAAGTTCCTGCGCGACGTTGCCGTGTTGAATAAGGATCAACGCAATTTCCGCGTCTTCGGCCCTGACGAGACGCTCTCGAATCTTCTGGGTGCGGTATTTGAAGTCACCAACCGCCAGTGGGACGCGCGCGAAGTCAAGAATGATGAATTCCTCGCGCCCGACGGACGCGTGCTGGACTCGATGCTGAGCGAGCACCAGTGCGAGGGCTGGCTCGAAGGTTATCTGCTGACCGGGCGGCATGGACTGTTCAACAGCTACGAGGCCTTCATTCGCATTGTCGATTCGATGTTTAGCCAGCATGCCAAGTGGTTGAAGGTCACGCTGGAGCTGCCCTGGCGCCGGAAGATCGCATCCCTGAACTATCTGCTCGCTTCTCATGTTTGGCAGCAGGATCACAACGGCTTCACCCACCAGGATCCCGGCTTCCTCGACCATGTGATCAACAAGAAGGCCGATGTCGTGCGCGTCTACCTGCCGCCAGACGCCAATTGCCTCTTGTCGGTCTTCGATCACTGCCTGCGCAGCCGGCACTATGTCAACGTTGTGGTTGCCGGCAAACACGCTCTCCCGCAATGGCTGACCATGGACGCCGCGGTTGTTCATTGCACCGAAGGCATTGGCATCTGGCAATGGGCGAGCAACGACCAGGGGAGCGAGCCGGACGTGGTGATGGCTTGCTGCGGCGATACGCCCACGCTGGAGATTCTCGCCGCCGTTTCCATTCTTCGCGAACATCTGCCCGATCTGAAAATCCGGGTAATCAATGTTGTCGATCTGATGAGGCTACAGCCCAGCGCCGAGCATCCACACGGACTTAGCGAAATCGACTACGACTCTCTCTTCACCAGGGATAAGCCTATCATTTTTGGGTTTCACGGGTATCCTTCGCTGGTCCATGGGCTAACTTACCGCCGAACCAACCGCCATCTGCATGTGCGAGGTTACAAGGAAGAAGGCACGATCACGACGGCCTTCGATATGCGGGTGCAAAACGATCTCGATCGCTTTCATCTGGTGCAAGTCGTGGTGGATAATCTGCCTCATCTAGGCAGCAAGGGCGCCTATTTGAAGCAGGTCATGCGGGACAAGCTCATCGAGCACAAGCACTACGTCGACGAACATGGCGAGGACCTGCCGGAGATCCGGAACTGGAAGTGGGGCGCTGCGATATGAGCGCGCAGGCGCTTATCGACACGGCGAGGACTTTGGTCGCCGACGACAAGGGTCTGCTCGCGATGGACGAGAGCAATGGGACCTGCAACAAGCGATTCGCTGCGGCAGGGATTCCACAGACGCTGGAGGCGCGGCGCGCCTATCGCGAGTTGATCGTGACCACGCCGGGTCTCGGCACGTGCATCAGCGGCGCGATCCTCTATGACGAGACGATCCGCCAGCAAAAAAAGGACGGAACCCCGTTCCTCAAAATCCTTGCCGATGCGGGCGTCATTCCCGGCATCAAAGTGGACATCGGGGCAAAGGATCTCGCCGGTCATCCCGGAGAAAAGGTGACCGAAGGTCTCGACGGGTTGCGTGACCGACTGCATGAATATTCGCAAATGGGCGCCCGTTTCGCCAAGTGGCGCGCTGTGATCGCGTTGGGCGAGGGTATCCCCAGCCGAGGCTGCATCGAGGCGAACGCGCAAGCGTTGGCCCGCTATGCCGCTTTGTGCCAGGAGGCCGGACTGGTTCCCATCGTCGAGCCGGAAGTGCTCATGGACGGCGACCATACGCTGGAGCGGTGCCGCGCGGTCACGGAGGAAGTCCTGCGAAGGGTTTTCGACCAGCTTTACGTGCAAGAGGTGATGCTGGAGGGGATGATCCTGAAGCCCAACATGGTGCTTCCCAGCTTGAACTGCGCCAAGCAGGAGACGGTGGACGAGGTGGCCGACGCCACGGTGAAATGTCTGCTGCGCGTCGTCCCCGCCGCCGTTCCGGGAATCGCCTTCCTGTCGGGCGGCCAATCCGGCGAACTGGCCTCCGCTCGTTTGAGCGCCACGAATTTCCGGTTCAAAGCGGCGGGGTCGCGACCGCCTTGGGCTCTGGCGTTTTCGTTCGCGCGCGCCATTCAGCAACCGGCCTTGGAGATATGGAAGGGCGAGCAGGCAAATGTTCCGGCGGCCCAGAAGGCTCTCTATCATCGAGCCAACTGCAACAGGGCTGCGCGCCGCGGCGAATACAGCGCCGCGATGGAAACGACGTGAGCGCAACTACAGGCGTCCCCAAAGACACGGCGCTCGACGACATGGCGAAAGCAAATTGATTCCCGCCCAAAATGCGCTCCTGCAGCTTTATTTCATTCGACACGGCGGAACCGCGTGGTCGCTCACCGGCCAGCATACCGGTCGAACGGATATTCCGTTGACCGCGGAAGGCGAAGCCCAGGCGCGCGAACTTAGACCATGGCTGCGGACGACCCAGTTTAGTCGTGTGCTGACCAGTCCGCGGCGGCGCGCGCGGCGGACCTGCGAGCTGGTCGGGCTCTCGTCGGCGGCCGAGATTGAACCCGACCTGTCCGAGTGGGATTACGGCGATTACGAAGGACAGCGCTCCGAGGACATTTGCATGGGACGACCGGGCTGGAACATCTTTAGTGACGGTTGTCCGGGCGGTGAATCGCCCGCGCAAATTTCCGAGCGCGCTGATCGGCTCATCGCTCGCCTTCGCACGCTGGAAGGGAACGTCGCGCTGTTCTCGCACGGCGAGTTTGGGCGGGTCCTGGCCGTGCGATGGATCGGAGCGCCGGTGCTCGAAGGGCAGAATTTTGCGCTTGGCACAGCGTCACTAAGCATTCTCGGCTACGAACGTCCCCATCCCGAGACGCCGGTCATCGCGCTCTGGAACGCCGCCCCGGCATCCCTACCCGACAGCCAATAGAAAACCACCGGCGGATTGTCTATTTCTGATCCTGCCGATCCGACCCCGATCAAGTCGGGCGAAAACGCGCCTGCGGCCGGCTCATCTTCCGCAAGCTTCCTCGGGCGTGAGGTTGTCCCAACTGCCGTCTGCAGCGATGATTGCGTCAGCCTCTTTCGGCCCCCAACCGCCTCGCGCGTAAGGACGAACCCGGGGGTGAGTCTTAAGAACCGGGTCGACCACCGCCCAGGCGGCCTCAACCGCATCCTCACGGGTAAAGAGCGCTCCGTCGCCCGCCATGGCGTCGCCCAAGAGTCGGGCGTAAGCCGTTTCTTCTCCCGGTTGTTCGTCGACCAAGGTGAGTTCTCGCTGGTCGCCGACAAATTCCTTCCCAGCCCGCTTGACGCGGGCAGAGAGCGCGATGGCGGAACCGGGAGAGAGCCGAAATCGAAGATAGTTGTCCCGGCCCGTCGTCGGAGCAGAATCGGCGAAGAGCCTCTGCGGCGGCGGCTTCAACTCCACCAGCACCTCGGTCGCCGTTTCCGCGAGATATTTTCCGGAGCGCAAATACCACGGCACCCCCTCCCAGCGCCACGAGTCGATGAAAAGCCGGAGGGCGCAGAATGTTTCAACACCAGAGTTCTTGGCCACGTTCGGCTCCTTGCGATAGCCGGCGTACTGGCCGCGCACCAAGTCGTCAGCCTTCAGAGGCCGCATAGCTTGAAAGACCTTGGCTTTTTCATCGTGCACGGCTCCATAATTCCTGTTGGCGGGAGGCTCCATGGCAAGCAGCGCGACGATCTGGAAGAGGTGGTTCTGGATCACATCGCGCAGACAGCCGGCGGTTTCGTAAAAGGCGCCGCGGCTCTTTACGCCGAAATCCTCCGCCAGAGTCACCTGGACGCTGGCCACGTAGTTGCGGTTCCAGATCGGTTCCAGAAACGAATTGGCGAAGCGGAAGTAGAGAATATTCATGATCGCCTCCTTCCCGAGGAAGTGGTCGATGCGGAAGATCGAGTCTTCCGGGAAAACAGCCTGCGCGACGCGGTTGAGCTCCCGCGCAGAAGCCAGGTCGCGTCCGAACGGCTTTTCGACAATGACGCGCGCATGCTCCGTTAAGTTCGCGGCGCCGAGCCCTTTGATCACGGTCTCGAAGAGGGAGGGCGGGATAGCGAGATAGTGCGCCGGGCGCACTGCGCCGCCCAGCGCCTTCTTTATGGCGGCAAACGTGCCCGGGTCGTTATAGTCCCCGCTCACGTAACTGAGCAGGGACATGAGGCGGCGCAGGGCGGGTCGATCATCGATCCCACCCGATTGCAGGATGGCGTCCTCCACGCGGCTGCGCAGTTGCTCCAGACTCCACTTCGGAGCGGCAACGCCGACGACTGGGACTTTCAGCGCGCCACTTTTCGCCAGCGCATAGAGCGCCGGGAAAATCATCTTGTGAGCGAGATCGCCCGTCACGCCGAAAAGCACCAGGGCGTCCGAACGGGAGGCGGTCATCGGGCGGCGGCCTTTTCCTCATGGCCGCCAAACTGATAACGAAGGGCGGACAACACCTTGTCGGCGAAGTCGTCCTCGCCGTGGGAGCTGAAGCGTTGGTAAAGCGCGGCGCTGAGAACGGGAGCCGGGACCGACACGTCGATAGCCGCCGCGATCGTCCAGCGCCCCTCGCCCGAGTCCGACACCCGGCCGGAGAAATTCGCCAAGTCGGGACTCTTGAGGAGGGCGATGGCGGCCAGGTCCAGCAGCCACGATGCGATGACGCTGCCTCGGCGCCAGACCTCGGCGATGTCGGCCAGGTTCAGGTCGTAGGGATAGCTCTCGGGGTTGCGCAGCGGCGCGGTTTCGGCGTCGACGGTGCGCTGCTGCTTGCCGGCGTTGGCGTGGCGCAGGATATTCAGACCCTCCGCGTAGGCGGCCATGATGCCGTACTCGATGCCGTTGTGGACCATCTTGACGAAATGGCCTGCGCCGCTCGGACCGCAATGCAGGTAGCCGTGTTCGGCGGTGCCGCCGACGTCCTCACGACCGGGAGTGCGCGCCGCTGCCTCGATACTCGGAGCCAAGGCGACAAAAAGGGGGTCGAGACGTCGAACGACGGCTTCCTCGCCGCCAATCATCAGGCAGTATCCCCGTTCCGATCCCCAGACACCGCCGCTGGTCCCGACGTCTACGTAGTGGATGCCCTTCGGTTTCAGTTCGGCGGCGCGGCGAATGTCGTCGTGGTAATAGGAGTTGCCGCCGTCGATGACCACGTCGTCGCGTTCGAGAAGTGGCACAAGGGTCTTCAGCGTCGGATCGACCACTGCCGCCGGCGCCATCATCCAGACGGCGCGCGGCTCTTTCAGCTTATGCACAAAGTCCGCGAGGGACGTCGCTCCGACCGCCCCCTCATTGACGAGCACGTCCACGGCCTCGGGTTGGAGATCGTAAACGACGCACTGGTGACCGGCTCGCCGAAGGCGCCGCACCATGTTGGTTCCCATACGGCCGAGTCCGATCATGCCGAATTCCATGCGCTTCTCCTATCTCTAACAATCGTAACGCCCGCTCCTCGCGGACGGCTCTGACGAACCCGTCACCCCGCGTTCTTCCGATTCTCGAGCGTCTGCAATTTTGCGAGGCGGCGTCGATGGCGCCGAGCGCCGCTGAACCGGGCGGTCAGAAAGGTCCCGATGAGCTCCATTGCGAGCCCAGAGCCGATAACTGTGAGCAGCCGTTTAGCCGTGAGAATCCGAAATAGGCGATTTCAAAGTCTTACGCGCAAACGGGTAATTTGAGAAAGTACAGTTTATTTGAGAAACCCGCTTGGCTTGGGACATTATATCTGAGAATCTCCGGCTCATGCGATTTGACCCGATTCGAAGCGGCGCACGCGGAGCGCAAGAGGAACTTGAAACTCCGGAAACGAAGAGGCGCTGGAACGAAGGGCTTCGGCGACACGAGGCGATCCGCAGCTTGATAGAGCGCCATCCGGGCTTGCTTAAGGCTGCTGACGTGAAGGACGTCGCTTGGGATCTCGGGGTCAGTCAAGCGACGCTCTATCGCTTGATCACGACATACCGAACCAGCGGAACCGTCGAAGCGCTGATGCCGCGCACGAGCGGCAGACCCGCCGGTTTGCGGCTACTCGACAAGAAGGTCGAAGCGGTGATCGCGAAATGCATCCGCGAAATCTACCTCTCGCCGAACAGGCCGACATTGAAGCGGCTGACCGACGAAGTGCACGCCAAATGCGCGGCCGCCGGATTTGGGTTGCCGGATCGCCGAACTATTCGAGCCCGCGTGAGGGCGATTCCGGAACGCACCAGGGCATTGCGTCGATCGGACGCCCGAGAAATCAAAGCGACTACGCCGACGCCGGGCAAGCTGGTGGCGACCCGACCTCTGGAGTTCGTCCAGATCGATCATACCGAGGTCGACGTCGTGGTGGTCGACGAAGAAAACCGGCAGGCGCTGCCGGGACGTCCGTGGCTGACTCTCGCCATCGACGTGTTTTCCCGGATGGTGACAGGTTTTCATCTTTCGATGTCGGAGCCGTCAAGGCTTTCGCTTGGGCTGGTCATGTTGCGGGCGACCTTCGACAAGACGGTTTGGCTCAGCGAGCGCGGCGTGACGGAGGAGTGGCCGACCTCGGGCCTTCCGGAATTGATCGGCGTCGATAACGGCTCTGACTTCAGAAGCGCGGTCTTTCGTCGGGCGTGCGAGAACGAGGGCGTTCGCGTCGAGTTTCGCCCTCCCGGGCGACCGCACTACGGAGGTCACATAGAACGGCTGATGGGGACGATGATGAGGGAGGTGCACGCCTTGCCGGGCACGACCTTCAGCAACGTCGCCGAGCGCGGACGGCAAGACCCGAAGACGTCGGCCGGTATGACCTTGCACGAACTCGAGATCTATTTCGCGATCGAGATCGTCGAGGGCTATCATCAAAGAATCCATCGCGGCTTGCAACGGGCCCCGATCGCCGTCTGGCGCGAGTTCATCGGCGAGACGCCGTTGCGGATGCCGAAGGACCGCATGGCCTTTTGGGTGTCCTTCCTTCCCGAAGCGCGCCGCAGATTGCGCCCCGATGGCGTCCATATGTTCGGCCCGCTGAAATACTGGCACGGCGCATTGGCCTCGGGCCTTGGCCGTTCGGGAAGCGAAGTCGTCGTAAAGTACGATCCTCGCGACATATCGAGAGTCTTCGTCGGACGGCCATCGGGACATTTCGTGGAGGCGCAATGGAACGACCTGACCTGGCCCCCAGTCTCGCTGCATGAATGGGAAAATCAGCAACGTGAGCGCGGCCGCTCGGCGCGGGCCGAACGCGACACTGGCGCCGCGTTGCGCGCGACGGCGAAGAAACGGAGCTTGATCGAGCGCGCGAAGCGACTGACCTACGAAGCCAATGAAAAGCACCTTCCGTCACCGGAAAAGTCTGTCGACGGGGCCGGATTGGGATCGCTGAAAGGCGTAGACTCATCCACCCCAGTTCCTGGGGAGGGGTAGTGACGACCTTGAGCGCAATCGCATCGCACGTGAACCCCGCGACGACGGAACTGCTTGGTCTGTCCGCCCATCTGCGAATCCGCGCAATACGTTCTGAGCGCTGGGTGGGTCACCCCAGGGCGCAGAAAGCGATTCATATCCTCGAGCAGATCCTCGAACATCCGCGCACGACGCGAATGCCCTCGGTCGCGATCTTCGGCGACTCGGGAATGGGCAAGACCATGCTGATGCAGAAATTTTGTTCGGACCATCCGCCCGGCGTCGATCCCGAAACCGAGCAACATCGAAGGCCTGTGCTGGCGCTTCAAATGATCAGCAAGCCGGGGGAATGGAGGTTCTATGGCCAAATCCTCGATGCGCTTGGCGCTCCACACAATCCGGGCGCGCGCATCGCCGACGCCGAGCGCTCCGCGCTGAGCCTGCTGCGAGCGTCTCAGATCCAGATCATCGTCATCGACGAGGTGCACAACATCCTCTCCGGCTCCTATCGCGAGCAGCGGACCATGTTGAACATGCTGAGGTTCATCAGCAACGACCTCAAGGCCTCGCTTGTCTGCTTCGGCGTGATGGAGGCGCGTGAAGCCATCCAAGGCGACGCTCAGTTGGCGCGGCGGTTCGATGTCGTGACGATGCCTCGGTGGTCGGCCGACGAGGCTTTTGAGGAATTGGTCCGCGCCATCTTGCGCAATCAGCCGCTGCGCGAAAGGAGCGTCCTGACGGCGAAGGCGTTGAGGCACATCTTCGTCACGACGGACGGCATCACGGCGCGGATCTTCAGAATGATGAACGCCTTGGCGACCGCCGCCATCGAGAGCGGCCTCGAAAGGATCACGGACGATGCGGTGTTGGCCTGGACGCCCTTGATAAGTGGAGAGGCGGCCTTCGTATGATCGGGGAGACCCAAGATCGCCCACCTGCGCTGCCGCTGGTGACCCCGCCGCGCGGCGATGAACTGCTGTCGTCATGGCTCACGCGCATCGCCCAAGACTACTACGTCACGCCGCGCGGCCTGCTGACGCATATGGGTCTTTCTTCGCCGTCGGTGGAGCGGCTCGACCTGACGCTGACGTTCACCCAGGCGATGACCTTGAGCGGATTTGTGCGGCTGCCGCCGGACGCCATTTTCCGGATGACGCACGCGAGGCTCCCTTCGGACTGCCGGAGCCTCGTCCGGGTCAGACACCCCCAGCAATCCTGCCGAAGGTGTGGTTCGCAGTTCAAGCGCGACGGGGCAGCGGGTGCGGTGTTGAAAAGTTGGGTGCAAGGTTGGCGCATCACATGCCGGGTTTGCGGCGGCGCCATCTCGGATGTCTGGAGCGACGTCGATAGGGCAGGGACGGCGACGTTGGGCCGTTTGGAGGAAGAAGCCGCGGCGGGCGAGGCGATTGCCGAGGCCTACGCGAATGGAAGCCGTACATTCCCCGTCTCGCCCGCGACAATGATGCGGTTGCTGCTGCTGCGCCGACGCCCAACGCCCAAGGAGTTCCGCGAACAGCCAGAATTCCAGCGCAGACTGATCGGCACGATCATCCCTGACTTCGACGCCATCGCGGACGACCGTGGGCTGAACACGATGATCGGGAGGTCTCCGGTTTTGCCGATGGTGGTTCGGCTGCGCCTGCTTGCCGGAGTCGCAAAGGTGATGGAGAATCCGATCGAGCAGATCTCGTTTTTACGACAATCGGGCGCCTTCGGTCCTCAGTTTGATCGCGTGCTAGCGCAAGACCCGATCATCACGCCGGACCCAATTCCGCAAAGCCGTCTAACTTGAGAAACTGGGTTCCACTTTATCAAGTTAAGCGGCTTTTTCTGAGGCCATGAAAGGGTTTCTCACCTCAAGACGTCTGCCGACAGCTGCTTTTCGAGCCGCGCTCCATCATCGGGGTGCGGCTGTTTCTCGTGAAAAACGAAGATGGTGTCCAGGAGATGAATGCGTGGATGTTCGCCCCGGTGGTCGCCACGATCAAATCCGCTCGATAAAGCTTCACGGCCGCCTCGAGGCCGCGCCGACACTGAGTATATTCCGGCGCTATCGCCGTCTGATGACGGCGCTAGAACTGCATCCCGATCGGATGCAGGTGCTTTCATGCGCTATCGCCTCGATGAGAAGCGACTTCCCCAGACGCTGTTCCCATCTCTTCCAGAGTCGCTGGAAAGCGAGTTTGTCAGCCTCTCAGCAAGAATTGACGAAGTCCTTGAGCAATTCGACATGCGGATTGTCGCCGCCGAAAAGGCTCTCACGGTCGTGCATGCAATGCGCGGTGTTGAGAAGATCGCCGTTCGCGGGGCGCGGCCTTGACAAGAGATCCTCGCGAGCATGGACTTCCACGACGCGCCCGCATTTCCGGCGGATGGGCTGAGATTCGAAACGCTGCGCGCCGGCGTCCGAGCGCCGCCTTTGTCGCAGCGACGGCGATTTTCCTAGCGGGGGCG
>JBEKLU010000096.1:0-20997 GCA_050010035.1 Roseiarcus sp.
TCAGCAAGGCCGAAATGAACCGCCTCGACATCCACGGCGACGCGTTCCATCCCGAATGGAACTACACGATCAGACCCCGGTTATCGAAATCGTCGCGGTTATAGTTGCGCGCGTCCTAAGCTTGTCGAGTGCCCCCTAATTGACAGCCGCACGCGCCCCCCCGAACGCTTGCCTTCGCCCGCCGCTTCCCGCAAGTTCGTCCGCGAAATGAATCGTTCCCCCGCCGAATCCCTCGACGCCGCCGACCGCTATCGGCCCGACGGCGCCTACGCCCTCCTGCGCCTGGGATTGTCGGTGCTGATCGCGACCCTCCTTTGCGCGGGCATGTGGGCGGTCATCGTCGTCTTGCCGAGAGTGCAGCTCGAGTTCGGCGTCGACCGTTCGGCCGCTTCGGCGCCCTACACCCTGATGATGCTGGGACTAGCCTTCGGCACCATCGTGCTGGGGCGGATGGCGGACCGCACGGGGATCGCCGTTCCCCTGGTCATCGCCGGCGCCTGTCTCGGCCTCGGCTTCGTCGCCGCCGGCGCCGCGCCCAATTTATGGGTCTTTTCGGCGGCGCACGGCCTGTTGATCGGCGTCGGCACGGGTATGGGCTTCGGCCCGATGATGGCCGACATTTCGCATTGGTTCGTCAAGCGGCGCGGGATGGCGGTCGTCGTCGTCGCCTCGGGCAGCTATCTGGCCGGGACGATCTGGCCGTTGGCGATGAATGCGGCGATGCCGCTGATCGGCTGGCGCGGGACCTACGCCGCGATCGGCGTCGTCATCGCGGCGACGGTCGTGCCGCTGGCTTGGCTGATGCGCCGGCGCCCCTCGACCGAGATGTTCGCCGAGGCCGAGGAGGCGACCCGCATCGCGCGCGCCGACGTCGGCCTGTCGCCGCGATTGCTGGTGGCCCTGCTCGTCGTCGCGGGCTTTTCCTGCTGCGTCGCGATGTCGATGCCGCAGGTTCACATCGTCGCCTATTGCGGCGACCTCGGCTACGGCGTCGCGCGCGGCGCCGAAATGCTGTCGCTGATGCTGTTTCTGGGCATCGCCTCGCGCATCGGATCGGGCTTCGTCGCCGACGCGATCGGCGGCGCGCCGACGCTGCTGATCGGCTCCTTCATGCAAGGCGTGGCGCTGCTGCTCTATCTGCGCTTCGACGGACTGACGTCGCTCTATGTCGTTTCCGGAATCTTCGGGCTGTTTCAGGGCGGCATCGTGCCGATGTACGCGGTCATCTGCCGCGAGTTCCTGCCGCCGCGCGAAGCGGGCGCGAAGATCGGCCTGGTGGTGTCGGCGACGATTTTCGGCATGGCCTTCGGCGGTTACGTCTCGGGCGTGATCTTCGATCTCACGAGTTCCTACCGCATGGCCTTCCTGAACGGCGTCGCCTGGAACGCGCTCAATTTCGCGGTCGTCGGCTGGCTGTTCGCGCGTCGGCAAACGCCGACCTCCAACGCGCGCCCGGCGCCCGTCGCCTGATCGCAGGGTTGCTTCGCTTCGACCGCCCGTCCGACGCGGCGCGAAGGCGCGCCGGCGTCGCGGTTGCGGCGGCGCTTTATAAAGTCGCCATAACCATCAGCAATCAAACATGATTGCGCCCTGTATCCAATGGGGCGGACCCTCTGGGACGCCGCCGCCGCGCCGCGTGGTCGGAAGGGGATTGCGGCGGCGCCGCAGCGCCTTATGCGAACAGGTTAAAGCGATGCTTTTAAATCGGCCCCTTCACGCCACCTCGATGCGCGTCAGCTCTTCGCCGTTCGGGTCGTTCACATGCACCGCGCAGGCGATGCAGGGGTCGAAGGAGTGGATGGTGCGCTGGATTTCCAGCGGCTGGGTCGGCACGGCGAGGCGATGCCGATCGGCCAAGGCGGCTTCATAGGCGCCGGGCTGGCCCGTGGGATCGCGCGGGCCGGCGTTCCAGGTCGAGGGCACGACCGCCTGATAATTGGCGATTTTCCCGTCGCGGATGACGACCCAATGGGCGAGGGCCCCGCGCGGCGCCTCCATGAAGCCGACGCCCCTGGCTTCCCGCGGCCAACTCGACGGCTCCCACTTGGCGGGATTGTGCACCGCCGAGTCGCCGTTCTTGATGTTGGCGACGAGCGCGTCGAGCCAGCCGTCCATCTGATCGGCGACGAGCTTGGTCTCCAGAGTGCGCGCCGCGGTGCGCCCGAGCGTCGAGAACATCGCCTCGAGCGGCAGGTCGAGCCTCTTCAGCGCGGCGGCGGCGAGGTCCTTGGTCGGCTGGTGACCGCTGGCGTAAAGCATCAGCACCCGCGCGAGAGGGCCGACTTCGACCGCCTTGCCGCGCCAGCGCGGCGCCTTCAGCCAGGAGTAGCTCTTTTCGACCTCGAGCCGAGCGTAGGGCGGCTTCGGCCCGGAATAATTCAGCGTCGTCTCGCCCTCGTAGGGGTGCAGGCCGACGTTTCCGCCGCCGGAATAGTCGTACCAGGAATGGGCGACGAACTCCTGCACCTGCGCGGGGTCGCCGAGGTCGACCGGCTCGATATGGGAAAGATCGCGGCCGAGAATGACGCCCGCCGGCAGCAGCCGCTTGGTCGCGTCGGCGCCGCCGTCGGCGGGAAACTCGCCGAAGGTCATGAAATTGCCCAGCCCCTCGCCGCGCTGGAACCAATCCTTGTAGAATCCCGCGATGGCGAGCGTGTCGGGAAGATAGACCTCGTCGACGAAGGCGCGCATCTTGGCGATGACGTCGCGGATCGCGGTCAGGGTGACGATGTTGACCGCGGTGACCGCCGAGCCGCCCGCCGCGTCGGGCCCGGCCGAAACCGGCGCCGGGGCGCCGCCGACGAGAAAGTTCGGATGCGGGTTCTTGCCGCCGAAGATGGCGTGCAGCTTGACGACTTCGCGCTGCCAGGCGAGCGCGTCGAGATAATGCGCCACCGCCATCAGATTGGCCTCGGGCGGCAGCTTGTACTCCGGGTGGCCCCAGTATCCGCCGGCGAAGATGCCGAGCTGGCCGCCGTCGACGAACGCCTTCAGCCGCTTCTGCGCGTCGGCGAAATAGCCGGGGCTGGAGCGCGCGTAGCTCGAGATCGACTGGGCGAGCGTCGAGGTCGCGGCGGGGTCGGCCTCGAGCGCCGAGACCACGTCGACCCAATCGAGCGCATGCAGATGATAGAAATGCATGACGTGGTCGTGCGCGTACTGCGCCGCGATCATCAGATTGCGGATCAGGTTGGCGTTGGCGGGGATGTCGTAATGCAGCGCGTTCTCCACCGCGCGCACCGAGGCGATGCCGTGCACCAGCGTGCAGACGCCGCAGATGCGCTGCGCGAAGGCCCAGGCCTCGCGCGGATCGCGCCCCTCGAGAATGAGCTCGACGCCGCGCACCGTCGTGCCGGAGGAATAGGCGGCGTGAATCGCGCCTTGCTCGTCGATTTCCGCCTCGATGCGCAGATGCCCCTCGATCCGGGTGACGGGATCGACGACGATGCGATTGGTCATGGCTCAACGCCCTCTCGATCCCGGAGATTGTCGGCGACGAGCTCGAGCAGGCTCTCGACCTTCTTGTCCCATTTGAAATGCTTGGCGCCGAGCGTCAGGGTGATGCGGCATTGGCCGCACGCGGTGACTAGGCGATCGGCGCCCGCCGCCTCGACCTCGCGCCGCTTGATCTCGAACGCCTTGTAGCGGATCGGGTCGGCGCGGGTGTTGGAGACGACGCCGCCGCCGCCGCCGCAACACCAGGCGAGCGTCCCGTGGTTCTCCAGCTCTTTCAGCTCGCAGCCGAGCGCCGCGAGCACTTGGCGCGGCGCCTTCGTGACGCCGCCGCGCCGCACCAGCTGGCAGGGATCGTGGAAGGAGACGCTCTGGCCGATCGGTTTCAGCTTGATCTTGCCGCCGGCGATCGCCTCGGCGAGGAACTCGCTCATGTGGACGATGCGCAGCGGCGGGTTGCCGCCATACCAGCGCGCCGCCTCCCAGCGCGCCGCGCCGTAGGCGTGGCCGCATTCGGGCAGGATCAGCGTATGGGCGCCGATCTTTATCGCCGTGTCGATCAGCCGGCGCGTCATCGTCCGCTGCAGTTCGAGATCGCCGTTGAGATAGCCGATGTTGGAGGCCTCGAAGCCTTGCGTGTGATAGGTCCATTTCGCGCCGATCGTGTTGAGGATCTTGGCCGCGTCGGAGACCGCCTTGGGATGATCGGTCAGTTCGGCCGGCGCGACGGTGACGAGATAGTCGGCCTGCTCCAGATCGACGTTGATCGCCACGCCGTTGGTCTCGCCGATCTCGCGCACGATGTCGGCGAAGTCTTCGGCCGGCGTCGCCGGACTGCCCCAGGCGCGCACCGTGCGATCCATCAATTGCAGGCGGTCGGGGATCAGCCCCGCCTTGAACAGGCCGTGGCGCGCTTCCTTGATGAGCTCGGCGATGTCGATGCCCATCGGGCAGGCGAGGGTGCAGCGTCCGCACAAGGTGCAGGCGTCGAAGATCAGCCGCTCCCATTCCTCCAATTGCTGGATCGTCACCCGCGGCGCGGGGCCGAACAGCCGATAGAGCGGCGCGAATGGCCCGGCGTGGCGATGATAGGCCTGTTCGAAGGGCCTGAGCTTGTTGATCGGCGTGTACTCGGGGTTTCCCGTCGCGACGTAGAAGTGACAGGCGTGGGCGCACATGCCGCAGCGCACGCAGGATTCCATGTAGGCGGCGGCGAGCGCGCCGAACTCGGCGACGAAGCCGCGCATCGCCGCCGTGCGCCGGTCGGCTTCGCTCGCTGCGCCTTGCGCGTCGAAAGGGACGCCCGAGGCGGTCGTCTTGGCCGTCATAGCGCGGCCCCCCTCTGTCCCATGCGAATTCCCGTCATGCCGCGCGAGAACGCGAACAGGAACGCGTGCATCAGCCGGCCGAACGGGAACCAGACGAAGAACGCGCAGACGCCGAGGATGTGCAGCGCCAACAGCGTCTCGTAACGCGCGCCGAGGTGCGCGGCGGCGAGAAGTCCCGAGGCGACTGGCAGGAAGGTCAGCGCCCAACTGAGGTAATCGTCGAAACGGGAGATCAGCCGCAGCACCGGGCTCGTCAGGCGATGCGCGAGCGCCGCGACGAGCAAGGCGGCCGTCAGCACGCCGACCATGGCGACGACGTTGTTGGGCAGCGCCGGCCAGGCGAGCCCCATGAGCCCGCCGATGAACAGGATATGCGGCGCGAACAGGAAGACCACGATCGCCAGCCCGAGGTGGAAGAGGTAGCCGTTGACGAAGGTGAACAGCCCCGCCTTCCGGAACGGCGTCAGCGGCCACAGCTTGACGAGGACGCCCTGGAGCGCCGACGTCGCCGGCCAAGGGGCGCCGTCTCGCGGCTCGGCGGGGATCAGGCGCCACGGCAGGAGCAGGACGCCGAGGAGACGCCACAGCGCGCCGGCGAGAAAGATCGCCAGCGACACTTGCAGCGCCGGGCCGCGGGCGAACTCGAGCAGGGTCATGACGCGTCCCCCTCGGGTTTGTCCGCTCCGGCCTGGAAGGACTTCAGATGGCGACGCGACAGCCAGGCGGCCGCGCCGCCGAGCGCGGCGCCGGCGACCGCCGCGCCGGCCAGCGTCGGGCCGATCCCGGGCATCGACGTCGAAAGCGGCCGGTAGAACCCGCCTTGATCCCAGAAATCCGGCTCGGAGCAGCCGAGGCAGCCGTGGCCGGATTGGATCGGAAACGAGACGCCGCCGTTCCATTTCAGCGTCGCGCAGGAATTGTAGGTCACCGGCCCCTTGCAGCCGACCTTGTAGAGGCAATAGCCCCGCCGGGCGCCCTCGTCGTCGAACCCTTCGGCGAACAGGCCGCGCTCGTAAAACGGGCGGCGGTAGCAGCGATCGTGAATCGTTTCGCCGAAGAACGCCTTGGGACGACGGAGCGAATCGAGCTCGGGCAACGCGCCGAAGGCGACGAGGTAGGCGAGCGTTCCCGCCACCGCTTCGGCGATCGGCGGGCAGCCGGGAATATTGACGACGGGCTTGTCGACGACCAGTTCGGAGACGGCGACCGCGCCGGTCGGATTGGGTTTGGCGGCGGGAAGGCCGCCGAACGCGGCGCAGGTGCCGACGGCGACCACCGCGAGCGCGTCCTTCGCCGCATCCCTGAGCATGTCGACGTTGGCGATGCCGGCGATAGTGGAATAGACGCCGCCGTCCTTGGTCGACACGGAGCCGTCGACCACGACGACGTACTTGCCCTTGTTGGCCGCCATCGCCGCGCGGCGCGCGTCCTCCGCCGCCTCGCCGGACGCCGCCTGCAGCGTCTCGTGATAGTCGAGCGAAATGAAATCGAAGATCAGGTTTTCGAGGGTCGGCGAAAACGATCGGGTCAGCGATTCCGTGCAGCCGGTGCATTCCTGGAACGACAGCCAGATCACCGATTGGCGGCGCGTCGAGGCGAGCCCTTGCGCGAGGGCGCTCCTCGCCGCCGGCGGCAGCGCCATCAGCGCGCCGACGTGGGCGGCGTAGGCGAGCACGGCGCGGCGAGAGGCGCCGCGACGGACGAGCCATTCGCCAAGGGTGGGATTGTCGGCCATCGGCCTTCTCCTTCAGAGCGCGGGCGGAAGGGGCGTCGACCACCGCGCGAGCAGCGCCTCGATCGCCGCGCAGGCGGCGGGGAGGGCGGCGGCGACGGCCGCGCTCGGCGCCAGCCCCCATTGCGTCGACTGCGGCGTCACCCCGACCAGCGCGCGCCGCGCCGGCAAACGGCCGGTCAGGCGCGCCGCGCCGACGAGGTCGGCGAGCGCGACTTCGTGCGCCGACGAACGCGCGCGGCCCGCCTGCGCGTCCATCGCCTCGCCTTCGAACACGCGCACGTCCCCCGGCGCGCCGCCGAAGCGCGCGGCGTCGACGACGATGAGCGCCGAAGCGTCCTCGATCTCGGGCAAAAGCGCCAGGCCGAGCGTGCCGCCGTCGCGCGCCGACACCGAAACGTCGCGCCGCTCCTCGACGCCGCCGCGGCGAAGGGCGTCGACCACATCGACGCCGACGCCGTCGTCGCCGAGCAGCGCGTTGCCGAGGCCGAGCACGAGAATCTTGCCGCCCGCAGCCATCAAGCCGCCCCGCGCCCCGAATTGGAGGCCGGTTCTCATTCGAATATGAAGATATCCTTGAGCGGCGTTTTGCAATTGCGCGCCGTCAAAAACGGCGCAATTCAGCGCGGGCTTGCGCCTGGGCTGGCGGGTTCGTTCGGGGGGTGAGCCTCCTCCAGGCGCGCCGCGGCGCGCGCCAGCCTCGGCGCGAGGCCGGCGTCCATGCGCTCGGCGAGCGCCGCGTGAGCGCGCCGCCAGAACGGCAGCGCCGCCTCGAGGCGGCGGGCGCCGGCTTCGGTGAGCCAGACCGCGCGCCGGCGCAGATCGGTCTCGACGATCGCGATCTCGACCAGGCCCGCCGTCTCCAGCGCGCGCAGGTTGCGCGACAGCGTCGAGGGATCGAGATCCATGCTCTCGCTCAGGGCGCCGATGGTGTCGTCTTCGGCGCCCGCCAATCGTCCCATCAGCGCGAACTGGGCGAGGCTGAGGCCGCAGCCCTCCATGCGCCGTTCCAGGAACTTGGCGATGCGCCGCGCGGCGAGGCGACTGTTCCATCCCGCACAGGCTTCGAGCGCCGCGCGCGCCTCGGCGGCGAGGCGCGGGTCGGGGGATTGCGGTTCCTTGCTCATGGATATATGTATCTACACTAGATGTATGCTCATGGAAGTGCGATCATGACCAATGCCGATGCGATTGTCTATGGCGTCGCCTCACCTCAGGACATCGCCGCCCTTTCCGGCCGGCAGGTTCTGCAGGCGATGATCGACGGCGTGTTGCCGGCCCCGCCGATGGCCGGGACACTGGGCTTTCTGCTCGTCGAAGTCGACGACGGCTTCGCCGCTTTCGAAGGCGAAACCGGCGCCCATCTGCTCAATCCCATGGGCACTGTGCACGGCGGCTGGGCGCTGACGATGATCGACAGCGTCACGACCTGCGCAGCCCTCTCGATGCAGCCGCCCGGAGTCGCCTGCACCACCGTTGAGACCAAGGCCAATTTCACCCGCCCGATCCAGGCCGACACCGGCCGCGTGCGCGCCGAGGGGCGCATCCTTTCTCGTGGCCGGCAGCTCGTCACCGCCGAGGCGAAGGTGACCGACGCGCGCGGCCGCCTGCTCGCGCACGGGACTTCGACCCTGCTCGTTCTCGGCGCGTCGAGGCCTTGACCGCGATGCGTCGGCGGGGTCTTGATGGGCCCGGCCGATCAAGGCCCCGGTCGGGGCCGTCCCATCGCGCCAATGAGGGGGACGGGTGTCCGTTTCGTCGCTGCTGCTGTTCGCGGTGGTCTATTTCGCCGCGGTCGCCACGCCGGGGCCCGGCGTGGCGGCGCTGGTGGCGCGCGTTCTCGCGCACGGCTTGGCGGGCGTCGCGCCGTTCATCGCCGGTTACGTCGTCGGCGATTTCGTCTGGCTGGCGATCGCGGCGACCGGCATGGCGGTCGTCGCGCACGAATTCGCCGGCGTGTTCGTCGCGTTGAAATTCGCCGGCGTCGCCTATCTCCTCTATGTCGCCTGGGGCATGGCGCGCTCGTCGGCCAGTCTCGGCGCGGCCGCGCCGCCCGCGCGCGCGGCGCGGGGCTGGCGCGCGTTCTCCGGCTCGCTGTCGCTGACGCTCGGCAACCCCAAGGTGATCGTGTTCTTCCTGTCGATCATGCCGCTGGTCGTCGATCTCGAGGCGATGAGCCCGGCGATCTTCCTCGAGATCGCCGCCACCATGGCGCTCGTCATTTCGTCGACGCTCTTCGCTTACGCCCTCGCGGCCGATCGCGCCCGCGCGATGCTGCGCTCGACGCGAGCGATGCGGCTCGTGCGTCGCGGCGCCGCCGGGATCATGGCCGGCGTCGCGTTGGCGATTGCGACGCGCTGACGCGATGGCCGACATTCTCGCCATCGGCGAAGCGCTCGTCGAGCTCAACCAGCCGCGCGACGGCGCGCCCTTCACGCTGGGCTTCGGCGGCGACACGTCCAACGCGATGATCGCGGCGGCGCGCTGCGGCGCCAGCGCCGGCTATTTCACCGCGGTCGGCGCCGATCGCTTCGGCGAATCCCTGGTCGCGCTGTGGAAAAGCGAGGGCGTCGATGCGAGCGGGGTCGTCGTCAACGGCGCCGCGCACACCGGGCTCTACTTCGTCACCCACGGCCCCGAAGGCCACGCCTTCACTTATAGGCGCGCGGGATCGGCGGCGAGCCGCCTGACGGAAGCCGACGCGCCGGCTGAGGCGATCCGCGCCGCGCGCATCCTGCACGTCTCGGGCATCAGCCAGGCGATCTCGTCGTCGGCGACGGACTTGGTGTTCGCCGCCATCGACATTGCGCGGGGGGCCAAGGTCCTCGTCTCCTACGACACCAATCTGCGCCTGAAACTGTGGCCGCTGCGGCGCGCGCGGGCGATCACCCACGAGGCGATGCGCAGCGCCGACGTCGCGCTGCCGAGCCTCGACGACGCGACGCAGCTCACCGGGAAAAGCGCGCCCGACGCGATCCTCGATTTCTATCTCGAGCTCGGCGCGCGCGTCGTCGCGCTGAAGCTCGGCAAGGAGGGCTCGGCCGTCGCGACCCCCGAGCGGCGCGAGCGCGTCGCGCCGTTCGCCGTCCGCGCGGTCGACGCCACCGGGGCCGGGGACGCCTTCGATGGCGCGTTCCTCGCCGAGTTCTTGCGGCAGGGCGATCCGTTCGCCGCCGCGCGCTTCGCCAACGTCGCCGCGGCGCTCTCCACGCTCGGCTACGGCGCGGTCGCGCCGCTGCCGCGCCGCGCCGAGGTGCTGGCGGCGATGGCGAAGGGGTAAGGCGCAGAGGATGAGATGACATGTCGTTTGGCCGGGCCCTCATCCGGCCGCTTCGCGGCCACCTTCTCCCGCAGGCGGGAGAAGGGGCGCGCCCCCTCTCCCGCTCGCGGGAGAGGGCTGGGGTGAGGGTCGGGCCGCCGCTCCGATCAAAGCCATCTGGATAAAGCCGTCAGGACATAGCCGCGCATGACCTTCCTTCCCTCGCCGACCGTCCTGCTCGCCTTCGCCGCCGCCGGCGTGCTGCTGGCGGCGACGCCGGGGCCGGACATGGCGTTGTTCCTGTCGCGCACCTTAAGCGGCGGGCGCCCGCACGGCTTCGCCGCGCTCGCCGGGGCGATGACCGGACTTCTCCTGCACACCTTCGCGGCGGCGCTCGGCCTCTCGGCGCTGCTGGCGGCCTCGGCGCGCGCCTATGACGCGGTCAAATTCGCCGGCGCGCTCTATCTCCTCTATCTCGCCTACGGCGCGCTTCGCCACGGCGCGGCGCTGCGCCTGGAGGGGCAGGGTGGCGCGGGCGGCGGGCTCGCGCGCAGCTATCTCACGGGGCTGTTGATCAATCTGACCAACCCGAAGATCGTGCTGTTCTTCGTCACCTTCCTGCCGCAGTTCATCGACGTCGGCGACGCGGCGGCGGCTCAGAAATTCTTCTTCCTCGGCCTCGCGTTCATCGCCATCGGGGCGAGCGTCAACGCCGCCATCATCGCCCTCGCCGCGCGCTTCGTCGCCGCCGCCAAGGCCAACCCCAAAGCCATCCGCTGGTTCGACTACGGCTTCGCCGGCCTGATGGGCGCCTTCGCGGCGCGGCTGGCGCTGGCCGGGGGGAGGTAGCGGCGCAAAGCCGGCGCGCCGATCGATATAACTTGCTAAATCACGTTAGAAGGTTATGTTCGCCCTCCTCACAGGAGGCGAACATGGACCAGACACGACGCAATGTGATGGGGCTCGTGGCCGGCGGCGCCGCCTCGGGGCTCGTGACCCGAGCGCTCGCCGCGGCGACGCCGGTCATCGCCGACCACCCGATGGTGGCGCGCATTTGGCATGGGCGCACGCCTGCCGATAAAGCCGACGAATACCGCCAATATCTCTTCGACGTCGGGGTGAAGAAGATCGCCAGCCTGCCCGGCAACCGGGGCGTCCAGATGATGGTCGCCAAGACGCCCGAGCAGGGCGAATTCATGGTCGTCTCCTACTGGGACTCGGTCGAGGCGATCAAAGGCTACGCCGGCGAGACCTACACCAGGGTGCACGATCTGCCGCGCGACAAGGAGTTCCTGATCGACCCGGAAACGCTGGTGCGGCATTTCGAGCTCGACGTGAACCTCTGGCAGGGTTGACTCACGCCTGCGTCGAGGCGATCGCCGCCTCCACCGCTTCCCCCAAGCGCTCGACGATCGTATCGATCTGCCCCGCCTCGACGATGAACGGCGGGGCGATCAGCACGTGATCGCCGGCGCGGCCGTCGATCGTCCCGCCCATGGGATAGACCATAAGGCCGCGCGCCATCGCCTCGCGTTTCACGCGCGCATGCAGCTTCAATGCGGGGTCGAACGGCGCCTTGCCGGCGCGGTCGGCGACGAGTTCGACGCCCTGGAACAGGCCGCGGCCGCGGATGTCGCCGACGTAGGCGCAATTGGCGAAGCGCTCTTCCAGGCGCCGGCGCAGGCGCGCGCCCATCGCCACGACATTGTCGAGCAAATGGTCGCGCCGGATGACCTCTTGCACCGCCAGGCCCGCCGCCGCGGCCATGGGATGGCCCATATAGGTGTGGCCGTGCTGGAAGAAGCCGGAGCCGCCAGCGAACGCCTCGAAAACGGCCCCGCTCAACAGCACTGCGCCGATCGGCTGATAGCCGCCGCCCAGGCCCTTGGCGATCGTCATCAGATCGGGCGAAACGCCCTCCTGCGCGCAGGCGTGCAGCGTGCCGGTGCGGCCCATGCCGCACATCACCTCGTCGAGAATCAGCAGCACGCCGTAGCGATCGCAGATCGCGCGCACGCGCTTGAAATAGTCGGCGACCGGAGGGACCGCGCCGAGCGTCGCGCCGACCACCGTTTCGGCGATGAAGGCCATCACGGTTTCCGGGCCGAGTGCGAGGATTTCGTCCTCCAGCGCCTGCGCGGCGCGCGCCGCGTAGGCCTCCTCGCTCTCGCCCGCCAGCCGATAGCGGTAGGCGTAGCATGGATCGATGTGATGGGCTTCGATCAAGAGCGGGCGGAAGGGCTCGCGCCGCCAGGCGTTGCCGCCGGCGGCGAGCGCGCCGAGCGTATTGCCGTGATAGCTCTGCCTGCGCGCGACAACGCTCCGGCGCTGCGGCTCGCCGGTCTCGACGAAATATTGCCGCGCCATCTTCAGCGCGGCTTCCACCGCCTCGGAGCCGCCGCTGACGAGATAGACGCGGCTGAGGCCGCTCGGCGCGTCCGCGATCAGAGCGTCGGCGAGGCGCTCGGCGGGTTCGCTCGTGAAGAAGCCGGTGTGGGCGTAGGCGAGCGCGTCGAGCTGCGCGTGCAGCGCGGCGAGCACGTCCGGATGACCGTGCCCCAGGCAGGACACCGCCGCGCCGCCGCTCGCGTCGATGTAGCGCCGCCCGTCGCGGTCGAAAATCTCGATTCCCTTGCCGCCGACGGCCATGGGCGGGACGCCGTTGGCGGCGCGGTGGAGCAGACGGGTCATCGCATGGGCCTTGCTGTGGCGGACCGGAAGAGGGGTAGCGCGCCGGCGCTCCGGGGGGAAGCGGCGCGGCGGTATGGCGCGTTCGCCGATTTGCGGTTAAGGGATGCGCGCCGCGACGGCCGGAAGGCTCGCGCCGGCCGGGCGCTCGGCCGCCGGGCTGTTTGGTGAATCTCCCGGGCTTTTGCCAAAGTCCGGATCGTGACGGAAAAGCCCTTTGCCTGACAGCTCCAACCGAACGACGGCGAACGCGTTATCGCAAGTTCCTCACATTTCTCCTGAGCGCCGGACGGCCTTCGCCGTTCCGCGCGGCGCCGTTGCGCCGCTTGCCCTCGTTCTACTTCAAGCCGCGACGTGGATTGGCCTCGGCGTTCTGCTGCAAGGATCGATCGACAACGACGTCGCCGAGGGCGTCGTCGACGGCTCGGCGTGGCAGCTTTCCTATTTGCGCCATCCGCCGTTGTCGTCGTGGCTGAGCGGCTTGGCTTCCACCGCAGGGCCGTATCGCTACGCGGTGCTGTTCTCGATCGCCTTGGCCTTCGCCTGTGGCGCGTTCGCCATCGGCGCCGCCTTCGTGCGCCGCGTCGACGGGCGCGCGGCCGGCCTGGTCGCGCTAATGGCAGGCCTCGGGTCGCCCTACGCGGCCTATTGGCCGCTCAAGTTCAACCACAACATCGGCGTTATGCCGTTCTGGGCGCTGACGATTCTGACGGCTTGGGCCGCGTTCGAAGGCGGTTCGCTCGCCGCCTGGGCGCTGTTCGGCGTCGTCGTCGGGTTGGGGCTGTGGGCGAAATACGCCATTCTGCAACTGGTCGGCCCGTTGGCCCTGTTGTTCTTCGCCGTTCCGGAATGGCGAAGGAAGACGCGGACCGCAGGCCCATGGATCGCCGGCCTGATTTGCGTCGCGATCATCGCGCCGCAATTGATCGACGTCGCCCACAAGGGCGCGACCACGTTGCAGTGGGCGATTCACCGGACGGGTTCCGACGCGCTGCAACGCCTCGGCTGGATGGTCATGTTCCTTTTCGACGCTGTGCTCGCCAATCTGACCTTGGCGCTCATCGCCTGGGCGGCGTGCGGGTGGGCGCCGCTTCTGCGCGCGATCCGATCGATGTTGGCGCGGGCGACGCGCAGCCGCCTCGACCTCTTTCTTCACGTCGTCGCGCTCGGCCCGGTCTTGGTCGTCATCGCCGCGGGGCCGTTCGGCGTGCGTCTGTTCTATCACTGGGTGACGCCGCTCGCGATCGGCTTCGCGCTCTGGTGGGGCCACGCGGCGGGCCGCGCCGGACTGCGCCGGGTCCCGCGACGGGCCTGGCTGGTCTATTTCGTTTGGGCGGCCCTGGTCGCGGTCGGCTACGTCGGCGTGTGGGAATTCTTGGCGCGACAGTCGCCGCTCAGCACGAGCGGCTATGCGCAGATGGACGGCCCCGCGCTGGCGAAGCTCGCCGAAGACTTTTGGGCCGCCCATGGGAGCGGCCGCATCCCCTATATCGTCAGCTACGACGGAAAGGTCGGGTTTCAGGCGGCCGGCTCGATCGTGTTCGATCTGCCCTATCGCGTCCGCGCGTTCAAGGACGGCCTGACGATCAACGCGCCGTGGATCGACGTCGCGGACGTCAGGCGAAGCGGCGCCCTCGTCGTCTCCGGCGACCCGCTGGCGACGCACGCGAGCCTCGACGGCGCCGAGGTCGAAATCCGCGACGTCGAGGCGTTTTCTCGCCCCGTCATGCGCGGCGTCAAGGCGCCGCCGAAGATCTATTTCGGCGTCATCGCGCCCAATTCTTAGAGATCGCGTCGAAGGTTCCTGTCTTGCCGCTCGGCGCGCCTCAGGGTTTCGCCGGCCCGCTCAACGCCGCCGCCAGCTTTTCGATGCGCTGGCTCAGCTCGCCGAGCGCCTGCGCCGCCGCGACGGACTGGATTTCGTTTTCGTGGCGCGTCGCGCGCTCGCGCTCCGCCGTGCGCTCGGCCTCGGCTTCCAGCGCCGCGATCCGCTCGCGCGCCTCGGCGAATTCGTCGGCGAAGGTGAGGGCGGTCATCACCATGAGCCGCTGATCGCCGATTTCGCCGAACGCCTCGTGCATCGCCTCGAGCTTGGCGTCGACGTCGCCCGCCAGCGATTCGAGATGCGCTTCCTCGCCCTCGTTGCAGGCCAGGCGATAGGAGCGTCCGCCGATCGATACGTTCACTTGGGGCATCGCCGCTCGCCTCTTTTGGCTCGCCTCGCGCGATCGGCGCCGGGGCTCAATCGATCCCGGTCAGGGTCGCGCGCTCGATCAGTCGCTCGAGCGCCGCGCTCGCCTGCGCCAGCCTCCTGCTCGCTTCGCCGTTCGCCGCCTCGAGCGTGCGGCCTCGATCGAGCGCGCCGTCGAGCTCCACCGCGAGCCGGGCGCGGTCGTCCTGCATCAGCGCCAGCTCATCGTCGGCGTCGCCCCGTTTGGCGTCGAGGCGCGCGCGCCGCTCGATCGCCGCCTCGAGGAGATCGATCGCCGCGCGCATGCGTCGCAAGGACGGTTCGAAGGGACCGAGGGCCATTTCACTCCATCCGTTATGACACATTGTTTACGCGACGGTTGAAGCGGCCGTCAACGCGCCCGCCCACGTGATTGACAGGAGAATGCGCCGGCGCCTATCAACTCCCCCCAATCGAGGAAAGCCGCTTCCGCGCGGCGCGACGCAACGGAGAGCGCATGACGGCCCTGGTCCCCCACGACTCGATGGCGAACGCGATCCGCTTTCTGTCGATCGACGCGGTCGAAAAGGCCAAGAGCGGCCACCCCGGCCTGCCCATGGGCGCCGCCGACGTCGCCACGGTGCTGTTCCGCGACGTTCTCGAGTTCGACGCCGCCGATCCGCATTGGCCCGACCGCGATCGTTTCGTCCTCTCCGCCGGGCACGGTTCGATGTTGCTTTATTCGCTGCTCTATCTGACCGGCGTCGGCGGCGACAAGGGACTCACGCTCGCCGATCTCCAGGCGTTCCGCCAGACCGGCTCGAAGACGCCGGGGCATCCCGAATACGGCCACACGCTCGGCGTCGAGACGACGACCGGTCCGCTGGGGCAGGGGATCGCGACCGCGGTCGGCATGGCGCTCGCCGAACGCATGCTCGCCGCCGAGTTCGGCGACATCGTCGACCACCACACCTACGTCCTGGCCTCGGACGGCGATCTGATGGAGGGCGTCAGCCAGGAGGCGATCGCGCTCGCCGGCCACCTGGAGCTCGCCAAGCTGATCGCCCTCTATGACGACAACTCCATTACCATCGACGGCAAGACTTCGCTCGCCGATTCGGTCGATCAGCTCGCGCGCTTTCGTTCCGCGGGGTGGCGCGCGCTGCGCATCGACGGCCACGACCCGAAGGCGATCCTACGCGCCCTGCGCGCCGCCAAACGCGCCGACAAGCCGACGCTGATCGCCTGCAAGACGACGATCGGCTTCGGCGCGCCGACGCGCGCGGGCACCAACAAGGCGCACGGCGAAGCGCTCGGCGCGGCCGAGGTCGCCGGCGCGCGCGCGGCGCTGAATTGGCCTTGGGAGCCCTTCGTGGTTCCCGACGACATTCTGGCGGCCTGGCGAGCCGTCGGCGCCCGCGGCAAGCGGCGCCGGACGAAATGGCGGCGCATGGTCGAGACGCTCGCCCCCGAGCGGCGCGCCGAATTCGAGCGCCGGCTGCGCGGCGATCCTCCCAAGGGGCTGGACGCGGCGATCGAGGCCTACAAGCGCGAGCTCGCCGCCGCGGCGCCCGAAATCGCCACGCGCAAGGCGGGCGAAGCGGCGCTGAAGGTGATTGCGCCCCTCGTGCCGGAATTGATCACCGGTTCGGCGGACCTAACCGGCTCCAACAACACCAAGGTCGAGGCGACGCGCGACGTCACGGCGCTCGACATGTCCGGGCGCTACCTGCATTGGGGAATCCGCGAGCACGGCATGGCGGCGGCGTGCAACGGCATGGCGCTGCACGGGGGCTTCATCCCCTCGGGCGCGAGCTTCCTCGTCTTCACCGACTACTGTCGCCCCTCGCTGCGGCTGGCGGCGCTGATGGGCCTGCGCGTCGCCCACGTCTTCACCCACGATTCGATCGGCCTGGGCGAGGACGGACCGACCCATCAGCCGGTCGAGCATCTGGCCGCGCTGCGCGCGATCCCCAACCTTCTCGTCTTCCGCCCCGCCGACTCGGTGGAGACGGTCGAATGCTGGCAGGCGGCGCTGGCGGCGCGCCATAGCCCGTCGATCCTCGTGCTGACGCGCCAGAACCTGCCGGCGCTGCGGCGCAGCCACGTTTCGGAGAGCCTGAGCGCGCTCGGCGCCTATGAGATCGCGCCGGCGCCGGAGAAGGCGGCGGCCTCGATCTTCGCCTCGGGCTCGGAAGTCTCCATCGCGATCGCCGCCCAGGCGTTGCTCGCGGCCAAGGGCGTGGCGGCGCGCGTCGTCTCCGTCCCCTGCATGGAGCGTTTCGCCGAGCAGGGCGAAAGCTACCGCCGCCACGTCTTGGGCGAGGCTCCCGTGCGCGTCGGCGTCGAAGCGGCGATCCGCCAGGGGTGGGACGCCTTGATCGGCGACGGGCCCTTCGTCGGCATGACGGGGTTCGGCGCCAGCGGACCCTACAAGGAGCTCTACGCGCATTTCGGCATCACGCCGGAAAAAGTCGCCGAGGCGGCGCTGGCGCGTTTGGGGAGCTGAGCGCGAATGCGTCAAATCGCCGCGAGAGGCGCCTCGATCAAGTCGCCGCGATCCGCGCTCTGATATTTTTTTGCGAGGCGCGTCGTCGGGCGGGGACGGCCGTTTCGGTCGTCGCGCCGCGCATGCTAGACTTTAGACTGAGGATCGACGAAAAGGCGCCCTGTTCCCATTCGCCCCCGCCGGACGGCGCGGGGCCGTGCTGCGACAAATCGGAGGATAGAGACGATGGCGATAAAGGTTGCGATCAACGGCTTCGGGCGCATCGGGCGCAATGTCCTGCGAGCCATCGTCGAGTCGGGGCGCAAGGACATCCAGGTCGTCACGGTCAACGATCTCGGCCCCGTCGAGACCAACGCCCATCTGCTGCGCTTCGACAGCGTTCACGGCCGCTTCCCGCACGAGGTCACGGTCGACGGCGACACGATCAGCGTCGGCGGCGCCGCGATCAAGGTGACGGCGGTCAAGGACCCGACGCAGCTCCCCCACAAGGCGCTCGGCGTCGACATCGCGCTCGAATGCACCGGCATCTTCACTTCGCGCGACAAGGCCGCCGCGCATCTGACCGCCGGCGCCAAGCGCGTCCTCGTTTCCGCGCCCTCCGAGGGCGCCGACCTGACGGTCGTCTACGGCGTCAACCACGGCAAGCTGACCAAGGACCATCTCGTCGTTTCCAACGCTTCGTGCACGACCAACTGCCTGGCGCCGGTCGCCAAGGTGCTCAACGATGCGATCGGCATCGACCACGGCTTCATGACGACGATCCACTCCTACACCGGCGACCAGCCGACGCTCGACACGCTGCACAAGGACCTCTACCGCGCCCGCGCCGCGGCGCTGTCGATGATCCCGACGACGACCGGCGCGGCCAAGGCGGTCGGCCTGGTGCTGCCCGAACTGAAAGGCAAGCTCGACGGCTCGGCGATCCGCGTGCCGACGCCGAACGTCTCGGTGGTCGACCTCAAGTTCGTCGCCAAGCGCGCGACGACCAAGGAGGAGATCAACGAGGCGATCAAGGCCGCCGCCAACGGGCCGCTGAAGGGCATCCTCGGCTTCACCGACAAGCCCAACGTGTCGATCGACTTCAACCACGACCCCCATTCCTCGATCTTCCATCTCGATCAGACCAAGGTCATCGACGGCACCTTCGTGCGCGTCTTGTCCTGGTACGACAACGAATGGGGCTTCTCCAACCGCATGGCCGACACGGCGGTGGCGATGGGCAAGCTGATCTAATGCCCTACGTCCGCCATATTGAATGGGCGGGAACCCCTTCCCCCCTTGCGGGGGAAGGTGGCGCGCGAAGCGCGACGGATGAGGGGTTTGCCGAGACATCAGCCATGCCGGCTCGTTGCACGCCGCGCCTTGCGGCGCGACCCCTCATCCGGCCGGCTCCGCCGGCCACCTTCCCCCGCAAGGGGGGAAGGGGAGCGGCGCCGGTTCAACAAGACTGGTGCGCTCGAATCCGAGTGGCGGCGCCGGCGGTCCGAAAGGCCCAGAGGGTCTGATGATGGAAGAGCGTGCCATTCGATTTGAGCGAAAGGTCGATCGAATCGAGCATGTCCTCGAGCAACTGGCGCCGAAAATCACGGAAATCCTGCTGACCGGGGCGAAGCAGGCGGATATTCATAAAATGCAAGTCGAGCTTGCCGAGGTGAAAGGCAGAGTCTCGATGTTGCCGACCTGGTGGATGCTGGTCGTCGCTCTGATCGCAACTTGGAGCACAGGCGCCGGCATTGTCTTCGCTCTAGTCAAGGCTTCTCACCCATGACGAATCCGTTCAGAACTCTCGACAACGTCGACGTCAAGGGCAAGCGCGTCCTGCTGCGCGTCGACCTCAACGTTCCCATGGAAAAGGGCAAGGTCAGCGACGCCACCCGCATCGAACGCGTGCTGCCGACGATCCGCGAAATCGCCGATAAGGGCGGCAAAGTCGTCCTGATGGCGCATTTCGGCCGCCCCAAGGGCGGACCCGACGAAGCCAATTCGCTTAAGCCCGTCGCCGCGGCGGTCGCCGAACTCTTAGGTCGGCCCGTCGCCTTCGCCGCCGATTGCGTCGGCGAGCCCGCCGCCAAAGCGATCGCGGCGATGAAGGACGGCGACGTGCTGCTCTTGGAGAACACCCGCTTCCACAAGGGCGAGGAGAAGAACGATCCGGCCTTCGTCGCCGACCTCGCCAAGCTCGGCGACGTCTACGTCAACGACGCGTTTTCGGCCGCCCATCGCGCCCACGCCTCGACCGAAGGGCTCGCGCACAAGCTGCCCGCCTACGCCGGCCGCGCGATGCAGGCGGAGCTCGACGCGCTGACGCTGGCGCTCGGCCGGCCGAAGCGGCCGCTGGCGGCGATCGTCGGCGGCGCCAAGGTCTCCGGCAAGCTCGAGCTCCTCAGCAATCTCGTCAAGAAGGTCGACGTCCTGATGATCGGCGGCGGCATGGCCAACACCTTCCTGTTCGCGCAAGGCAAGGCGGTCGGCAAGTCGCTGTGCGAGAAGGACCTCGCCGACACGGCGCGTTCGATCCTCGAGGCGGCGCGCGCCGCCAATTGTCGGATCCTGCTTCCCGTCGACGCGACTGTCGCCAAGGAGTTCAAGGCGCACGCGCCCTCGCGCTTCGTCGACGTCGACCACGTCGCCGACGACGAGATGATCCTCGACATCGGCCCCAAGTCGATCGTCGCGGTCGAGGAGGCGCTCGGGCGCGTCAGGACGCTGGTGTGGAACGGACCGTTCGGCGCCTTCGAGACGCCGCCGTTCGACGCGGCGACGATGCAGATCGCCAGGACCGCGGCGTTCCTGACCGTCGACGCCAAGCTCAAGTCGGTGGCGGGCGGCGGCGACACGGTCGCCGCGCTCGCCGCGGCCGGCGTCCTCGAGGAATTCACCTATGTCTCGACCGCCGGCGGCGCCTTCCTCGAATGGATGGAAGGCAAGGCGCTGCCGGGCGTCGAAGCGCTGCGCGCGAAATAGTCTTCAGGAGGAAAACATGGCCCGCATCACGCTTCGTCAACTGCTCGATCACGCGGCCGAACACGGCTACGGCGTGCCGGCGTTCAACATCAACAACATGGAACAGGCGCTGGCGATCGGCGAGGCGGCGAGCGCCCTCGACGCGCCCGTCATCATCCAGGCCTCGCGCGGCGCGCGCGCCTACGCCAATGACGTCATGCTGCGCCATATGATGGACGCGCTGACCGAGATGTATCCGCAGATTCCCATCTGCGTGCATCTCGACCACGGCAACGGCCCGGCGACCTGCGTCAGCGCGATCCAGGCGAACTTCACCTCGGTGATGATGGACGGCTCGCTGAAGGCCGACGGCAAGACCCCGGCCGACTGGGCCTACAACGTCGGCGTCACCAAGATGGTGTCCGACATCGCGCATCTGGCCGGCGTTTCGGTCGAGGGCGAGCTCGGCGTGCTCGGCTCGCTGGAGACCGGCACGGGCGACAAGGAAGACGGCCACGGCGCCGAGGGCAAGCTCAGCCACGACCAGTTGCTCACCAATCCCGACGAGGCGGTGAAATTCGTGCGCGAGACCAAGGTCGACGCGCTCGCCATCGCCATGGGCACTTCGCACGGCGCCTACAAGTTCTCGCGCAAGCCGACCGGCGACATCCTGGCGATGAGCGTGATCGAGAACATCCACAAGAAGCTGCCGAACACGCATCTGGTCATGCACGGCTCGTCGTCGGTGCCGCAGGACCTGCAGGACGTCATCAACAAGTTCGGCGGCAAGATGCCGCAGACCTACGGCGTGCCGATCGAAGAGATTCAGCGCGGCATCAAGAACGGCGTGCGCAAGATCAACATCGACACCGACAATCGCATGGCGATCACCGGCCAGATCCGCCGCGTGCTGCA
>JBEKLU010000097.1:0-20981 GCA_050010035.1 Roseiarcus sp.
GGCCGACTCGGCGAGCCGAGGGACGTCGCCGACGCGGTCATCTACCTCGCCTCCGACGAGAGCGGCTTCATGACCGGGTCCGAGCTGAAACTGGACGGCGGCATATCCGCGATGTGACGGCGCCGCGCCAACCGACGCGCGGGCGCACGGCCGCGTCAAACCGGCGAACGCACGCGGCCGACCCGGACGTTCCACGCCGCGACGGCCTCGGCGACGGCGGCGGCTTCGTCCTTGCCCGCCGCGGCGACCGCGGGACCGAGCTGCCCGCAGACGGGACAGACCACGCGGTAGACGAGTTCGTCGCGCCCGTCCGCGGCGCGCCGGGTCACGAGGCGCACATTGGCTTCGGCGCCGCAGGTGCAGGGTTGCTGGTTCATGGTTCGAAACGGTTTGGCGGTCGAGACGGCCGGGCGCCGCGCGTCACCATATCCCGCCTCGCCGCCCGCGCGCTAGCCATGCCAGGCCGCCACAGTCTTCAGCACCGAGAAGCCGTAGAGCGCCTCGAAGCCCTTCTCGCGGCCGTGGCCCGACTTGCCGACGCCGCCGAACGGCAATTCGACGCCGCCGCCCGCGCCGTAATTGTTGATGAACACCTGGCCGGCGCGCAGCGCCTTGGCGAGCCGCATCTGGCGGCCACCGTCCGCCGTCCACACGCCCGCCACGAGGCCGTATGGCGTGCCGTTGGCGATGGCGACGGCTTCCGTCTCGTCCTCGAAGGCGATCGCCACCTGGATGGGTCCGAAGATTTCCTCCTGCGCCAGGCGGTGCGTTCCCGGCGCCTCGGCGAGCAGGGTCGGGGCGATGTAATGGCCGCCGCGCGGCGCGTCGGCGACGATCTCGCCGCGGCCGGCGACCTCGAGATCGGCGCCCAACGCGAGATAGCCCGAGACGATCTCCTTCTGCCGCGCCGAGATCAGCGGGCCGACGTCGAGATCGGCCTCCGCCGGGCCGACGCGCAACGCGCGATAGCGCGCCGCCATGCGTTCGACGACTTCCGCGTAGCGCGAGCGCTGCACGAGAATGCGCGAGGCCGCCGAGCAGGTCTGGCCGGCGTTCTGCACGCCGGCGTTGACGAGGAACGGCAGCGCGCGTTCGAGGTCCGCGTCGGCGAACACCAGTTGCGGCGACTTGCCGCCCAGCTCCAGCGTCACCGGCACGACGTTGCGCGCCGCCGCCGCCTGAACCAGCGCGCCGACGCCGACCGAGCCGGTGAAGGAGAGGTGGCGCACGCTCGGGTGGACGCTCAGCGCCGCGCCCGCCTCCTCGCCGAGGCCCGGCACGACATTCAGCGCGCCGGCGGGAAAGCCCGCCTCCTCGGCCAGCGCGGCGAGCGCCAGCGTGGTCACGCAGGCCTCTTCCGCCGGCTTCAGCACGCAGGCGTTGCCCATCGCCAGCGCCCCGCCGACCGAGCGGCCGGCGATCTGCATGGGATAGTTCCACGGCACGATGTGGCCGGTCACGCCGTGCGGCTGGCGCAGCGTGTAGACGGTGTAGCCGTCGAGGTAGGGAATCGTCTCGCCCATCACCTTGTCGGCGGCGCCGCCGTAGAATTCCATGTAGCGGGCCATCGCCAGCGCGTCGGCGCGCGCCTGCTTGAGCGGCTTGCCGACGTCGATCGCCTCGATCAGCGCGAGATCGTCGGCGCGGGCGCGAATGAGCTCGCCGAGCTTGCTCAGCAGGCGCCCGCGCTCGGTCGCCGTGAGGCGTCCCCAGGGGCCGGCGAGGGCGCGCTCGGCCGCCGCGACCGCCGCGTCGATGTCCGCCGCGCCGCCGCGCGCGATCGCGCCGATCTGCGCTCCGCGGGAGGGATCCTCGAGCGGCAAGACGTTTCCCGTCGCCGGGGCGACCCACCGGCCGTCGATGAAGCATTTGTCGAGGTCGAACCAGACTGGCATGGATGACATGAGGGGCTCCGCTGCGCCGGCGCGTGCGATCGACACGCCGGCCTTTGCGCGACGTTGTCGCCAACGAAGCGCCGACCTGTCAAATCGCCAACGACGATTCCCGCCGGCGGCGAGAGCTTCGCCTTGCGGGCGAACCGTCCGGCGCTCGCGGCCGCAGGACGGCGCTGCCACGTCCGAGCGAAAGGCGTATTGTCCCTTTTCGCGGGCGCCGAGCGTAACGCCTACGCGCGGCGGCGGCGCGAATCGCGGTAAGACGCGATCGATAGGAGAGTCCCGCCCGGCGCGCGGGGCGCCTCAAAGGGGGGAATCGCATGCAAGTCCGGCAAGACGCCCGAGCCCAGCAATACGCCGACGTCGCGGCGCGTCTCGACCGGCTGCCGCCGACGCGCGCCGTGTGGCGGCTCGTGCTGCTGATCTCGCTCGGCGGCTTCTTCGAGTTCTACGACCTGTTCTTCACCGGCTACGTCGCGCCGGGCATGATCGCCTCCGGGCTGTTCAAGCCGGAATCGCTGGGGGTGTTCGCTTCGCTCGCGGTCTTGAAAGTCGCCGGTTTCGGCGTCTTCGTCTTCGCCACCTTCGCCGGCCTGTGGGTGGGAACGCTGGCGTTCGGCCATGTCGCCGACCGTTTCGGGCGGCGCACCGTCTTCACGGGATCGCTGATCTGGTATTCCGTCACCACCGCGATCATGGCGTTTCAGACCAACGGCTTCGATCTCGTCGTCTGGCGCTTCATCGCCGGCGTCGGCATCGGCGTCGAACTGGTGACGATCGACGCCTATATTTCCGAGCTGGTCCCCCCTGCGACGCGCGGGCGCGCGTTCTGTTTCAATCAAGTGATCACGTTCCTCGCCGTGCCGGTCTGCGCGGCGCTCGCCTGGGGCTTGAAGGGAACCTCGCCGCTCGGCCTCGACTATTGGCGCGCGATCATTCTGGTCGGCTCGGCCGGCGCGCTGATCGTCTGGTTCCTGCGGCTCGGTCTGCCGGAGAGTCCGCGCTGGCTCGCGCGTCACGGCAAGGGCGAGGCGGCGTTGGCGATCGTCGCCGATCTCGAGCGCCGCGTCGCCGGCGAGAGCGGCGCGTTTCTCCCAGCGCCCAAGCCCGCCGCGCCCGAAGACTTCGCCGCCTCGGGATCGCTCGCCGACGCCTTCGCCCCGCCCTATCTCGGCCGCACCGTCATCCTGTCGATCTTCAATGGCGCGCAGGTCATCGGCTTCTATGGCTTCGCCGCCTGGGTCCCGACGCTTCTGATGCATCGCGGCGTGAACGTCACGACCAGCCTCGAATATTCCTTCATCATCGCCATCGCCAGCCCGTTCGGGCCGCTCATCGGCGCGCTGTTCGCCGACCGAATCGAACGCAAGACGCAGATCGTCGCCGCGCTCGTCGCCATGGGCGTCGCGATGACGCTGTTTTCTCTGGCGAGCGACGCCGCGCCGCTCATTGCGCTCGGCGTCGTCTTCACACTCGCCTCGAACGTCATGTCCTACGCGTTCCACAACTACCAGGCCGAGCTTTATCCCACGCGCATCCGCGCCCGCGCGATCGGCTTCGTCTATTCCTGGAGCCGACTGGTCGGCGCCTTCGCCGGCCTGGTGATCGGCCTATTGTTGGAGGCCGGCGGGGTGCCGTTCGTCGCCGTCTTCATCGGCGCCGCGATGGCCGTCGGCGTCGTCGCCATCGCGCTCGGCCCCAGCACACGGGGACTGGCGCTGGAAGAGATCAACCGGTGAGGGCCGCCGGCTTCAGCACGAAGTCGTAGTGCGCGCGATAGAACGGTGCCTCCATGCCGAAGCGGGCGGCGTCCTCGGGCGATCGCGTCCGGTCGAAATCGACGATCAGCGATTCCTTCACGCCGAACACCGCGTCCGAATCGAGATAGGGATCGCCGCGCACGAAGAGATGGGTGACGAGCGTGTCGAAGTCCGGCGCGGCGAGCATGGTGTGAAGATGTCCGGGGCGCATCGGGTGACGCCCGGCCGCCTTCAGCAGCCGACCGGCGGGCCCGTCGGTCGGCACGGGATAGCTCGTCGGACGCACGCATTTGAGCCAGAACGCGCCGTCGGGGCCGGTGCGGAAGCGGCCGCGCAGGTTCATGCCGTCCGGCCTCTGCACGTCGTAGAAGCCCTCGCCGTCGCCCTCCCAGACGTCGAGAGCCGCGCCGGCGATCGGCCGGCCCTGGGGATCGCGAACGCTGCCGGTGACGACGCAGGGCTCGCCCGGCGTGCCCGGCTTGGCGATGCTGGCGCCGAGCGGCAGCTCCGGCGCGCCTTCGACGAAGAACGGGCCGAGCACCGTCGACTCGGTGCAGCCCTCGGCTTTTCCGTAATTGAGAAAGTCGACCAGCATCGAAACGCCGAGCGTATCCGACATCAAGATGAACTCGTTGCGCTTGTCGTCGCACCACCGGCCGGTCTCGATCAGCAGCTTGATCCCCGCCATCCACTCGTCCGGCGTCGGCCGGACTTCGCGGACGAAGCCGTGGAGATGCCGGACGAGGCTCGCCACAATCTCCTTGTCGCGCGGATTTTTGGCGCCCTCGACGCTGTGAAGCGCTTCCGCCGTCAACGTATCCGCATCGAAATTCTTGATCGTCATGGCGAGTTCCTCTCACTTTCGTTCGGCAATACGCCCGCGGTGGCCCGTCGCCGCCATCCTGCCAGCGTCGCTTTGCCGCAGCCGATGCGACATCATACCGCATTGTCATGCTTTGCAAACCACCAAGACATCGCCACCGACGTCGCTGGCCATAGAGCCTGACCTGAAATAGGTTGACCGGCCTTCTTGGGCCTGATTCTCCGGAGGCGCGAAGCGCCTCGTTCTGCTCCTATCGACGCGGCCCAACGAGCGCGGCCAGCGGCCGCGCCTACAAGGCGCCCAGAAATCCGCCCCGGTTACTCGTAAACGATCCGCGCGCCAGATTTCCGGCATTACGGCATTACGGGGCATTACGGGGACAGGGCATTACGGGGGGCATTACGGGGACAGGGGCATTACGGGGCATTACGGGGACAGGATACGAATTGCGCTATTTCACGATGCACCTGAAGGCTCCGGATTTTCCTGGCCAGAACGGCCCCTGCCTCTCTCCGCAACACACCGCGCCGTCGACCTCGTGGAAGCGTCTTTTTCCGAAGCCGAGAGGCTGTCAAGGGCGCGCCCATAGCCCGTGGAAAGACGGGCGTCTCTCGACGCCCTATGCAGCGCGCCGCCGCAGGCGGGCTTCGCCCCTTGACAGCCTCTCGGCTTCGGAAGATTTGGTCTCCATGAGGAAAGACGGCGCTCTCTGCCGAAGTTGCACGGCGCCGGTGCGCGGCGGTGGGCTTTCGCGTTGGCGCGTGCGACGCCGCGCTTGCCCCGAGGCCCCTCCCGGAATTCGCCGCGACAATTTCTTTCCGATAATCAGAATTAGCGCTATGTTGAATCGCGAGCGCGTTCGGCATGGTATCGTCGCGCGCCTGTCCCGCGGCCGGGGCCGCGCAAAGAATTGAAGAAAACGCGATTCCGGCGCGACTGGCCGATAACGCCTTGATTTCCCACGAAACGGCCAAGGGAAAAAGTTTGAAAATCCTTGGAAACGTTTGGAAAAGCTTGGAATTTCCTTGGAATTTCCTTGGAAAAGTTTGGAAATACTTGAAAAAGCTTGGGGTCGCGCCGACGGGATACTCACCCTCTCAACGGGCCGGCGTCCGCCGTCGAGCCAGGCCCGCGCCGCGCGGCGAGGCGGCGGAAAATCGTCACGCAAGCCCTTGAAAACAAGTCATCGCGCCCGAAAATGGCGCCGCTCCAGGCCCGACGCGCCGCCAAGCGAATCATGCGGCGCCCGCGTCGGCGCCCGCGAACGGCCGCTCCCCACCCCATGCGGATCTGCCCATTCGGCGCCGAGCGCGCGATTTTATCCTCTACCGCACCCTGACCGGCATGATTTCCACGGAGAGCCGCACTTCGTCGCCCAGCCCGTAGGCGTAATAGGCGGGCCGCGAGACGAGGCGCAGGAACAGGAACAAGCGGAACCGCAGGCGCCTCAGAACGTTCATGCGCCGGCCCGGCAGCAGGTTCTCGTGGGCGACGTGGACGATCCATTGCGCGGGATCGGTCGGCAGGTCGATCTGCCTGTGGCGCGCCATTTCCTCGAGAAACCGCTCGACGTTCGGCTCCTCCATGAAACCGAAGCGAAGCTCGACGCCGATGACGCTTCCCTTGTCGGGGTCGCGATCGAAAACGGTGACGTGATAGCGATTGTCCCTGATGTAGGGGACCTTGGGGTGGGTCACTTCGACGAAGATCATGTTGCGCGGCAGAACGCCGCCCCGCTCCCACAGCATCGCCACGAGGGCGGGCGCGCGGTCGGCGGGATGGCGCAACGGATGCGGCGTCATCAGCAGCGCGTTGCGCTGGAGAAGAAACTCGCCCTCGCGATGCAGCGCGATCAGCTCGGCCATGGTCATCGTCGATTTCGCGGCGTAGGCGCCGAAGGTCGCCTTGCGGCCCCAGCGCCAGGTCGCCATGATCGCGAAAGCCGCCGCGCCGACCGTGAGCGGCACGTAGCCGCCTTCGACGAACTTGAGCGAACTGGCGATCAGGAACGCCGCGCTGACCGCGCTCAGCGGCCCCCAGACGAGGGCCGTGCGCGCCGCGCTCCAGCGCCAGTAGCGGCGCGCGATCGCGAACATCGCCAGCGAGGTGATCAGCATCACGCCCGCCACCGCCAGCCCGTAGGCCGCCGCCAGCGCCGCGGCCGAACCGAAGGCCGCCACGAGCGCGACGCAGCCGAGGAAGAGCGACCAATTGACGAACGGAATATAGATCTGCCCGGCGTGGGCGCGATGGGTGTGCGCGATGGCGATGCGCGGGAAGAGCCCGAGCCCGATCGCCTGCGAGGTCAGCGAGAAGGCGCCGGAAATCAGCGCCTGCGAGGCGATCACGGTCGCGATCGTCGCCAGCAGCACCAAGGGGTAGAGCAGCGGCGCCGGCGCCATGGAGTAGAACAGCTTGCCGTCGGCGACGGGCGCGCCGCCGAGCATGTAGGCGCCCTGCCCGAGATAGTTGGCGATGAGTGCGGGAAAGACCACCGCGAACCAACTGATGCGGATCGGCCGCGCGCCGAAGTGGCCGAGGTCGGCGTACATCGCTTCGCCGCCGGTGATCACCAGCATCAAGGCGCTGAGGATCAGCAGCGCCTCGCCAAATCCCGCGTGGGCGAGGAACGCCAATCCGAGCGCGGGGTTGAACGCCATCAGGATTTGCGGCTGGCGCGCGACCTGCGCGACGCCGAGAGCGGCGATGACGACGAACCACACGATCAGAACCGGCCCGAAGAAGAAGCCGATGCGCGAGGCGCCCTTGAACTGGATGGCGAACAGGCCGGTCAGCAGCCCGATGGTGATCGGCACGACATAGGGCGCGAGAGCGGGCGTGGCGACGTCGAGACCTTCGACCGCCGAGAGCACGCTGATCGCCGGCGTGATCATGCCGTCGCCGAACAGAAGCCCGGCGCCGAGCATCAGCGACCACAAGAGAATCCGCGCGCCCTCGTTCTTATACTTGTGCAGCAGGCCGTAGAGCGCGAAGACGCCGCCCTCGCCGTCGTTCTCGGCGTTGAGGACGAGGATCGCGTATTTGACCGCGACGATCAGCGTGATCATCCAGATCGCCAGGGAAATCGAGCCGACGACGTTGGCGGGCGTCGGCGCGACCGCGGCCGGCCCGGAAAAGATCTGGTCGACTGCGTAGAGCGGCGAGGTGCCGATGTCGCCGTAGACGACGCCGAGCGCGCCGATCGACAGGGCGGCGAGCCCGCCGCGCGGCGCATGGGGCGCGCGCTCCTCGATTGGCGCCGCTGTGGGCGCGACGGCGTGGGCTCCATGAGGGCTCCGGCCGTCGCTCATCGTCGGGACCTTCGCGAGCGCATGCGTCAGCGTCCCCCCTTCCCGCCCGATTCGAAGCGAACGCCTTCTCCTTGGTGGCCCGGCCGCAGGCCCGGCGTCAATGAGGGGGATCAATCGGCGTTGCGATCGTCGTCGAGGGAGACGCGCGGCCGGCTTGGCTCATTCGATCCATCAGCGGCTCTTGGCCCGCAAAGCACGAGTCGGCTTCTGCGTCCGCGACAGAGCGCAGTCCCGTTCCCTGCGCTGTCCTGCCTGGACGGCGCCGCTTGTCACCGTAGAGCCATCAAGAACTCACTCGCCTCGCCAGGCGGGCGGCTGTTCTTGCGATTCGTGAAAGACGCGCAGGATTTCGATGCGGTCGTCGACGACGCGGTAGGGCAAGAGATAGGGAAGCCGCGCGACTTGCCATTCGTGAACGCCGGCGACGCTCTCCGAGGGACGACCGAGATAGGGATTGTCGATCAGATGCGCGGCGCTATGGACGATGCGGTGAACGATTCGATTGCCGACGTCCTTGCTCGCCGTGGACTCCAAGTGGGTCAGTATCTCCGTGAGATCGCGCTGCGCGAGCAGCAGCCAGACGATCTTCACGGCGCCTTGCCGCGCGCGACGACGTCGGGCTTGGGCGGGCTAAGCTCCGCCTGCGAGGCCAGAGAGTCGGCCCATGCGACCATCGCCTCGTGCGAGATGAAGGCGCCCTTGTCCGCTGCGGCGATCGCCAAGTGAAGCTCCTTGGCGCGCCAGGCGTTCTTCTTGACGTATTCGTCGAGCGCCTCGGCGGCGAGATAGGCTTTCGAACGTTTCGTCGAGCGCGCGAGAAATTCGAGCCGCTCCTTGAGCTCCTCGGGAACGCGGACCGAAAGCACCGTCGTCGTCATGGAATCCCTCGGCGTGTTGACATTTGCAGCAAATGTATACATATGAGCCGAGCCGTCAAGGCGCAACATCGCGGCTGCGCGCCGTCCGCGCCTTGTTAGAACGGCGACTCCCCCCTAGATTGGCCGAGCCTTCCCGCGACGAACGCGCGAAGTTCCTTCAGCGATCGATTCAAGAAATCTTCAAGAAACCGCATTGTCACAAAGCATGAAACCCCGGCGCGTCTCCCGCGCAAAATCCGTGCGCGCCAAACCCGCGCGCGCCAAACCCCAGCGCGCAGCCGCCCCGCCCTCGCGTGACGAACTCATCGCCTTCATTTCCGGCGAGGCCGCGCCGAGCGGCGAGAAGCCGACCGGCCGCGTCGGCAAGCGCGAGATCGCGCGCGCCTTCGGCGTCAAAGGCGAAGCCAGGAACGAACTGAAGCTGCTCATCAAGGACCTCGAGGCGGATGGTGCGGTCACGCGCGGCCGCAAGACCCTCGTCCGCCAAGGCCGGCTGCCGGCGATGGTCGTCGCCGAAATCGTCGCGCGCGCTCCTGACGGCGAACTGCTCGCGCGTCCCGCCGATTGGAGCGAATCCGGCGAAGCGCCGCGCATTCTGGTGCGCCGCGCCAAGATCAAACGCGGAACCGCGCCCGCGCCGGGCCTCGGGGCGCGCGTGCTGATGCGCGTCGAATTCGACGCTGAAGCCGGGCCCAAGGAGCCCGCCTACGGCGGGCGCGTCGTCAAGATTCTCGACAAGGCGCGGGCGCGAGCCCTCGGCGTCTATCGCAAGCTCGAGAACGGCGGCGGGCGCGTGCTGCCGATCGAAAAACGCGGCGCGGCACGCGAGATCTTCGTGCCCCAGGGGCTCGCCGGCGAAGCGGCCGAAGGCGATCTCGTCGCGCTGGAAATGCTGCGCGAGGGCCGCTTCGGCCTGCCCTCGGCGCGCGTCGTCGAACGCCTCGGCTCGGTTCAATCCGAGCGCGCGATCAGTCTCATCGCGCTCACCGCGCACAACATCCCGCACGTCTTCTCGCCCGCCGCGCTTGCCGACGCCGAGGCCGCGCGGCCCGCGACGATGGCCCATCGCGAGGACTGGCGCGATCTGCCGCTGGTGACCATCGATCCGCCCGACGCCAAGGACCACGACGACGCGGTCCACGCCGCTCCCGATCCCGACCCGGTCAATCCCGGCGGCTTCGTTCTCACGGTGGCGATCGCCGACGTCGCCCATTACGTGCGCGCGCGCTCGGCGCTCGACAAGGAGGCTGAGGAGCGAGGCAATTCGGTCTATTTCCCCGACCGCGTGGTGCCGATGCTGCCCGAGCGCATCTCCAACGATCTGTGCTCGCTGCGCGCCGGCGAGGACCGCCCGGCGCTCGCGGTGCGCATGATCCTGGGCGCCGACGGGCGCAAGCGGCGCCACACGTTCCATCGCGTCATGATGCGCTCGGCCGCCAAGCTCTCCTATGAGCAGGCGCAGCGCGCGGTCGACGGCCAGCCGGACGAAACGACGGCGCCGCTGTTGGAGGCCGTGCTGAAGCCGCTCTACGCCGCCCATCACGTCGTCAAGATCGAGCGCTCGCAGCGTAATCCCCTCGATCTCGACCTGCCCGAGCGCAAGCTGATCCTCGACGCCGACGGCAAGCTCGTCGGCGTGCGCTGGCCGGAGCGGCTGGAGGCGCACAAATTGATCGAGGAATTCATGATCCTCGCCAATGTCGCGGCGGCCGAGACGCTGGAGGCCGCCCATTCGCCGCTGATCTATCGCGCCCATGACGCGCCGAGCGCGGAGAAAGTCGGCGAGCTGAGCGAATTCCTCGCCACCCTCGGCGTCAAGCTCGCCAAGGGCGAACGTATGCGCCCGGCGCATTTCAACAGCGTCCTGTCGCGGGTGAAGGGCGAGGCCGCCGAGGCGCTGGTCAACGAAGTGGTGCTGCGCGCGCAGGCGCAGGCCGAATACACCCACGAGAATTACGGCCATTTCGGCCTCAACCTGCGCCGCTACGCGCATTTCACTTCGCCGATCCGCCGCTACGCCGACCTCGTCGTGCATCGCGCGCTGATCCGGGCGATGAATCTCGGGCCCGGCGGGCTCGAGGAGGCGGGCGGGCGGGAACTCGCCGACGTCGCCGAGCGCATCTCGGGCGCCGAGCGGCGCGCCATGGCGGCCGAACGCGAAACCATGGATCGGCTGGTCGCCGCGCACATGGCCGCGCAGATCGGCGCGCGTTTTACCGCGCGCATCGCCGGCGTCACCCGCGCCGGGCTATTCGTGCGCTTGAAGGACACCGGCGCCGACGGCTTCATTCCCGCCGCCAGCCTCGGCGTCGACTATTTCCGCTTCGAAGAGGGACGCCGCGCGCTGGTGGGAACGCGCACCGGCGAAACGTTCCGGCTCGGCGACGCGGTCGAGGTCAGGCTGGTCGAGGCGGCGCCGTTCGCCGGCGCGCTGCGCTTCGAGATGCTCTCCAAGGGCGGCGCGCGCGCCCCGCGGGCCAAGAAGGATCGCCGGCGATGACCCCAGCGGCGCCGGCGACGGCGGACGCCGCCTCGGTCGGGCCCGATCGGCGCGATCTCGGCCTGGCGCTGCGGCGCGGTTTCTTCGGCCGCTGCCCGAACTGCGGGGACGGACAGATCTTTCGCGCCTATCTCAAGGTGGTCGACGCCTGCGCGGCTTGCGGCGAGGACTTGTCGCCGCAGCGCGCCGACGACGCGCCGGCCTACGTGACGATGCTGATCGTCGGCCATTTCGTCGTCGCCGGCATCGTCGCCACCGAGGAATTATGGCCGGATTCGCCGGTGCTGCTCGGCTCGATCGTGTGGGCGCTGCTCGCCGCCGCGCTCAGCGCGATCGTGCTGCCGCGCGTCAAGGGCGCGCTGGTCGGCGCCCAATGGGCGATGCGCATGCACGGATTCGGCGCCGGCGAAAAGGAGCCTAGGTGAGCGCGGCGGCGAAAGACGTCCCGACGGCCAAGGCCGCCGCTCCGCGGCTCCGCGACGCGGCGACGCTGATCCTCGTCGAGCGGACCGGCGCGCAGACGCGGGTGCTGATGGGCAAGCGTCACGCCGGGCTCAAATTCCTGCCCGGCAAGTTCGTCTTCCCCGGCGGCGCGGTCGAGGCGGCCGACCGGCGCATGAGCGTGGCCGGTCCGCTCGATCCGAACGTCGCGGCCAAGCTGCTGGAGAAGACCCGCCATTCCTCGCCCGACTTCGCGCGCGCGCTGGCGCTCGCCGCGTTGCGCGAGACGTTTGAGGAGACCGGTCTCGCGCTCGGCGTCAGCGATTGCGGCGCGCCGCAGAATCCGCCCGAGGGCGTCTGGGCGCGCTTCGCCGCGACCGGGGTCTATCCCTCGCTCGACGCGCTGGATTTTCTCGCGCGCGCGATCACGCCGCCCGGCCGCCCCAAGCGCTTCGACGCGCGCTTCTTCGTCGCCGACGCCTCGCTCGTCGCCCACCGCACGCCCGGCGTCGTTCACGCCGATGCCGAACTCGTCGAACTCGTCTGGACGCCGCTCGACAAAGCGCTCGAACTCGACATTCGCCCGATCACCCGCTGGATGCTCGGCGATCTCGCGGCCGCCGCGCATTCGGGCATGGATCGGCAGCGCAAGCGCCCCTTCTATCGCCAATTGCGCGGCAAGGCCTGGCGCGGCGAACTCTGAACCTTCACGCCGCCCGAACGGCCGGCGCCAGGCGCCCCGCCAACTCGATCAGCGCGAGGCGATAGCCTCTGGCGAGGCGCCCGCAGCGCTGAAAACGCGCGGCGACGATATCGTTCAATTCCGCCAGGATCCGGGCGTCCCCGTCGGCGACGGCGTCGACGTCGAGGCCGAACCTTTCCAGCGCGACGACGAGTTCGCGTCGCTGCGCCGCGAATTTCCCCATATCGCCTGATATCAGCACGCGCCAGACCCGACGATGCCGCCGAGCCAGCGTCCAGACCAACGCCTCGTCGGCGACGCGAGCGGCGTAGGCTTCGCACAAACGGTCGAAAATCACCGGCTCCGACCATTCCAGCATGCCCGCGAGCGCATCCGCGGCGCCAAAGCTCTGCAACGCCTTCATCCTCCCAACAGAGGGAACAACGCTTCACCCTCGCAACGAGGGAACGCGGCGCCCTTGCGGCGCCTCAAAGAACACTAGATGTCGACGACTTGTTGCGCAATTCGATACAAAAAATTAATCTTTCTCTGCGCGCAAACGTCGCACGGCGGGTGGATCACGCCGCTCGGCCCGCGCGCGCCAGCCGCGCGGCCAGTTCGATCAGCGCGAGATGATAGGCCTTGGCCACGCGCTCGGAGCGCTGGAATCGCGCGATGACGATTTCGACCAATTCGTTCATGGTCTGCGCGTCGGCTTCGACGAGAGATTCGAGGTCGAGGCCGCGGCGCCGCATCGCGACGAGCAGTTCGCCGCGCAAGCTCTCGAATCTGCCCGTGTCGCCGGCGATCAACGCGCGCCAGACGCGGCAATGCAGGCGCGCGAGCGCCCACCCGGCGTCCCCGTCTGCGACGCGGCGGCGATAGACGTCGCGCAATCGATCGAAGATCACCGGCTCCGCCCATTCGAGCAGACCGAGACAGCCATCCCTTGCGTCGAAGTTTCGCAAAGTCTTCACCCCGGCGACTGGCCAGACGCGATGCGACTCGCACATAGATATATATTTAGAATAGTTCGCGACGATTTGCGGCGCAATGCTTCAATTCCCGTCATTTCGCGCCCGACTGCGCCGTCGGCGCGGCGAAGGCGAGCGCCGAGATTCACGCGCGCGCGGCGAATTCGGCCGGGCGCGTCTCGCGCGCCAGAGCGTCGAGCACCGCGTTGATCATGCCGCTCTCCTCGCGGCCGAAGAACGCGCCGGCGATGTCGACATATTCCGTGATGACCACCCGCGCCGGCACGTCGGGCCGGCCCCTGAGCTCGTAAAAGGCGGCGCGCAGGATCGCGCGCATGAGCGCTTCGACGCGCTTCAGCGGCCACCCCCGAGCGAGCGCGTCGTCGAGGCCGCGATCGATCGCGCGCTGATCGTTCAGCACGCCGGAGACGACGTCGCGAAAGAACGCCAATTCGGCGGGATTGTACTGATCGCCCTCGACCTCGCGGCCGATCCAGTGCGCCTCGAATTCGGCGAGAATGTCGGCGAGCCCCTTGTCGGCGACCTCCATCTCGTAGAGCGCCTGCGCCGCGGCGAGCCGCGCGGCGGCGCGGCGATCGGCCTTGCTCATCGCGCCCCGCCCCGCTTGAGCGCGGCCAAGGTCAGCGCCGCGCGCGCTGCGTCGCCGCCTTTGTCGCCGCGCTCGGGATCGGCGCGCTCCTCGGCTTGGGCGAGGTTCTCGACGGTGAGAATGCCGTTGCCGACGGCGAACTTGCGCGCGACCGCCAGATCCATCAGCGCGCGCGCGGATTCGCCGGCGACGATCTCGAAGTGAAAGGTCTCGCCGCGAATGACGCAGCCGAGCGCGACCGCGCCGTCGTAGGGACGCCCGGCCGCGCTCGCCGCGTCGAGCGCGATGGCGATCCCAGCGGGAATCTCCAGCGCGCCGGTCACGCCGACGACGTCCCAACTCGCGCCGGCCGTCTCGAGCGCGGCGCGAGCGCCGGCGAACAGCATGTCGCCGATCGCATCGTAATAGCGCGCCTCGACGACGAGGATGCGCCCACCCGCCAATCGGGGCGCGGCGGCGTGAGCGCGCAGCGGTTCGGCCATGTCGTTCCTGCTCTCGATAAGGGCGGCCCCTGCCATAGAGGGGACGCGGGCGCGAGGCAAGGCGAGCGGAGCTGCGATCGTCGCCCCCGATCAGCCGCCGGCGAGCCGCGCCGCCGACCCAAACGCGAAATAGGCCATCAGCGCGCCGGTGGCGAGATCGACGCCGAAGGCCCACCAGCGGCCCGCCGCCCCTGAATCGGCGCGCCCGTGCAGAAGGACGACCGAACCCGACCACAGGACGCCCCAGCTCAGCGCGCCGACGATCACCGCCGCCGCCACGACGAGCAGCGAGGGCGTCGAATAGCCCGCCATTTCCGGGCGGCCGATCGCGGCGAGCCAGAAGGCGACGTTCCACGGGCTGGTCAGCGCCATCGCGGCGCCGAGGACGAAACTGGCGCGCCGCGAGTCGAAGCGCGACGGCGCCGCGCGCGCCGCCTCGCCGCCCGCCAGCGCGCGCCACGCGCCGCGCAAGAAGACGACGCTCAGCGCGAGAAGCAGCGCGACGCTGACGGCACCCATGGCCGCGCGCGTCAGCGGCCCGGTGAAGAGGAGGCCGACGCCGAGCGAAACCAGCACCGCCCACAACGCGTCGGCGCTGCACGCTCCGAGCAGCAACGAGAACCCAGCCCAGAAGCCGCCCGCCAAGCAGCGCCGCGCGATCTCCGCGTTGATCGGCCCCGGCGGCCAGGCGACCGACCAGCCGAGCAGGAAGCCGGTGGCGAGGAGGGGGAGGAGGGGAGAGGTCATGCGCGAGGGGTGACCATGGCAGGCCGCCGCCGTCAAGAATGGGCGCCGTCGCGTCGCGGCGGGCAAGCCCGCCGCCTCGCCGCGAGGTCAGGAATGCTGCGCGATGTGCTCCGCCAACTTTCCGGCCTGGTGGTCTTTGACCAACTTGGTCAGCGAGGGTTCGTCGAGCGTGGCGAGCACGTGCGCGAGCGTATCCGTATCCTTGAAGCCGGGCGCAAATCCGGCCCCGTAGTGCTTGCGCAATGCGCCGACGTGGGTGTTGCCGTGCTTACGGCCGATTTCGCCGTTCTTGTCGCGATGACGTTGGTCGAGGCCTGGCTCTTTCATGGCGATCTCCCCCTGTTCGGGCGCCGCAACGCTAACGCCATTCGGGCGGGCGGGGAAGAAGCGCGAAACGGAAAGGCCGCGCAGGCGATTGCCCGCGACGCGCAGAAACCGAAACCACGCCGCTCTACGGCTGGACCGGCGCGTCGGCGCGGTATTCGAGAATGTCGCCGGGCTGACAGTCGAGCGTGCGGCAGATCTTGGCCAGCGTGTCGAAGCGCATGCCCCTCACCTTGCCCGATTTCAACAGCGAGACGTTCTGCTCGGTCAGGCCGATGCGTTCGGCCAGTTCGCGCGAGCGCATCTTGCGCTTGGCGAGCATGACGTCGAGGTTGACGATGATGGTCACGGCGAGCCTCAGACGATTTGCGCGTTGTCATCGGCGATTTCGGCGGCGGTGCGGAAAATGATCGCCAGGCCGAGCAAGAAGCCGCTGATGATGGCGTAGAGCAGGTCTTGCGGATTGAGATAGCCATAGAGCGGAACCTTGCTCGGCAGGTCCGGCGACAGCAGCGCAAATTGCACCGGCCGGGCGACGATGTCGGCGATCGTCGCCGCGAAGCCCGCAAACGCGACGGCGCGCAGGCGGAAAGCGGCCTGCGCGGTGAAGATCTCGCCCGCGAGGTAGCCGCGAGTCAGCCGCCACAGCATCGCGACCAGGATCGCGGAGACGCTCCAATCGGCGAGGACGACCGCAAAGGCGGTCCAATAGCGCCCCGCCGCGAAGGACGACGGATCGAGCCCGTAGTGGCCCGCCAGCTTGGCGACGAACCCCGCCCGGTCGCTGTAGGCGTAGACGACCAGCCCGAGCGTCCAGGCAATCCAGACGACCGCGGCGAGACGGATGGCGTGGCACGTCGCCGCAATTCGGTTACGCAGCGCCCCGGAGCGCGCTGCGGAGGGCGAGACCGTCGCTTCGAGCGTGGCGTCGTCGACCATGTGTCTGTCCTTTCCCGGCGGAGGCTGCCGGCCGTCGCTCTCCCTGCACCCAGCAAAATTATTTTGACATATTTAGTTTTTATCGTCAAACGATAATTTATTATCGCATAGAGGCCAAAATGAAGATCCTTCGGTTCTCCCTCGCCCTTCTCGCGACGCTGCTTGCGGCCGCGTGCGGGCATATGCCCGTCTCCACCATGATCCGATTGCGCAGTTTCGATCTGACCACCATCGACCCGTTGGCGTTGCGCGTCGCGGTGCGCACGCCCGACGCGCTGGCGCCGCGTCCCGACGGGGTCAAGCTGGTCGTCGCGTCGCGGATTGCCGACGAGCCGCCGCGCCGCGAAGCCTTCGTCTTGAAGCCCGCCCTGGAGGCCGCCGAACTGGCGCAGCTCGACGCCTTCGCCGCGAAAGGCGCGGCGATCGCCGCCTACCGGCTCGATCCGGCGGACGCGCCGAGGGTCAAGGCTCTGCAGGCCGAGGGGGTGAGCGCCAAGGCCGAGCATCCCGGCCGCAACAACTTCACCATCAGCATCGGCGCCGAGGCCTGCCGTCGCGCGCCGCTTCCCGACGGCCAGCTCCTGCTGACGACCTACTTGCGGCCGGACGAGCAAACCGGCTACCTCGTCTTTCTCAAGGACATCGATTTGCGCCAGGAGGCGAGCGCCACGGACAAGACGATCGAAGAGTGGACGCCGCCCTGCGAGGCGGACGCGCCGATTCGCCCTTGAAATTTTCCCCGCCATGCGACAAATGCAGAAAACAAAACATGTCTTCGGAGACGCCGACGTGCCCATTTTCGCCTACCGCTGCCGCGCCTGCGGCAAGGAATTCCAGACTCTGGTGATGTCCGGCGAAACGCCGGTGTGCAGCGCCTGCGCGAGCGCCGATCTCGACCAGCAGCTTTCCCTCATCGCCTCGCCCGCCAAGGGCGGCGAGGCGGCGCCGGCAATGGCGGCTTGCGGCGCCGAGATGGGGGCCTGCTGCGGCGGCGGCTCCTGCGCGGCCTTCGCCGACGCCTGAAGCGAGCGCTCCGCCTATTCGATCGAACAGGCGGCGCTGACGAGCCGAGGCAAGCTGAAATGGGCCATCTCGCCGTTGTCTGGGCGCTTGATGACGACGTCGGTGAATCCTTTCTGTTCGAGGTATTTGACCTCGATATGGCAATGGTCGTCGCCATCGATTTCTATATTCATCATCGTCAGGAACTGCTCGCCGACGCGAATGCGCTGCAGTTTCCGCTCGCCCAGGACGTGCCAGACGACGTGGCCAGACTCGTCGCCCATCGCCTCGCTGTTCTCTCCCGACAGGGCGGCAGGCCCGCGCTGCTTCCGGCCGACGCCGCCGCCGACTCTGACGCTCGAATTGCTCTCGCTGACTCGATTCTCCCCCGACAGCGTCACGGTCATCTCGTGACGTCTTACGATGCCGCGCAGTTCGTCAGGCGGCAACCGATCCTTCGTTTCCACGACCGTGACGCGAATGACCGTCCGGTCCGCCGCATAGGCGGGCGGCGAGCCGGCGCCGAGCGCCGACGCGCCGATGAGCAGCGCGGACAGGCCTGACCGGTTTTTCACCCTCGAACGCATCGTGGTTGCTCGCAACATGGATCGTCATCGACGTCGAAACCGCTGGCGTCAGACCCCCTTGACGAACTTCGCCTTCAGCGCCGCCACGACGTTGGGCGGCGCGAACGGCGCGATGTCGCCGCCCATCGCGGCGATCTGGCGCACCAGCGTCGCCGTGATCGGGCGCACCGGCGAGGAGGCGGGCAGGAACACCGTGTGGATTTCCGGCGCCATGGCGCCGTTCATGCCGGCCATCTGCATTTCGAAGTCGAAATCGGTGGAATCGCGCAAGCCCCGCACGATGATCGAAGCGCCCGCGGCGCGCGCGGCCTCGATCGCCAGACCCGAAAACGCGATCGCGTCGAGCGCGCAGCCCATGCGCTCCAGCGTCGGCGCCGCCGCGGCGCGGATCATGGCGAGCCGCTCCTCGATCGAGAACAAGCCGGCCTTGCTGGGGTTGGTCCCGACGCCGACCACCAAACGGTCGCACAGCGCCGCCGCATGCTCGATGACGTCGAGATGGCCGTTGGTCATCGGGTCGAAAGAGCCCGAATAGAATGCGATGCGCGCCATCGCACAGGGGTAACCCGCGAAAGGGCCGACGGCAAGGGCCGGTCGCTCCCCTCGATCCGGTATCGCGCCCTACTCCCCGCTCTCGCCCGCCTCCTCCTCGCCCTCCGGCTCGGAAATGCGTTCGACCGAGACGACGCGCTCCTTTTCGGCGGTGTCGAACACGATGACGCCTTGGGTGGCGCGGCCGGCGACCCTGATGCCCTCGACCGGACAGCGGATGAGCTGGCCGCCGTCGGTCACCAGCATGATTTCGTCGCCGTGCTCGACAGGGAAGGAGGCGACCAGCTTGCCGTTGCGCGCGGCGACCGCCGCCATCGCGACGATTCCCTTGCCGCCGCGCCCGGTGAGGCGATACTCGAACGACGAGCTGCGCTTGCCGTAGCCGTTCTCCGAAACCGTCAGAATGAACTGCTCGGCGGCCGACATTTCGGCGTAGCGCTCAGGGCTGAGCGCCGCCGCGCCCGCGGGCGCCTCGCCATCGCCTTCCGCTTCGCCGTTGGCCTCTTCCGCCGTCTCGCCCGCTATCGCGCGGCGCATCTTGAGATAAGCGACGCGCTCCTCGCTCGAAGCCTCGAATTCGCGCAGGATCGCCAGCGAGATGACGCTGTCGCCCTCGGCCAGGCTGACGCCGCGCACGCCCATCGAGTCGCGGCCCTTGAAGACGCGCACGTCCTCGACTGCGAAGCGGATGCACTGGCCGAGCGCCGTCGTCAGCAGCACGTCGTCCCTTTCCGAGCAGATCTGCACGTCGACGATGTTCTCGCCCTCGTCGAGCCGCATCGCGATTTTCCCGGCGCGGTTGACCTGGGCGAAGTCCGACAGCTTGTTGCGCCGCACGGTTCCGCGCGTCGTGGCGAACATCACGTCGAGCGAGTCCCAGCTCGCTTCGTCCTCGGGCAGCGGCATGATGGTGGTGATGCGCTCGCCCTGTTCGAGCGGCAGCAGGTTGACCAGCGCCTTGCCGCGCGATTGCGGCGCCGACAACGGCAGCCGCCAGACCTTCTCCTTGTAGACTTGGCCCTTCGAGGAGAAATAGAGCACCGGCTGGTGCGTCGAGGCGACGAACAGCCGGGCGACGAAATCCTCCTCGCGCGTCGCCATGCCCGAGCGGCCCTTGCCGCCGCGCCTTTGCGCGCGATAGGTCGAAAGCGGAACGCGCTTGATGTAGCCGCCATGGCTCACCAGCACCACCATGTCCTCGCGCTGGATGAGGTCCTCGTCCTCCATGTCGGCGTCGCTGTCGAGGATTTCGGTGCGGCGCGGGTTGGCGAAGGCGGTCTTCACCGCCGTCAGCTCGTCGCGGATTATGCCCATCAGGCGCGCGCGCGAGCTCAGGATGTCGAGATAGTCGGCGATCTCCGCCGCGAGCTTGTTCAGCGCCTCGGCGATTTCATCGCGCCCGAGCGCGGTGAGGCGCGCCAGGCGCAGTTCGAGGATGGCGCGCGCCTGCGCGTCGGAAAGACGCATCGTTCCGTCTTCGCCGAGGGTGTGGCGCGGATCGGCGATCAGCGCGATCAGCGGCGCCATGTCGCGCGCCGGCCAGGCGCGCTCCATCAGCGCGCCGCGCGCCGCGCCGGCGTCCGGCGAAGTGCGGATCAGGCGGATCACTTCGTCGATATTCGCGACGGCGATGGCTAGGCCGACCTGGAGATGCGCGCCGTCGCGCGCCTTGGCGAGCAGGTGCTTGGTGCGCCGCGTCACCACGTCCTCGCGGAAGTCGAGGAAGGCGACGAGCATGTCCTTGAGGGTCAGCATCTCCGGCCGGCCGCCGTTCAGCGCGATCATGTTGGCGCCGAAGCTCGACTGCATCGCGGTGAAACGCCAGAGCTGATTGAGCACGACGTCGGCGACGGCGTCGCGCTTCAATTCGATGACCATGCGCATGCCGTCGCGATCGGATTCGTCGCGCAGATCGCTGATGCCCTCGATGCGCTTTTCGCGCACCAGGTCGGCGATCTTCTCGATCAGCGTCGCCTTGTTGACCTGATAGGGAATCTCGGTGACGATCAGCGCCTCGCGGTCCTTGCGCAACGATTCCACATTGACCTTGGCGCGCATGACGATCGAGCCGCGCCCGGTCGCATAGGCCGAGCGGATGCCGCCGCGCCCGAGAATCGCGGCCCCGGTGGGGAAATCCGGTCCGGGAATGTGCTCCATCAATTCTTCGAGCGAGATGTCGGGCTTGTCCATCAGCGCGAGAACGCCGTCGATCGTCTCGCCCAGATTGTGCGGCGGGATGTTGGTCGCCATGCCCACCGCGATGCCGCCGGCGCCGTTGACCAGCAGGTTGGGGAAGCGCGCCGGCAGGACGACCGGCTCCTGCTCCTTCTCGTCGTAATTGGGGCGGAAATCGACGGTGTCGAGATCGAGATCGTCGAGCAGCGCCAGGGCGATCTTCTCCAGGCGCGCCTCGGTGTAGCGCGAGGCCGCCGGCGGATCGCCGTCGACCGAGCCGAAATTGCCCTGCCCGTCGA
>JBEKLU010000098.1:0-20956 GCA_050010035.1 Roseiarcus sp.
TCCTTTCAAGTTGAAGGGAACTCCATGCTCAAGGCGCAGCCGCGCCTCGCTCAAGACGCTAGGGAAAACAAGCTACCCTGCCCACAGGGGCAATCCCGCGAAGCGGGTTCGTGCTTGGGCGCATTTTGGCCGCTCGTCGGGCTGATCGCGAAAGGCCTGGGGACGCGATTCGGCGAAAAGGTCAGCGCCAAGCAGCTAAGGAAATTGGCGCACGCTGGCTAAGGCTTCCAGCTCCGCAACGTGCTCGACCGTGTTGCGTTTCATGTCGCGTGGACGCGCCAGCGTTCTAGGGAATTTATTGGAAATGCGCGGAATTTGCCGCAAAGAAATGCGACATGAAAAAGCCGCCCTTTTGGGACGGCCTCTTGCATAAGTCGTTGATTTAATTAATGGTGGGGGAGGTAGGACTCGAACCTACGAAGGCTAAGCCAGCGGATTTACAGTCCGCCCCCTTTGCCGCTCGGGACACTCCCCCCGATCCATCGGCGCCAGGGCCGCGGACGAAAACGCCGACGAAAACGCCTCGGCGAGGCCGAGGCGCGATCGGCTGGCCTTATCTTGCGCCGCGCCCCGCCCTGTCAACTGCAAAATGTCGCGAGGCGTCCGCCGCGCGTCTCAACTCAACCGCCACGCGCCCAGCGCCAGCGTAAGCAGCGTCAGCGGGACGCCGATGCGCGCATAGGCCCAAAATGAAATCTCGATCCCGGCTTGGCGAGCCTTTTCGGCGACGATCAGGTTGGCGACCGAGCCGACGAGCGTCAGATTGCCTGCCAGCGTCGAACTCATCGCGACGACGAGCCACAACTGACGAGGGTCGGGCATGCCCTGCACGAAGGGCTTGAGCGCCAACACCGCCGGCACGTTGCTGATCACATTGGAGAGCGCCGCCGTGACCGCCGTCAGGGCCCACACGTTTTCGAGATGCGCCGAATGGGCGCGCGCGAGGACGTCTCCCGACAGCAGAACCTTCTCGGCGCCGGCGACGACGACGAACAGGCCGGCGAACAGCAGCAGCAGCGAGCCGTCGATTTCGCGGTAGACCTTGTCCGCCTTGATCGAGCGCGTCACCAGCAGCAGCGCGCCGCCGAGCATCGCCGCCTCCCCGACCGGCGCCCCGGCGAAGAACAACGCGACGACGCCGATCGTCACCAGCGCCGCTTTGACCATTTGCGGCTTGTTGACGCGCGCCTTGGCGTCGCCGGCGCCGAAGCGCACGACGGGAAAGAACTCGCGCGGCGAGGCCGACGCCACGAGGACGACGACAAGCGCGACGCCGAAGATCGCCGTCGGCGCGAGCGCCGCGGCGAATTGCGCGTAAGGGATGCGGGAAACCGCGCCGACGATCATGTTCTGCGGATTGCCGGTGATCGTCGCCGCGCTGCCGGCGTTCGAGGCCATCGCCACGGCGAGAAGATAGGGAACCGGCTCGCGTTTGAGCGCTCGCGTCGTCTCGATCACCAAGGGCGCCATCACCAGGCAGACGGCGTCGTTGACGAGAAAGGCCGAGAGAAACCCGGCGGTGGCCGCCACTGCCAGGAGAAACACCGGCTGCGAATGCGCGTGCGCGAGCGCCCAGCGCGCCGCCAGACGGAAAAAGCCGGAAAGCCGGAGATGCCCGACGACGATCATCATGCCCAGCAGTAGCGCCAGCGTATCCAGATCGATCGCGCGATAGGCCTCCTCAGGCGAGATCGCGCCGACGGCGATCGTGAAGGCGGCGCCCGTCAGCGCAATGCCGGCGCGGTCGAGGCGCAAGCCGGGAAAGCGCCCAATCGCCACGCCGGCGTAGGTCAGAATAAAAATCGCGGCGGTGGCGAACTCGAGGGGCATCGTCAATCGCGACTCGAAAGGAATTCTCCTCGCGTTAATGCCACAATTCCCGGCCCGCGCCATTCACAGGCCCGCGAGCGAAAGGGCGCATCAGCGATGAACGAGGCCCAGCCGACACCGGGCAGGTCCGGGGCCGGAGCGGCCGCGCAGCGGGCGGGCGGCCGGCCGGCGTTACCCATGACGGCGCAAAAGGCTTCGAGGCGGGAACCGAGTCTGCGGTTTTCCATGCTGTCGGGGCGCCGTTCGCGATGTAAATCGTGCAAGTGATTCGCAAGAGCCTCTTTCCGGTCGTCGCTGGCGCGCATTGGCGGCCTCGGAGGGCCGCAAGGTCGTGCGGGTCACGAATCGCGCGCTCAAGACTCCGTTTCCCGAGGCGACTCCATGAAGTTCTTTTTACCCATACTGTTCGCCTCCATTGCGGCAGCGGGCAACGCGCTGTTCGCGTTCGGGCAGAAGCAATCGTCCGGCGTCAGCAACGGGCTCTTGTATGTCGGCGCCAGCGCGTTGGTCGCCTGTCTGTTGGCGCTGTCCGCTTCTCCCGCCGTCGGCCCGGCGAACATCGAGAGCATTCGTCAGAATTGGGCGTTCGTCGCCATCAGCGGCGTCGGGCTATTCCTAACCTACTTGGGATTCAATCTGTTGTACTCGAATTTTGGCGTGTCTCAATACGTTTTGTACGCGGTCATATCGATCGTCACGACGACGGTCGTCGTCGGTTTTCTTGTTCTGAAAGAACCGGTGAACGGATATCACGGCGCGGCCATCGTCGCCGCGCTGGTCACCGTCGTCTTGTTCTCCATCGGGCAGTCGAAGGCCTAAGAGCGAATCGCCTTTCGGCTGAATCGGGCCTGCGCCGTCATGGCGAGCGCTGCGGACCTCGTCGGCGATCGCCTCGAACTCCGGATCGGCGCGCTCGGCTCGCGAATGACGGGCGCGACGCGGCGACAACGGCGACGCGCCGGCGCGTCTGGGCAGGCCTCGCGCGCAGGTCTATGGCGGAACGGCCGACGAGGCCTAGAGGCCGCAAAGCGAGGAAGGGACCCGAGGGATGAAGGAAGCCCAACCCGCGCAGGACGTGTCCGAGGCGAGGGCGGCGGCGCGGCGCGTCGGCGGCGTTCCCGCCCGCTTTCGCGCCGGCGAGCGGCTGTTCCGGCCGGGCGACGCGGCGCGCGGCTGGATCGTCGTCGAAAAGGGCCGGGTGCGCGTCAGCCTGACCGCCGACACCGGCCGGGAGGTCGTGCTCTATCGCCTCGGCGACGGCGATTCGTGCCTGCTGACGACCTCGGCGCTGCTCAGCGACGAGACCATGCTCGCCGAGGCCGTCGCCGAGACCGACGTCGAGGCGCGGCTCGTTCCCGTGCCGGCCTTCGAGCGGCTGATCGGCGAGGACGCCGATTTTCGCCGCGCGGTGCTGCGCAACTACGCCGAGCGCGTCGCCGATCTCGTCGTCGTCATCCAGGACGTGCTGTTCCACGCGCTGCCCGAACGGCTGGCGCGCCATCTTCTCGCCCATGCCGAGGGCGGCGCGCTCGACACGACGCATCAGGCGATCGCCAGCGAGCTCGGCACGGCGCGCGAAGTCGTCACGCGCGTTCTCCAGCGCTTCGAGCGCGACGGGCTGATCCGCGTCGAACGCGGCCAGATCCGCATCCTCGACGCGGCCGCGCTGGGGTCGAGACCGATGAAATGAGTCGGCGATCGGCTTTCGCGCCGCCTCGATCGCTCGTTGTCGAGCGGACCAGGAAGGCGGCCGAGCCGCGCCGGCGGACCGTAAGCGGCCCTTGAAGGAGCCCTCCATGCCGTCAGCCAAGCCCGTATCGACAGCCGCTTCCGTCACCGGCGCGCTGCTCGCCGTCGTCTGTCTGTTCCTGTTGGTCTTCGTCGTTGGGGCTCTGTCCGACCTCAACGGCGGCGACGCCGCCGGCACGGCAATGGCGCAGGGCTTCACCGCGATCGGGTTATTCCTGCTCTACGTGCTGCTCGCCGTTCTGGCGCTCGTGGCGGCGATTTGGGGCGACATGGCGCCGTCGGGCCGGGTCGCCGTCCTCGTGCTCGTTCCCGTCTCGCTCGGCGCAATCTCCATCGCCTTCTCGTTGCTCGAAAAGTCGCACCTGCCGCCGGGCTTGTGGCCGCTGGCGATTCCCGCCGGGGCGCCGACGCTGATCCTCCTCTATTGCCTGTGGGCGCTGATCCCGCCGTTGCGGGCGCGCGTTCCCCCGTTGGCCGCCGCCATCGTCGTCTGGGGCGGAGTGGGAATGCTCTGCCTCGCCGCCTGGCCGCTTTCGATGGTGCGCGATCAGGTGGACCAGCGCGAGGCGGCGCGCGTCGCCGACTGGCAGGCGAAATTCGACGCCATGCCCGCCGACGCGCCGCTGGCGCAATGGTTTCCGTTCCTCGCCAGCGACGTCTATCTCGTCGAGCAGGCGGCGGGTGAAACGATCCGTAAGCTGCCGCGCCGCCGGGGCGACGCCGAGGCGATGCTCGATCGCGACGAATTGCCCTTCGACAAGCTGGACCAACTCGATCTCGATCCGACGCCGGCGCTTTGCGACAAGGCGCGCGCCTCGCTGACGCGGCGCGCCGCCGCGCTCGCGCCGGCGCCGGGGCGAACGCACAGCCTCCAGGAGATCACCGACGAGGTCGACGCCGCCGCCCGGGCGATGGCATGGCTGGTCGGCTTTGCCTGCCCCTGGGAGCAGGAATCGCTCGCCTGGGAGGCGCTCGCCCGCTCGTACGGCGTCCAGGGCTCGATTCTCGGCGATCTCGCCAAGCTGCGCGATCCCAAAGAGCTCGACCGCATCCTCTACAATTCTCCCCCGAGATTCTCGATGCTGACGCCAAAGGCGAAACTGGGCGCCTGGCTCGAGTTCGCCTGGGACCCGGCTGCCCCCGCCGGGCAGGTCGATGCGGCCGTCGCGGGGGCGCGCAAGCTCGACCACCGCACCGCCGACGCGGTCGAATGGCTGACCGATCCCTATCGCAAGACAGACGCCTTCGAGCTGATGCGCTATCTGCCCGAACTCGATCTCGAAGCGACGCCTGAACTCTGCGCGGCGGGCTTGAGCTGGGTGCGCGAGGAAATCGCGCGGACCTATCGGCCCACCGCCGACAATCCGCTCCCCTACAGCCAACTCCCGGACCGGCTCGGCGCCGGCAATCCGCTCGCTGCGCTGCAATGGCTGGCGAGCCACGGCTGCGACGTCGAGACGGAGCTCGCGGCGGCCGAGCATCTGATCGAGGGCTACGGCGAGGCGCCGGAGCGCGCGGCGATGCTGCAATCCCTGGCCGCCTTGCGCCGCAAGCCGTAAGGCGCGGGCGTCGCCCACGCCTGCGAGGCGCGCCGGTGACAAGGTCACAGACGGCGCGTTGCGGCGGCCCTAGGTTCGCTTCCGCCGCAATCGCAGGAGACGAACATGAAAACGAATGTCGGAACGCTCGATCGCATCGTCCGGGTGGTCTTGGGAGTCGCGCTGATCGCGTTCGCCCTGGGATTCATCGCGCCTGGGACCGGCTACAACTGGCTCGGCTGGATCGGCCTCGTGCCGCTGGCGACCGCGGCGGTCGGCTCCTGCCCGATCTGGAGCGTGCTCGGCGTGTCGACCTGCCCGACCCGCAAGAGCGCCTGACCCGCGCCTCGTCCCGCCGCTACTCGACGTCCTCGACCGCCACCGTGCGCCCGGAAAGGCGCTGGGCGAGCGAGGCCTCCATGAACGCGTCGAGGTCGCCGTCGAGCACCTGCGCGGGCGTGCCCGAGACATAGCCGGTGCGCAGGTCCTTGACCATCTGGTAGGGCTGCAGCACGTAGGAGCGGATCTGGTGGCCCCAGCCGATGTCGGTCTTCGAGGCCGAGTCGGCCGCGACCTTGGCCTCCCGCTTTTCCAGCTCCATCTCGTAGATGCGGGCGCGCAGCATGCCCCACGCGGTGGCGCGGTTCTTGTGCTGCGAGCGCTCGGACTGGCAGGCCACCACGATGCCGGTCGGGATGTGCGTGATGCGCACCGCCGATTCGGTCTTGTTGACGTGCTGCCCGCCGGCGCCCGAGGCGCGGTAGGTGTCGATGCGGCAATCGCCTTCGTTGATGTCGACGTGGATACGGTCGTCGACCACCGGATAGACCCAGACGGAGGCGAAGCTGGTGTGCCGGCGCGCGTTGGAATCGAAGGGCGAAATGCGCACCAGCCGGTGCACCCCCGACTCGGTCTTCAGCCAGCCGTGGGCGTTATGGCCCTTGACGACGATGGTCGCCGACTTGATGCCGGCCTCGTCGCCCGCCGTCTCCTCGATCACCTCGACGTCGAACTTGCGCCGCTCGCCCCAGCGAACGTACATGCGCAGCAGCATGCGCGCCCAGTCGCAGCTTTCGGTGCCCCCGGCGCCCGAATGCACTTCGACATAGCTGTCGTTGCCGTCGGCTTCGCCCGACAGCAGCGCCTCCATCTGACGGCGCTCGCCTTCGGCTTTCAGCGCCTTGAGCTGGGCGACGCCCTCCGCCTCCGTCTCCGCGTCGCCTTCGGCCTCGCCGAGCTCGACCAGCGTCGCCGCGTCGTCGAGATCGCGTTCGATCTTCGTCACCGAGCCGAGGCGGTCCTCCAGCATGGTGCGCTCGCGCATCAGCTTTTGCGCGGCTTCTGGATCGTTCCACAGCGCCGGGTCTTCCGATTTGGCGTTGAGCTCGGCTAATCGGCGCGTCGCGGCGTCGACGTCAAAGATGCCTCCTCAGCAGTCCCACGGACTGCTTGATCGTTTCGACGAGCTGTTCGGCTTCGGCGCGCATCAACGGACCTTGCTGTTCGATTCGGCGCGCAAGCTAGTGCGCGAGAGCTGCGATGTAAATGTTCGGCGGACGGCGTCTTTCGGTAAGGTTCAATACAGCCCGCCCGTCCCCGCGCCCACCGCCTTTTCGACGTCCGGCGACAGGCTCATGACGTCGGAAGCGCTGTCTCCCGCCACATAGGCGTCGGGCGGCGAGGTGCCGGGCTTGAACGCCTCCTCGATCGACCCCGGCCCGCTCGAGCGCATGCCGGTGTGTGCGTCGACCGAAATCAGCTTGATGCCCGGCGGCACGCGGAAGGGCGTGTCCGGCTTGTCCTTCAGCGCTATCTTCATGAAGTCGCGGAAAATCGGCGCGGTGTAGAGCGCGGCTTGGGCGCTGTCGCCGAGCGAGCGCGGCTTGTCGTAGCCCATGAACACGCCGAAGGCGAGGTTCGGCGAAAAGCCGACGAACCACAGGTCCTTGGCTTCGTTGGTGGTGCCGGTCTTACCGGCAAGGTTGCGGTGCAGTTCGCTGATCACGAAGCCGGTGCCGCGCTGGATCACGCCCTGCATGATCGAGGTGACCTGATAGGCGGTCAGCGGATCGATCACCTGCTCGCGCTTGTCGACGATCTTGGGCTCGTCCTGATTGTCCCACTTGGCGGCGTCGCAGCCCTGGCAGATGCGCTCGTCGTGGCGGTAGATCGTGTTGCCCCAGCGATCCTGGATGCGGTCGATCAGCGTCGGCTTGATGCGCTTGCCGCCGTTGTCGAACATCGAATAGCCGGTGACCATGCGCAGCACCGTCGTCTCGCCGGCGCCCAGCGACATCGCGAGGTACAGCGGCAGATTGTCGTAGATGCCGAAGCGCTTGGCGTATTCGGCGATCAGCGGCATGCCGATGTCGCGCGCCAGGCGCACCGTCATCTGGTTGATCGAATGCTCGACGCCGTAGCGCAGCGTGTGCGGCCCGCCGGACTTGCCCTCGAAGTTCTGCGGCGTCCAGACTTCGCCGTTGCCCTGGTCGATCGAGATCGGCTCGTCGAGCTCGATCGAGGACGGCGTATAGCCGTTGTCGAGCGCCGCCGCGTAGACGAACGGCTTGAACGACGAGCCGGGCTGGCGCTGCGCCTGGGTGGCGCGATTGAATTCCGACTGGTCGTAGGAGAACCCCCCGACCATCGCCAGGACGCGGCCGGTGAACGGGTCCATGGCGACGCAGGCGCCGGACACTTCGGGGATCTGGCGCAGCCGGTACTCCCCGTCCTTGCCGGCGACCGGCTCGACGTAGACGACGTCGCCGGGCTTGACCAGCGTCTTCGCCGGCCGGCGGGTCCATTTCATGCCGTCGGCGCTCACCGTGCCGGTCGCGCGATCGGGGCCGAGCGCGCCGGACTTGTCGCGTTCGGGCTGCAGGCCGATGCGAATCGACGTGTCGGCGACGTCGAGGACCACCGCGAGACGCCAGGGTTTGATGTCGCCGTATTCCGGGATGTCGCCGAGCGGCAAGCCCCAATCCTGGCCGAGGTCGATCGACTTGACCTTGCCGTGCCAGCCGTGCGCCTCGTCGTAGCGCACCAGGCCGTCGACCAAAGCCTTCCGCGCCATCAGCTGCATTTTCGGATCGAGCGTGGTGCGCACCGACAGGCCGCCCTCGTAGAGCTTCTGCTCGCCGTAGCGCTCGGACAATTCGCGGCGCACTTCCTCGGCGAAGAACCCGGCGGCGATCGAATTGGGGGTCAGCACGCGCGGCGTGATGGTCAACGGCTCGGCGCGCGCCGCCTTCGCATCGTCGGCGCTGATGTAGCCGTCCTCCGCCATGCGGCCGATCACGTAATTGCGGCGCTCGACCGCACGGTCGTGATTGCGGAACGGATTGAGCGCGCTCGGCTCCTTGGGCAGGGCGGCGAGATAGGCGACTTCGGCGATGCTCAATTCGTTCACCGACTTGTCGAAGTAACCGAGCGCCGCGGCGGCGACGCCGTAATTGCCGAGGCCGAGATAGATTTCGTTGAGATAGAGCTCGAGGATCTTGTCCTTGGAATAGGCGGCCTCGATGCGCATGCTCAGCAGGATTTCGCGAATCTTGCGCTCAAAGGTCCGATCCGCGGTCAAGAGGAAGTTCTTGGCGACCTGCTGGGTGATCGTCGAAGCGCCCTGCACGCGCTTCGATCCCTGCAGAAACACCACGCCGGCGCGCAGGATGCCCTCCGGGTCGAAGCCGCGATGGCTGTAGAAATTCTTGTCCTCGGCCGCGATGAAGGCGTTCTTGACCAGCGGCGGAATGGCCGCCGAGGGCAGATAGAGGCGCCGCTCGCGCGAGTATTCGGCCAAGAGGCTGCCGTCGGCGGCGTGAACGCGCGTCATCACCGGCGGTTCGTAGTTCTTCAACTGGGAATAGTCGGGCAGGTCCTGCTCGAACTTCCAGATGACGCCGGCGGCGATAGCCGCCGCGACGACGAAGACGATGGCGCCCGTCGCGAATACGAAGCCGAGGAAACGGACGATGCCGCGCATGTTTCGTTTCAAGCCCTTCTCGGGTCCGACGGCGATCCGCGGGCGGATCGGCCTCGAGCGACCGTCGCGTGGTCCATAGCGCAAAGCGCGCGGCTTGTCAGGAAACCGCGCCCGCCGACCCGCGCCGACGGGTTCATGTCGGTCGCGACTGCGGCGAAACTATGAAGCCGGCGCGGCTTTGCGGCCCGCGACCCGGCCCGCCGCCGCGTTCGTCATGGCGTCCGCGCGCCGGCGCCTTGCCCCGCCGGTCCCGGATTTCCTGGGCTCGCCGCCGCCGCCGCGCTCGCCTTGTCCGACGCGGCGACGGCGTCCGGCGCCTTGGGCGCCGTCTCCCCGTCGCTTTGCGCGGCAGCGAAGAACCGATCGATGGCGTTCGCCATCGCGCTCGCGGTCTTGGCGCGCCAGGTCGGAGAGTTCATCGCCTGGACGTCCTGCGCGTTGGAGAGATAGCCGAGCTCGACGAGCACCGAGGGGAAATCCGGCGCCTTGAGCACGAGGAAGCCGGCCGAACGCTCGGGATTGCGGTTGAGCCGCGCCGCGCCTTTCAACTCGTCGACGACGCCGCGCGAAAAGATGTGCGCGTAGGCGCGCGTCTCGCGCCGTTTGAGATCGAACAGGATGTCGGCGACGCCGGCGGCCTGCGCTTTCTGCTCGATTCCGGCGGCCTTGTCGGCGGCGTTCTCGCGTTCGGCGATGCGCGCCGCCTGCGCGTCGGAGGCGCGCTCCGAACAGGTGTAGATCGTCGCGCCGGACACGTCCGCCTCGCCCAGCATGTCGGCGTGGATGGATATGAACAGCGACGCGTTCGCCTCGCGCGCTATGCGGACGCGATCCTCGAGCGAGACGAATTCGTCGCCATGGCGCGTCAGCACGACCTTGAAGCGATTGCGCGCCTCGAGCCGGCGCTCGAGTTCGACGGCGTAGTCGTAGACGATGGTCTTCTCGACCGCGCCGCCGACGCCGTAAGCGCCGCCGTCGACGCCGCCATGTCCCGGATCGATCACGATCACCGGAAGGCCCGACGCCGGCGTCGTCGCCGCCTCGTCGTTCGAGGCCGGCGCGCTCGCCTCGCTCGCCGCCGCCGCGCGCGCCGCCGAGGCGAAGGCGCTCGCCTCGCAACGCTTCAATTCGATGGCGAGGCGCGAGGGCGCCGAACCCCTGGCGATGGGCGTCGTCTTGACGTTCGCGACGCAGGCGGGCCGCGCCAGATCGATGACGACGCGCGATTTGCCGGGACCGAACAGACCGAAGCGAAACGCCCTGACGATCGAATCGGAGCGCTTGGGCGCGGGGCGGCCGACCGCCGGATCGAGCTGAAAGTTCACTTCGGCGAGATCGACGACGATGCGATCGGGGTCGGCCATCGCGTGGGCGCTCGCCTCGACCGGCCCGGAAAGATCGAAGCTCAGCTTCGCCGTCTCGCCGTCGTCGGCGAGGCGCGCCGCGACCGCCACGGGCGGCGGCGCGACATTCTCGGCGGCGACGGCCGAGCCCGCCAGCAGCGTCATGACGACGAGCGGCGAGGCGAAACGCCGCCTCGTCACGACTGCCGCGTGCGCATATGAAACCATTCGCCTCAGCCCTGGCCGCCCGCCCGCGGCCGTCCCGCCTCCCTACCCTTAACGCATAGCGCCGTCGAGGTTAACGACTGGTGACGTCGCAGCGGCGAAACGCGCCTCGCGTGTCCGGCGGGCAACACGCGCCTCTTCCGGGTTCGCCCATCGACGGCTTCGGGCGGGCGCCGCCCTTTGTCCATAAAGCGCCGGGATATCGGCCCCGAGCGGCCGTCGGGCGCCCATGACGAAGCGTAAAGGCTTGGAAAGGCTGCAACGTCGGCGAGCGCCCGCCGACCCGCCGAGCTTGCGCGAAGGCGCGCGGCGCGCGGCCGGATCAACTGCGCCTGACCTTAAAATCGCTTGCCAACCCCGACCGCGGCGCCTATGTAGACCCTATCGCATTCGGGTCGTTTGCGCGTCGCCAAGTCCCATTCGAGCCGCTCGAACCGGCGGGTCGGTCATGGGGGCGAAGGCGCAGACGAGCCGACGCGCGGGCGTATGACCGCCCCTTCCGCCGCTTTCCTTGCGACAGCGATACGCTCCCGCGCAAGGCGTTCGCGGCCGAAAAGCGGCCATGCGCGTCGCCGGGCGAGAGTCCTGCGAGCGCGGCTGGTGCGAGACGACGGCGCCTCGAAGGGCGCCCCTCGAATGGCGACGAGGCAATGCTCGCCGGGTTTCAGGATCGCGATGCTTGGGTCGCCAGAGAAAAGCCGTTTCGCCGCGTTTCGGATCGCGCGGGCGGATTTTCGTGTCGTGCGCTCCCGCGTGAATTGCGATCGACGCGGGGTCGCAGCTCCGCCTGAATGGTTCCCCATCCCCGCATCCCCCAACATCGGCGCGCCGCGCTTGGCCCTGGATCGCCCCGCGAGGGCGTCGCTGGCCGCCCGGGCGCGCCCCGAGAGAGTTCAACATGTCCAACAAGATGATTATCGACGCGTCCCACCCGGAAGAAACCCGGGTGGTGGTGTTGAGAGGTAGCCGGGTCGAGGATTTTGATTTCGAATCGGCAAGCAAGAAGCCGCTGCGCGGCAATATCTATCTGGCCAAGGTGACCCGCGTGGAGCCCTCGCTCCAGGCGGCCTTCGTCGATTACGGCGGCAACCGCCACGGCTTTCTCGCCTTCTCCGAGATTCACCCCGACTATTATCAGATTCCGGTCGCCGATCGGCAGGCGCTGCTCGAAGAGGAGGCGCGCTCGCACCGCGAGGACGAGGACGAGCCGAACGGCGAGCGCCGCAGCCGTCGCCACCGGCGCCCGCGCGCTCCCGAATCGGAGATGCGCGCGCAGGAGGGCGAACGCGTCGCCGAGGCCGCGCCGATCGAGCGCGAGGCCGGCGAGAGCGCGCCCGACTTCGCGCCGCCCGAATCCAGCGAGTTCGTCGCCGAAGCGCAGGCGCTCCCGCACGACGAAACGGGCGCCGAATCCCTCGCGCCGGAGAGCGCTGAAGAGGCCGACCGCGCGCCAGCCGTCCCCGCCGGCGAGAGCGAGGCCGCCGACCGCGCCGAACTCGCGCGGGACATAGCGGCGGGCGGCGAGCCGGCGGCGCAGGCCCAGGCCGAGCCGAATCACGCCGAGGAGGATCGCGCCGAGGAGGATCGCGCCGAACACGATCGAGCCGACGACGAGGACGAGCCCGAAGTGACGACGCTCGGCGGCGGCTCGGAAGAGCCGGAGATGCGCGCGCCGCGTCCGCGCGGCGGCGAGGACGAAGGCGAGCCGGTCGAGCACATCGGCGGCGACGCCATGGACGAGACGCCGCGCCGCGCGCCGCGCCTGCGCCGCCAATACAAGATCCAGGAAGTCATCAAGCGCCGCCAGGTGCTGCTGGTGCAGGTGGTCAAGGAGGAGCGCGGCAACAAGGGCGCCGCGCTGACGACCTACCTTTCGCTCGCCGGACGCTATTCGGTGCTGATGCCCAACACCGCGCGCGGCGGCGGCATTTCGCGCAAGATCACCAACAGCCAGGATCGCAGCCGCCTCAAGTCGATCGCCGAAGAGCTCGAGGTTCCCGAGGGCATGGGCGTCATCCTGCGCACCGCCGGCGCCTCGCGCACCAAGGCCGAGGTCAAGCGCGATTTCGAATACCTGCTGCGCATGTGGGAGACGGTGCGCGAGACGACGCTCGCCTCCAGCGCGCCGATGCTGGTCTATGAGGAGGGCTCGCTGATCAAGCGCGCCATCCGCGACCTCTACAACAAGGAAGTCGACGAGATCGTCGTCGCCGGCGACGCGGGCTACCGCGAGGCGCGCGACTTCATGCGCTTGCTCATGCCGAGCCACGTCAAGTGCGTCGTGCCCTATCGCGACACCCAGCCGGTGTTCGCCAAGTCCGGCGTCGAGGCGCAGCTCGACGCGATGTTCTCCAATCAGGTGACGCTGAAGTCGGGCGGCTACATCGTCATCAACCAGACGGAGGCGCTGGTCGCCATCGACGTCAACTCGGGGCGCTCGACGCGCGAGCACAACATCGAAGACACGGCGCTGCGCACCAATCTCGAGGCGGCCGACGAAATCGCCCGCCAGCTTCGCCTGCGCGACCTCGCCGGCCTCATCGTCGTCGACTTCATCGACATGGAGGAGGGGCGCAACAATCGCTCGGTCGAGCGGCGCATGAAGGACGCGCTGAAGAACGACCGCGCGCGCATCCAGGTCGGCCGCATCTCCCATTTCGGCCTCCTGGAAATGTCGCGCCAGCGTATCCGCACCGGCGTGCTCGAGGGCTCGACGGTGGTGTGCCCGCACTGCATGGGCGCCGGCGTGGTGCGCTCGACCGCCTCGGTGGCGCTGCACGTGCTGCGCGTGCTCGAGGACGCGCTGATCAAGAGCGCCGCGCACGACATGACGGTGCGCGCGCGCGCCCCCGTCGCGCTCTACATCCTCAACCAGAAGCGCGCGCATCTGCGCGATCTCGAACGCCGCTTCGGCGTCGCCATCACGGTCGAGGCGGACGATACGCTGACCGGCTCGAACTATCACGCGATCGAGCGCGGCGAGCCCACCTCCGGAGTCAAGGCCGAGGAGGCCGGCCGCGAGCCGGAGATCCGCCCCGCCGGCTACGGCGCCGCGCCCGAGGGAGAAGAATTCGCCATCGAGGAAGAGATTGAGGCCGCCGAGGAGCCCGAGGCCGGCGAGGGCGAAGCGGCCGAGGAAGAAATCGAGAGCGCCGAACCCGCGCGCGGCGAAGGCGAGGCCGCGGAGGGCGAAAGCGAACAAGGCCGCCGCCGGCGCCGGCGTCGGCGTCGGCGCGGCGCGGAGCGCGCCCCGGGCGAAGGCGTCGGCGCGAACGCGCCGCAGCCGACGGACGCCGGGCTCGCGGCCGTGGCCGAGATCGGCGGCGACTTCGCCGCCGCTTCGCCGCCGCGCGGCGAGGGCGAGACCGTCGAGGAGGAGGAAGGGCGCGCGCCCGGCGCCCGCCGCCGCCGCTCGCGCCGCGGACGGCGCGGCGAGCGCGACCGCTTCGCGCCGCCGAGCGCTGAAAGCGGCGCCCTCGAGGCGGCGGAGCCGGGGGAGCCAGGCTCGTTCGGCGAAGAATTGGCGCCGCTGTTGGCCGCCGAGCCGGAAGCGGAACCGCTCTTTGCCGTCGAGCCTGAGGCGCCGACGCCGGCGACCTCGCGCGAACCCGAGCAACCGAGCGCTTGGGAATCCGCCGCGCCATCGATCGCCGCCGAACCGGCGCTCCAGCCCGCCGAGGCCGCGCCGGAGGCCGCGCCCGCTGAAGCCGCCCCGACCGCCGCGGAGGACGCTTCGCGCCCGCGCCGCTCCGGCTGGTGGCAGCGCGCGCGCGCGACCTTGGTGGGGGAATGACGAACGCGAGGCGGCGGAGCGCCGCCTCGAGCCGTCTCGATCCGATTCACGCGACGAACGGATCGTCCGACGCCTTGCGAAAGAGATCGTCGAAAGCGCGCGACACGTAGTCGAAGAGAAGCTGATCCTGCGACACCATCTCGCGGATCTTGGCGAGCGTCTCCGGCGAAGGCGGCGCTTTGCCCTGCCGGGCGCGGCCGACGTTGGAGCGCGGCGCCTGCGTCGAACTCAGGTCGAGGACCGGGCGAAGGAGTTGCAAGAACTCGTTCAACCGATTCGAGGGCGCCGCCAAGAAGACGCGATCGTCGACGGCGCGCTTGGCGGCGGCGAAGGTGGCTACGCCGCCGAGATAGCGGCATTGCAGGTTCATCTCGTTCCAGGCCCGGCGCGCGTAGACGTGATCGACGAAGCGATCGACGTCGTAGGTCCAGAAGGCGTACCGCTCGCGCCTGCCCGGCGGCCGTGTCGACCGCTGATCGATCCGATAGTAGTAGTCCGACAGAAAGCGGTCGACAGGATCGCGCACGGCGGTGAGATAGACCGGTTCGCGCCCCAGCTTCGGCTCTTCGCCCAAGGCGTAGTGGCCTTCGAGCAGCCGCAGGCGTGCGAGGTCGGCGCGCGCGACGCCCTTGGGAAGCAGCGGATCGACGCCGCGCAGGCGCAACGCCGCGTTGCGCAGCGACTTGCGCGCCCGCCAGGCGAACTTGCGCAATCGGTTCTCATGAATCTTGCCGACCTTGCCGTCGTTGGTGACCAGGCATCGCTCGGCGCCGAGCTGTTCGAACAGCGCGTCGCAGGCCGCGCTGCCGGCCGTCTTCGGGATATGGACGAAGACCAGCACGCTGCGAGAAAAGTCCAACGGCGTCGGCCGGTACAGCATCGCGCTCCCTGACGTTGGCCGACGATTGGCGACGCCGGGTCGCGAGCGTCGGCCGCTTTCCTGTCGCTCGACGGCGGGCCCGGTATGCACCGGGGGCGTCGAGCCGGTCAAGGCGGCGCCATGCGACCGCGCCGAAGCAGCGTTGCCGAATCAAGCGGGGTTCATCGCGCGAAGAACGAGGTCACCGCCTCGATGACGCGTTCGACCGTGGACGCCGCCATTGCCGAGTGCAACGGCAGAGTCACGAGCTCGGGAGCGAGCCGCTCCGTGACGGGCAAGGGGGCGCGTCGGCAATCGCGGAAGAACGAGAAGCGATGCCCGGGCTCCCAGTGCTTGCCCGTCTCGATCCCCTTTCTTTTGAGATGCTCGCAAAAATCCCGTCGCCGGGTCGCCTGGACTCTGACGTAGTACAGGAACGGCACGATGTCGTCGGATTGCAGCGAGGGGATCCGAAGCCCGTCGATATCATGGAAGGCCTGCGTGTAAGCCCGGACCGCCTCGCGGCGCGTTTGCCCGATCCGGCCGATTTTGGCGAGCTGGGCCAGCGCGATGGCGGCGTGCAGGTTCGCCATGTGATATCGAAATCCGATGTGCGTGATATCGTAGCTCGGCGCGCGGACGTTGTCGTAGAGGGACGCCGTCGACTGGCCCATGCCGATGAGACGGGCTTCTTGCAGCCAGGCCACATCGGCTTCGTCGACCAAGAGAGCCCCGCCGTCGATCGCCGTAATGTTCTTGATGGCGTCGAAACTGAACATCGTCATGTCGGAAAAGCCGCCCACGGCCCGTCCGCGCCAAAGCGAACCAAACGAATGCGCGGCGTCATGCAGTATCCGCACGCCGTGACGGCGCCGGAAGTCGGCGACTACGTCGTGATCGCAAAATCGAAGCGCATAGTCCATCACGATCATCGCCTTGGTCCGCGGGCCGACGAGCGAGGCGGCCGAGTCGAGATCGATGCACAGGCTGTCGTCCTCGACGTCGCAGAACACCGGCTCGGCGCCCGTGGCCCGGATGGCCTGTAGGTCCGCGCAGTTGTTGAACGAAGGCGTTATGACCTCGTCGCCGGGGCCGACCCCCATTCTGAGCAGAGCGAGGTGAAGCGCGGCGTGACCTGTCGACACCGCTATCGCTCGGCGCCCGCCGCCGGCCATCGCCTCCAGGGCCGCCTCGAAAGCCCTGACATAGCTTCCCAAGCCAAGCCATCCGAGCTTCAGCGCTTCCTGTGCGGCGTCGAATTCCTCTTGCTCCAGCAGGGGCTTGAAAAGCGGCACTTGGATCGCGCTATTTTCGGACATAACTGTTTGCCCTTTCGAAGGGAGCTCGGGCGCTCGATCGAGTCCGCCACTTACGGCGTCACGGATTCTTGACGCACTTCAGGTAGCCGCCCGGATTCGAAGTGACAAGAAGCTTGCCGTCGATGGTTTGATCGACGACGAAGCGGTCGTTTTCGGCAAGAAAGGCTTGGACGGCCGTCTTTGGATTGTTGCCGGGTCCCCACGGGCGATCGGCGAAATAACCGGCCGGAAGCTCATCGACGATCGTATCGAAGACCACGATGTAGGAGTCTTTCGCCACGAGTTTCGAATATTGGCGCAACTCTGCAAGCACGTGATCGTGCGTGTGGTTGGCGTCGAGAAACACCAACACCGGCTGCCTGTCGGCGACGATCGTTTGGACGCGCGCGAATGTCTCCGGCGATGTCGAAGAGCCGTCGACGATCCGAATTCGCGAAGACAGCGGATGGTCGCTAATGGCTTTGCGGTTGTGAGGGCGCAACTCGAGCTCGACGCCGACGACGACGCCGTCATTGCCGAGAAGTTGCAATATCGATGCAGAAAGCGCCAAAGACCCGCCGCGCGCGACGCCGGTCTCCACGATGGCCCTGGGCTTGATGCGCCATATCAGCTCCTGAATGGCGACGATGTCTTGCGGGAACTGTATGATGGGCAAGCCGAGCCAATCAAAGTTATACACGTATCGGCGCTTGCCGACGTCGCGGACAAAATCCGTCGCGCGACGTCGCAGATCGCCGTCGCGGCTCAGGTTTTCGATCGAGGCCGCTCGTTCTTGTGCAAATTCCTCAATGTCGGACATGTTCGAATCGGCTCCGGTCGTGGGGGGGAAACGCTCGCGTCCATCCTAGGCCATCTCATTCAGGACGGGCGATTTTCGAGGCTGTTCAGGCGCGGCGATCACGCGTCTGCGCCGCAATATGGCGGGGTCGGGCTCACAGGCGTCGGGTTCATCCGGGGTCCGATCGGCGGCGTTGGCCACGCATTACGATTGAATCCGCCGTTTGCCTAGTCGCGACTTCGCCGCGCCAAGCTCAGCTATTCCGTTCGAAGTGGCGGCCGACGCCGCGCGGTCCCGCAATCCCGATCAGCTCACGCATTCCCGTGCGCGCCATCTTCGACAGCGAGAGCACGGCTCTGTCGAGATAGAGCGGCTCGCTGGCGAAAAGCGCGGCGCGCAACGGCGTCGACAATTGCCGCCGCGAGCGGATGCGGCGCAACTCCCGGCGAAAGGCGCGACGCGTCTCCACCATCAGCGAGAACGCCGTCCGCGTCTGATGGCGAGGCGTCGCAGCCGTGCGGCGCACGCGCTGAATGAATTGGGTTTCCGCCGTCGTCCTGACGGCGCCGTCGATGATCGGCCCGTAGAGCGTCAGATGGTCGGTGGCGAAGGCGAAAGGAAAGTTCGCACAGACCGGAACGTATGCGTTCACCAACGTTTCGCGGTCCCACAGGCCGTAGAACCAGCTCGCATGACAACCGAGCAGCATGCGCACGCGTCCGGCGACGCTCGCGGGGTCGGGAACGTCGGGCGGGGGCGTCAATCGTCGTCGCCCGCCGTCGAGGTCGTGGGAGAGGATGGTCGAAACCGCCAGTTTGCAGCCCGGCGAAGTCGTCGCCAGCCGGTGGAGCGTTTCGAGATAATCGTCGGCGCTCAGATCGTCGTCGGCGCGCCACATGAACCACGGACTCTCGGCGGCGAGAAGGACGCCGCAATAATTTGGCAAAAGGTCGACATGAGTATTTCGCCGCACATGATGAAACCGCGCGTCGCGCGCCGCCCAGCCCTCGGCGATCTCGGCGGTGCCGTCCGTCGAGGCGTTGTCGAAAACTAGTACCTTGAAGTCGCGGAACGTCTGCCTCGCGAGACAAGCGAGGCTTTCGTCGAGCAAGTCGCCGCCGTTGTAGACGGGAACGCCGATCGTGATTGGAACCATCTGGCTTTCCTTCTTTGACCGCCCGGCGCCGCGATCCGAGGTCGGCGATCGGCATCGCCTTTGTCCGCTTCGAATCGCCGTTTGGCTTCACCTTGCTTGGTCTTCGTCCAGGACGATCCCAAACGACGCCTATAAGTCATAGCACTTCAAACTTCGGACGACATCCAATACTCGAACCATTTCTACGTATTTATCTAGTGCAGGCGGAGTTTGTCATGCAAATGGCGCCAACATTTCTTCGCGCCGTCTCTTCCGGCGCGAAAATTTGGTGACCAGTCAGCGGAACAAACCGGTTCTGTTCTTGCGGATCGATATCTACAAGCCCTTCAATAATATCGCCGTCAGGATCGCATTCATGCGCAATCCGCCGATCGTGAGCAGCCGTTCCGCGGCGTCGTGAGCGCATTCCACGCGATCGTGAGCGGCTGGCGCGTTGCGGAAGGCGATATCGGTTTAAGCCTTTTCTGGGGTGTCAATACGACGGTTTCGAGTTGGGGGGTTTGCGCGTGCTTTCGCCTGTAATGTGCAGCCGACGGGCGTTGTGAACGAGACGATCCAGGGTTGTCAAATCGCTTTGAACCGCCTCCCCCCTTTCGCGTTGAAAGTCATCCCCCTTTGATGACGGGCGCAGACGCGCCGGCTTCGGCTTTCGGAGGGCGTTGCGTCTGGGCGTGCTCGAGCCCGGTTCTTGAAGCGCCGCTTCTGGTTGCCGGTCTCGATGATATCGCGGTAGTGCGTCAGCCGGTTGAGCATGGCGGTCGTCGGCTTCGCGTCGCCGAAGACCTGCGGGCAGTCGGCGAAGGCGAGGTTCGCGGTGATGACGATGCCCGCCGCCGTCGCCGGTCCCTCGATCGCCGACAAGGAAGTGAACTACGTCGCCGGGGCCGTGCACGAGGCTCGCGATATTGGGCATAGGCATTGGACTTTGCTTGCCAATAGGCTAGCGTGGCATACGTCTGGATCCCCAGAGTTGAGCATGTGCGGCTCATGTTCCGTATTGCCGGTTTGACGACGATGACGTCCGCCGGCCTGTTTCACTCCGGCAATAAGGGATTGGTCAATGCGTGTTTTGTTCCTTTATCCGAACATGCGTGGGCTCTACATGTTGCCGCCCTCGGTCGCCATCCTTTCGGCGTTCCTGAAGCAGGAGGGACATGAGTGCCGGCTCTTCGACACAACTTACTGGAGCGTGTCGGAAACGGGCTTCGTCGACAGCGAGACCTATAAGGAAAAACACCTGCATGTGCGCCCCTACGGCAAGGCGCCAAAGGAGGTCACGCTCTTTCCCAGCGACGTTTTCGAGGAATTCGGCAAAGCGGTCGCGGAGTTCGATCCCGATCTCATCGCAGTGTCGTCGACGGAAGACCTGTTCGCCTTCGCCATTCGGCTGCTGCGCAGCCTGAAGAGTCCGAAAAGTTGGAAGACGATAATCGGCGGCATGTTCGCCACTTTCGCTCCCATGAAGGCGCTCTCCTACCCCGAAATCGACATCGTCTGCGTGGGGGAGGGCGAAATTCCGCTCATGGAGCTTGGTCGGAGGATCGACGCCGGCCGTGGCTACAACGACGTTCCCAACCTGTGGGTCAAGCAGTCCGACGGCTCGGTCGTCAAGAATCCGATCGGCAAGGCCATCAGCATCGACGATGTCCCGTTGATGGACCTTTCGATCTTCGAGGACGCGCGCTATTACCGGCCGTTTGACGGAATGATCTACAAGACCTTCCCGGTCGAGACGCACCGGGGCTGTCCGTATCGCTGCACCTATTGCAACTCGCCAATGCAGATGGATCTCTACAAGAATGGCGCCGCCGACAATTTCCTTCGGCTAAAATCTATCGATAACGTTCGACGGGAGTTGCTTTATTACAAGGAGCACGGCGCGGAATACATGTATTTCTGGGCCGACACGTTCCTCGCCCTCTCCGACCGCTACCTCGAAGAGTTCGGCGAGATGTACAAGAGCGAGATCGGATTGCCCTTCTGGTGCCAGACTCGGCCCGAGACTCTGACCGAAAAACGAGTGAAACTGCTCAAAGATATGGGCATCCACCGCATCGGGCTCGGGATCGAGCATGGCAACGCGAAGTTCCGCGAAACGATGCTTGATCGGCGCGTGTCCAACGAAACGATCGTCACCCGGCTCAAGATATTGAATGCCTACGGCGTGAAATTCTCCGTCAACAACATTATCGGATTTCCCGACGAGACGCGCGATCTGGCCTTTGACACCGTCCGGCTCAACCGCGAGATCAACGCGGATACGCGGTGGCTTATCCCGTTGTCCCAGGCTCGTCTATATGTAGTGGATGCACTGGTTTGATGGGTTGATTTTGGTCGGTGCCGAGCGCTGGCGGCGCACCATCCTGTCGCATTCCGGTGGCCGT
>JBEKLU010000099.1:0-26079 GCA_050010035.1 Roseiarcus sp.
GGCAACACCCATCGCGCCGAAATCTGCATCGACAAGCTCTATTCGCCGGACAGCGCGACCGGGCGGCTCGGCCTGGTGGAATTCCGCTCGTTCGAAATGCCGCCCGACGCGCGCATGAGTCTGGCCCAGCAATTGCTGCTTCGCGCCCTCGTCGCCTGGTTCTGGCGCGAGCCGCAGCGAGGCGCGCCGGTGCGCTGGGGCGCCGGCCTGCACGACCGCTTCATGCTGGAGCATTTCGTCTGGGACGATTTTCTCGGCGTCCTCGGCGATCTCTCCGGCGCCGGCTATGCTTTCGAGCCGCAATGGTTCGAGGCGCAGCGCGAATTCCGCTTTCCCACTTATGGCCGCGTCGCCCACGGCGGCGTCGAACTGGAAATCCGGCAGGCGCTCGAGCCCTGGCACGTGCTCGGCGAGCAGGCGGCGGCCGGCGGCACGGCGCGCTACGTCGATTCCTCGGTCGAGCGGCTGCAAGCCAAGGCCAAGGGCCTCATCGCCGGACGCCATGTCCTGACCTGCAACGGCCGCCGGCTGCCGATGCAGCCGACCGGGCGGGCGGGCGAAGCGGTGGCGGGCGTGCGCTTCAAGGCCTGGAAGCCGGCCTCCAGCCTGCACCCGACCATCGCGCCGCAGGCGCCGCTGACCTTCGACATCCTCGATTCCTGGAACGGGCGCTCGCTCGGCGGCTGCGTCTATCACGTCGCCCATCCCGGCGGGCGCAACTACGAAACCTCGCCTGTGAACTCCTACGAGGCCGAGGCCCGGCGACTGGCGCGTTTCCAGGATCACGGCCATACTGCGGGCGCGGCGCCCGTCCCTCCCGACGAGTCGTCGAGCGAATTCCCGATGACGTTGGACCTACGGAGGCCCATTGCCCGCTAGCGCACGGTCGGTTGCGATAAACGACGACGACGCGCTCGCGCGCGTCGCCGCGTGGACGCGCGGCTACGCGCCGCTGCCGGGCGTTCCCGACGAGTTCATCGGCGCCGACGGCGCTTCGCGGCCGCACTGGCAGAGGTTGCTGCAAGCGCTGGCGGCGCTCGAACCCGGCGAGATCGCGCAGCGTTTCGCCGCGGCCGACCGGCGCATCCGCAATCGCGGCATGTCTTACCGCGTGCAAGGCGAGACCTCCGAACGGGTGTGGCCGCTCAGCCGCATGCCGCTGGTGATCCCGGAAGCCGAATGGCGCGACATCGCGCACGGCGTCACCCAGCGCGCCGAATTGCTCGAACGCGTGCTCGCCGACGTCTACGGCGAGGGCCGTCTGATCGCCGAGGGCGTCCTGCCCGCCGCCGCGCTGACCGGATCGACCGATTTCATCGCCGCGATGCGCGGCGTCGCGCCGCCCGGCAGGCGCTGGCTCAGGCTCTACGCCGCCGACATCGGCCGCGGACCCGACGGGCGCTGGTGGGTGCTGGGCGATCGCGCGCAGGCGCCCTCGGGCTCGGGCTACGCGCTGGAAAACCGCCTGGTGATCTCGCAGGCGTTTTCGAGCCTCTACAGCCAGATGAACGTCGAACGCCTCGCGCCGTTCTTTCGCGCCTTGCGCGCCGGGCTCAAGGCGAGCGGCGAGCGCTCGGAGCCGCGCATCGGAATCCTGACGCCCGGCCCCTTGAGCGCGACCTATTTCGAGCAGGCGTATCTGGCCCGCTATCTCGGCTTCCTGCTCGTCGAGGGCGACGATCTCGTCATGCGCGAGGGCCGCGTCTTCGTGCGCACGATCGCCGGACTCAAGCGCTGCGACGTGCTCTGGCGCCATGTCGACGCCGAATGGTGCGATCCGCTCGAGCTCAACGCCGCTTCGCATATCGGCGTGCCCGGCCTCGTCGACGCGATTCGCGCCGGCGGCGTCGCGGTCGAGAACATGCCGGGCGCCGGGCTCGTCGAATCGCGCGCGCTGCTGGCGTTTCTGCCTGCCCTCGCTCGCCGCCTCATCGGCGAAGACCTGGCGATGCCGAACATCGCGACCTGGTGGTGCGGCCAGCCGAGCGAGCGCGCCCGCGTTCTCGCCTCGCTCGATTCGGTATCGATCGCCGGCGCCTTCCACGACTCCACGCCCGGCCTCGAGGGGCGTCGCGGCGTCGTGGTCGCCGAACTCGGGACCGAGGAGCGCGCGGCGTTGCGCGCCGCGATCGAGGCGCGCGGCGTCGATTATGTCGGCCAGGACATCGTGCGGCTTTCGACGACGCCGCGCTGGGAGGAGGGACGCCTCGTCCCCCGCCCCTTCGTGCTGCGCGTCTACGCCGCCGCGACGCCGAACGGCTGGCGCGTGATGCCCGGCGGCTTCTGCCGCATTTCCGACAAGCCCGACGCGCGCGCGGTGTCGATGGGCGAAGGCGTCGAATCGGCCGACGTCTGGGTGCTTTCCGATCGCCCGGTCGAAGCGACCTCTCTTCTGCCGCCGCCGGAAAAGGTGCGCATCGTGCGCATGCTCGGCAATCTGCCGAGCCGCGCCGCCGACAATCTGTTCTGGTTCGGCCGCTATCTCGAGCGCGAGGAGGGGACGCTGCGGCTGGTGCGCTGCCTCTGCGCGCGCGCGGTCGATCCCGACGCGCCGCTGAACGGCTCGCGCCAGGCGATCGAGCGATTGAAAAACCTGCTCGTCTCCTGGGGCGCCATCGACGCCCAGACCGCGCGCGAGAGTTCCGCCGAGGCGGGCGAAGCGGCGCTGCGCGACAGCGGGAATTACGGCTCTGCGCTGTCGATCGCGCGCGCGGCGCGTTACGCCGCCTCGGTGATCCGCGAGCGCCTGACGCAGCAGACCTGGCAACTGATCGGCCGGCTCGAAACGCTTATCCTCGAAGCTCCCCGACATCCGCTCAGCGAGGCGGAAATCCTCGATTGCGTCGACGAGGCGCTGACCACGATCGCCGCGCTCGCCGGGCTGTTCGACGAGAATTTCAACCGCGGCGCGGGCTGGATTTTCTACGAGCTCGGCCGGCGCATCGAGCGCGGCATCAACACCTGCCGGCTGGCGCGCCAGTTCGCGAGCCAGGACGCCACCGAATACAATCTCGACGTGCTGCTCGATCTCATCGATTCACAGATCACCTATCGCTCGCGCACCCTGATCGGCGTCGCGCTGGCGCCGGTGCGCGACATGGCGCTGCTCGATCCGTTCAATCCGCGCTCGGTGGCCTTTCAGGCCAATGTCGTCGACGACCATATCGGCGCGCTGCCGGTGCTGCGGCAGGACGGCGTGCCCGAGGAGCCGCGCCGTCTCGCGACGCTCTTGCGCGCGGAACTGGCGACCGAATACGCCGAACGGCTCGAGGATTCGCGCATTCTGGCGATCGAGCAGCGGCTGACGGCTTTGGCCGAGGCGATCGCGTCGCGCTATTTCCTCCAGGGGACGGCGCACGGCCGGGCCGAGAAAGTCACGGGTCTGGCGTGATCTACGACGTGACCCATCTCACGCGCTACCGCTATGGCGCGCCGGTCGCCGTCAATACCTGCGTGCTGCGCCTGCTGCCGCGTTCGGAGGGCGGCCAGCGCGTCGTCTCGGCGCACATCGAGGTGACGCCGCGCCCGCAGAGCTTGATCGAGCGCGCCGATTTCTTCGCCAATCGCGTGGTGCACATGCGCATCGAGACGCCGCATCGCGAACTCCTGATCGAATCGCGCGCGCGGGTCGTGGTCGAGCAGCCGGCGCCGCCGCTCGCCGCGCTGACCCCACCGTGGGAGGACATCGCCGCTCTGGCCGCTGCGACCGATTCGCTCGCCCCCGATTCGCCGGCCTTCGGCATTTATCCCAGCCGTCTCGTGCCGCTCGTCGCGCCGGCGACGACTTACGCGCGCGAAAGTTTCCGGCCGCGCCGCCCGATTTACGAAGCGGCGAGCGAACTCGCGGGGCGCATCAAGGCCGATTTCGCCTACGACGCCAAGGCGACCGAGGTGACCACTTCGCCCGCCGAGGCTTTCGCGCGGAGGCGCGGCGTCTGCCAGGATTTCACCCACGTGATGATCGCCGGCTTGCGCGGGCTCGGTCTGCCGGCGCTCTATGTCAGCGGCTACATCCGCACGATCCCGGCGCCCGGCAAGGCGCGCCTCGCCGGCGCCGACGCTTCGCACGCCTGGGTCGCGCTCTGGTGCGGGCCGGCGTTCGGCTGGCTGGGGCTCGATCCGACGAACGCTTCGGCCGTCGGCGACGACCACATCGTCGTCGCGCGCGGCCGCGATTATTCCGACGTGCCGCCGGTCGAGGGCGTCATCCTGTCCTCGGGCGGCCACAAGCTCGATGTTGAAGTCGACGTGATTCCCGTCTAAGGCGCCACGCGAAATGACCTCCGATTCCGAACCCCGGCGGACGCCGCCGACGACGATCGGCCGCGCCGAGATAAGCGCCGCCCACGCGCTGATCGCCTCCCACGTCCGGCGCACGCCGATCCTGGAGGCGGCTTCGCCGCTCGTCGGCTCGCCGCCGATCTCGCTCAAGCTCGAATTCCTGCAGCATACCGGATCGTTCAAGCCGCGCGGCGCTTTCCACAATCTGCTGACGCGCCGGGCGCCGGCGATCGGCTGCGCGACCGCCTCGGGCGGCAACCACGGCGCGGCGGTCGCCTACGCCGCGGGCAAGCTCGGCGTCAAGGCGCGCATCTTCGTGCCGGAGATCGCCGCGCCGGTGAAGATCGCCAAGATCAAGGCCTACGGCGCGCAGATCGTCGTCGAGGGCGCGACCTATTTCGACGCGCAGGCGCTTTGCGACGCCTATGTCGCAAAGAGCGGCGCCTTGGCGATCCACCCTTACGATTCGCCCCCGACCGTCGCCGGCCAGGGAACTGTCGGGCTCGAATGGGAGGAAGACCTCGGCCGCCTCGGCGCCGCGCCGCTCGATGCGATCCTCGTCGCGGTCGGCGGCGGCGGCCTGATCGCCGGCGTCGCCGCGTGGTTCGACGGTCGCGTCAAAATCGTCGGCGTCGAGCCCGAAGGGTCGTGCGCGATGCACGCCGCCCTGGCGGCCGGGCGCCCGGTCGACGTCACCGTCAAATCGGTGGCGGCTGATTCGCTGGGATCGCGCAGCGTCGGCGAACTCAATCTCGCCATCGCGCGGCGCGCCGTCGATCACGTCGCGCTGGTGACCGACGACGCCATTCGGGCGGCGCAACTCGGCCTGTGGCGCGATTTCTCGATCGTCGCCGAGCCCGGCGGCGCGGCGGCCTACGCGGCGCTGGCGAGCGGCGCCTACCGCCCGGCGCCCGGCGAACGCGTCGGCGTGCTCGTCTGCGGCGCCAACGCCGATCTCACGACTTTCGCGGCCGCGCCGGCGGCCTAGGGTGTTGCGATGGGCGAGGGCTCGCACTATGGTCCGCCCGCTTCGCGAACGCCGGCCCCGGCCTTCGCGCCTCGGTGGGGCGTAGCCAAGTGGTAAGGCAGCGGATTTTGATTCCGCCATCCCCAGGTTCGAATCCTGGCGCTCCTGGCGCCCCAGCCAAAAATATCAACTATGAATCAACGTGTTACGAGGCGGTCTTGATCGCTAAGTCACGGTTTTGAAATTGCCTCATGTCGCAGAAATTTCCATTGATTTTCAAGGGTCGCAAAACAGTGCCGGAATCTCCACGCGACATGGACGCAACATGAGAGCGCGCGATTTTTCACGAATCTCGTCGCTACGAACTGAGAGAAATCACGCGTCGCAGCCGTACCCCACCAGGCACCAAGCCGGGTTATGTATCATCCTCGCGACACGTTGGCTTCCGATAGCGTGCATGGAGGATACAGTGTCGAGCCCGCCCTCCGCCAGACACGGATTTCAATCCGAATCGTAAATCGCAACCATTGCAATGCACGACGCCGGCACGGCCCAACCAAAGTTGTCATGTCGCGGCCGAAATTTGTTCACTTTATATTCGCAAAGCGCGAGGAAATTCGATACGCTTTAGCCCTCAAGACGTTAACGCACGAGGTGGCCGTGGCGGAGACACAGATCGAGTGGACAGACGCGACATGGAATCCGGTCGCCGGCTGCTCGGTGGTGAGCGCAGGCTGCACGAATTGCTATGCCATCGAAATGGCCAGACGCCTTCACGCTATGAGCGTGGAAAAATACAAAGGTCTCACGCGCCGAAGCGGTAAGCGCACCGTTTGGACGGGCATGGTGCGTGAGGATTATGCCGCTCTCGAAATTCCGCTTCGCTGGAAGAAGGCGAAGAAAATCTTCGTCAATTCGATGAGTGACCTTTTCCATGAAGCGGTTACGGACGCCTTCATTTTGAAGGTATGGGATGTGATGCGGCAAACACCGCACCACAGCTACCAAATTCTGACGAAGCGGCCGGAGAGGATGGCGGCTCTCGTTCGCTCTAAGTTAGCGGACGTATTGCCAAACGTCTGGCTGGGCACGAGCGTTGAAAATGCTGAGGTCGTGAACCGCATCGACGCCTTACGCGAAGTGCCGGCCGCGATCCGCTTTATCTCATTTGAACCCCTGATTGGCTCGGTCGGGGAAGTCGATCTCACCGGAATTCACTGGGCTATCGTTGGCGGCGAAAGCGGCCGGATGGCCCGTCCTATTCGCGAAGAATGGATCGACGAAATCTACGACCGGTGTCTCGAATTCGATACCGCCTTCTTTTTTAAGCAGTGGGGCACTTGGGGAGCAGACAATAAGCGTCGCTCCAAGAAGGCCAATGGCCGCGAGTATCGCGGAAGACAGTGGGACGAGATGCCGAAAGAGGCTGACCTGCAATTGACCACCGTCATGTCTGCCCTTTGAAACGGAACGCGTATGGTCGCTAAACCCTATTTGTGGACGGACGGCGCGACGTTGGAGGAGCACTCCAGACGCAAGCTCAAAATCCTTCGCGAGTACTTCGCCAGGTACCTTGCGGTGCGTTGCCAATTCCCGCAGCAGTCTCGCTTCCGTCTTGCAATTGTCGACGGTTTTGCAGGCGGCGGCCGTTATGTTGACGGAAGCCCTGGCTCTCCCCTTGTTTTTGTTGAAGAGTTACGGGCCGCGACCGAAACGTTCAATCTTAGGCGTGCGTCGGAAGGGATGGCGGCGCTCGAGATTGAGTGTCTGCTTCTGGCGAATGACGAAAGCCGCGAAGCAATTGAACTTCTTAAATCGCACCTCGAACCCTATCGAGCTGAGATCATCCAGTCCGTTCCACGACTTCACCTGCAAGTGGAATATTCCTGCAACGAGTTTGAACAGACTTATCCTTCTATCAAAGAAAAGCTGGAATGTGGTAGCTACAAGAACGTGTTGTTCAATTTAGATCAATGCGGACACAGCGACGTCAAACGAAGTACGTTGCGCGATATTATCGACTCGTTTCGATCGGCGGAAGTATTCTACACGTTTATGATAAAGTCTCTTCTCGCATTTCTCCAAAAGAGCGATCCACGAAAATTTCGGGAGCAATTGAGCTATCTGGCGCTTACCGATTCCGACCTTAAGTTATTGGAAGCGCAGATGAGCAATAAGACGTGGCTTGGCACCGCCGAGCGGATTGTCTTTAGTGCTTTCATGAGTTGCGCCGCTTACGTGAGTCCATTTTCCATTCACAATCCCGACGGCTGGCAATACTGGCTAATCCACTTTGCTGGAAGTGTGCGCGCGCGGCAAGAGTACAATAACGTTCTCCATAATAACAGCAGTATGCAGGCCCATTTTGGCAGATCAGGGCTAGAAATGCTTTCCTTCAATCCAACTCATTCCAAAAACTCGCTCTATCTGTTCGATCCGCCTGGAAGAGCGGAAGCCAAAGAGCAGCTCTTTGACGATATTCCGCGTTTTGTTTCGAAATACGGAGATGCGATCAGCGTAAACGAGTTTTACGAAAATATCTACAACACTACCCCCGCACACGCAGATGACATCCACGAGGCAATCATTGAGAACCCTGATTTGGAAGTCATAACGGAGGCGGGTGGTGCACGTCGATCGGCGAAGACCATTGGCAGCGGGGACATTCTCCGCTTGAAGCGCCAAAAGAGCTTTTTCCCTGCGTTCTTTAGCGAGGAGAAACGAGTCGGTCTGAAAACTCGGCCTGGGTGACTCTTATCCGTTCATCAGGAATCGCTCCGTGGTCCCCACGCGTCAGAGAGGGCACTGACGAACGACGTCGCCAAACAGAAGCGCTGTTCTGGTCCATCCAAGACTCAAGATAGTTGAATTAAGTCCAGCTCTTTGATCGGATTTCGCTTTTCCACCCTGCAAATCTGCTCCAGAATTGGAGTGCGATTCTCGGCTACGCAGATTTCAGCGCGCAGACGGCATTCGCCCGCGCGCCGTGTGCCCGGGATTCAACAGAGGTAAGGAGCCGCCCGTGAGCGTGCCACTTGATGACATCATTAGGCAGCGTGCGAAAATCTATGCGGAGCAACTGACCCTAGCGGCCTCAAAAGCGAAAAAGGAGGAGGAAATCCGTATCGCCTCCGAGCGCGAACTCGCGTTCCTGCAGAAAGCAGCCAACATCAAGCTCGAAGGCAAGCACGAATTCACCGTCGCAAGTGGCTTCGTTGACAGCGTCTACGATCGCGTAATCATAGAGTACAAGAATCCCAACAGTCCGAGTGCGCGCATTGGGCCGACTGTCGATTCTCCTGGTACGAAGAAAGTTGTCGATCAAATTAAGAGTCGATTTGAGGACCTCAATAAACAGCACGGACAGCCTCTCAATTCGCTGTTTGGTGTCGGCATGGATGGACGCAGTTTCATCTTTGTCCGCTTTCGAAATGGCGAGTGGTCTATCCAAGACCCGGTTCCTGTCACCCAACACTCTGCTGAACGGTTTCTCCGCGCCCTATTCAATCTTGGAACGAAAGGGAAACCCTTCACAGCCTCGGAGCTTGCGCAAGACTTTGGTGCCGATGGCGATGTAGCAGGGACAGCGATCCGGGTGCTCTATGACGCATTGCTGGAGACCACAAGTCCAAAGGCACTTATATTTTTCAACGAGTGGAAAATACATTTCAGCGAGGTTTGCGGTTACGACGTAAATAAACCATCGGAGAAAATAATACAACTTGCAGAAGAATATGGAGTGGAAACGAAAGGACTGAAGACAGCTCAGCTGCTCTTTTCACTGCATACGTATTATGCGTTATTTATGAAATTGTTGGCAGCGGAGCTTGTATCGTCCGTGCATCAGCTGCCAGGTGGGACGCCACTACGTAGGATGATGCAGGCTGTGACACCCACAAAGCTTCGTCGAGAACTCGAAGAGTTAGAAGCCGGTTCTGTATTTCGTCACTTCAATATCACGAATTTCCTCGAGGGCGATCTATTCGCCTGGTATTTGCCCGCTTGGTCGACTGCCATGGACGAGTGGATTCGTCGTCTTGTTACAAAACTCGACAGCTACAATCCTGGCACTCTTTCCGAAGATCCCGCCGAAAGCCGAGACCTTCTGAAGAAGTTGTTTCACCGACTCTTTCCGAAGAGCGTCCGCCATGATTTGGGGGAATACTACACGCCAGACTGGTTGGCTGAGTATGTTCTCGACAAGCTTGAGTACAAAGGCGACCCATCGCTTCGAGTGCTCGACCCAGCCTGCGGTTCCGGTACGTTCTTGGTGATTGCAATTGCTCGTATTCGAAAATGGTACGACGAAAATCGTGAGAATTGCGCATTCGATGAAGAGGCGTTGTGTCGGAAAATATTGCAAAATATTGTCGGATTTGATCTCAATCCTCTCGCTGTTATGGCGGCCCGAACTAACTACCTGATCGCTATTCGCGATTTGATAGGCCACATGGATGGCGTCGAAATCCCAATTTATCTGTGTGATGCGATTATGACTCCTTCCCAACATGGCGGTCTCTTCGCCGGCACCTTGGATAAGGCGCGGGAGCTAAAAACGGCCGCTGGAACGTTCGTCATTCCGACGGAAATCGCGCAAACCCAGACCCAAATCGCGCGCTACGCAGAATTGCTCGAGGAATGCGTTCAAGGCAAATATAAGCCAGACGAGTTCGTGGCGCGGTGCAAAGAAGAGAAACTGCCTGTTCACGAAACAATTTTGCATTCTGACCTATTCAAGCAGCTGGTGAAGCTCGACGCAGAGAGCAGGAATGGCGTGTGGGCACGCATTATCAAGAACGCCTTCGCCCCACTATTCACACCTCAAGTTGATTTCGTTGTTGGGAATCCACCGTGGGTAAACTGGGAGAGCCTGCCGGACATGTATCGCAAGTCGACTGCGGCACTATGGACGGATTATGGTCTTTTTCGTCAGAAAGGCTACAAGGCGAAACTTGGCGGCGCGAAAGACGACATTTCAATACTTATGACGTATGTGTGCCACGATTCTTACTTGAAATCGTCCGGCCGGTTGGCTTTTCTAATTACGCAATCCGTCTTCAAGACAAAGGGAGGTGGTGACGGTTTTCGGGGATTTCGGTACACAAAACCTGGAACCGCGGAAACATATCTGTCGCCGCTGGACGTTGAGGACTTGAGCAATTTGCAGCCGTTCGAGGGAGCGGCAAATCGGACAGCGATTATCGTTGCGGGCAAATCGCACACGCCTGTCGCTTTCCCGGTCCCCTTCACCCTATGGAACAAGCACCGGCGTGCGGCAGTTTCGCCAGACAGTTCGTTAAACTTTGTCCTCTCGAAAGTTGATCGTCTCGCTCAATTCGCGACGCCAGTAGAGAAGAACGATCTTCGCTCGCCCTGGATTACGGGTTCGAAGCCTGTTTTGAAGGTTTTGTCAGCTTTGCGTGGGTTAAGCGAGTATAATAGTCGCAAGGGAGTGTACTGCCCTACAAACGCAATTTATTGGCTCACGGAATTCCAGAGGGGACCGGGCAACACCGTAATTGTCAGCAATCTTGCTGACACTGGAAAGACGAAACTCCGGAAGGTAACGGCGGCCGTCGAGTCAACGTTTGTACATGACCTGGTACGTGGTAAAGATGTTGCTAGGTGGAAGTGGGAAAACGTCACAAAGATTCTCTTGCCGCAAAATCCTGACCATCCTGCAAGCGCTGTTCCCGTAGAAACGCTTAAGCTCAAATTTCCGAAGACATACGCCTTCTTCAAAGGATTCGAGAAAGAAATCCGGGGTTGTGCGCTACTTGCTCAATTTTTTGACCCACAGACCGCCCCATTCTACTCGTCATACAATGTCGGCGCTTACACGTATTCACCGTTCAAGGTCGTTTGGAAGGAAATCTGTCAGGAAATCGAATCTGTTGTGATTGAGGACCCGGATCGGTCTGTCATTCCTGATCACAAATTAGTAATGGTGGCTTTTGATAAGGCAGACCCAGCATACTTTCTAACCGGTCTTCTAAACTCAATTCCGATCCGCCTTTTCGTGAGAAGCTACGCGGTACAAACATCTATCTCCGGCCATATTTTTGAATACGTCGCGCTTCCGCAATTTGACGGCAAAGACACGACGCATCGCAGGGTGGCCAAGCTAGCTCGCGACTGTCATAGCGCGAGCTCCGGTCAACTCGCACAGATAGAGGAACAGCTCGAACAAGCTGTCGCCCTTGCACTGAACATACCTGCGGCAAATTTGAAAATTATGCGCGACGAACTCGAAGCCATGCGCGATTGACCGTAACAAACGTCGCGCACCAGCCCCGTACCGGTTGATCCTGGTCCTCAGAAGCTACAACCGCGCGCCCCACCTCCCGATCTCCTCGAGGATTTCCTCGAAGGTAGGCCTGGCCTTGTAATAGAGCGCGCTCGTCCCGGCATAGGCGGTTTCGTAGGTCTCGCGCGTTTGCGGATCGCTCAGAACGAACGCTTCGTTTTCGGCGATGTTGGGGTTGTCGTCCCTGCGGAATCGCTTCGCTTTGTGTGCCTTGTAGGCGTCCGTGCCCATGAAGGCCTGGACCTCGGGGCGACAGAGCAGACAGTAAACGTCGTAGTAGTGGCGCATGAAATTGGCTGGGAACGCGCCGGTTTCCTGCTGCTTCCGAAATTTCGTTGAGACGGTCTGGAGCTTTTCGACCAACGTGTGTCCAGGGTCGTAGCAGGCCACGCCTTTGGCGCGGTTGTCGATGATATCAACCTTGTCGACCGCGTAGTCGTACGACCAGGAGCTAATGTCCCGTGCGCTATTCGGCGTCACATCGTCGAACCCGACTTCGAGTAAGATGCCCTCCTTGAGACCCTGCACCGGCTCGTTGAAGCTTTTGTAGAAAAGCCGAATGCCGCCGCTGAAGAAATCCGCATTGTCGAAGTCGTGGTCGCGCTTGACCTCGCCGATGCCGTCGATACGGATCGTCTGCGCCACCCAGTCGTAAAAGCTCTCGCGGCTTCGCCGATGTGCGGCCTTGGTCTGATTGCGTCCCGTTTTCACATCCTGGTCGGCGGGCGGCTCGATGCGAATATCGATGTCTTCCGAGAACCGGTCGATGATCTGGAAGCCCTTGGACAGCGACGTCCCGCCCTTCAGCTCGAATGTCATGCCCAGCTCTTGCAAGCCGTAGAGGCAGTGCATGATCCAGTAGTCTTTTTCGACCAAGGCGGGATCGATGGACTTTTCTTGTCCAACGATCCGCACCAGATCGGCGAATTGCGCGTGATTGTGAAGAAAGTCAGGCGGCATGAGGCACGGGGGATGCTCTTAGCACCTGGGAGAAAAACTTCTTCGTCCGCACGCTGCCATAATGACGCGCGGCCCGCTGCAAACGCGTTACATCAAGTGACGCCGCGCGTTCTTTGACGCGCGCCAGCACCTCTTCCTTGCTTTCCGCCAGGCGATCGAGATTGTTGACCAGATCGACCAGCAGGAATTCCTTGCTCAGCGCCTTCGGGAAAGACGGCTTCACACGAAATTCGAACGTGCGGCCGCCGAGCGAGAAATTGCCGTGGCGCTTGTGATTGTAGACAACAGTCTTGTCGTAAAGCTGCGTCGTGCCGACCCCAAGCCGGTTGTAGGCATTGGGTGACGCGAGAAGGAACCGATCATCCTTGAGGAAGGTCGCGACCAGTTTGTCGTCTTCCGCCGGCGCTTTCCCAAAAACGGTCTGCTTCGGATAGGCGTACAGCCCTCCCGCCAGCTTCGTGAGTGTCCCCTCATCGACAAGCTGCTTGAGATGCCGATCGACAGCACGCGACCACTGGGTCAGGTCTTCACGCCGATAGACCCTTCCCGGCCGCAAACGCCGCTTGAGTTCCTGGAGTTTCGTCATGCTGACAATATATGGAAAGGCGCCATCATTTGCAAGTGATTTCATTGAAATATCATGCAATTGTGGCTTGCGGTACTCTATTAACATGTTGATATATAACACATTTTTGTCGCGTCTTCCGTCGGCGATCATCTCTCCGGCTTATCTTCCGTGACGTTCGTCAAGAAGGCGAAGCTCTGCGCCGTGAGGCCGGTTATTTCCCGTAGCTTCTCTGCCATTTTCGAGCGACGGTTACGGATGAACGTACGATAACTCCGGTAATCAAGCAGGTTTCGATCGATCATTGCAGTCCGTAGCGCCGTATCATCTACATCGCTCAGATATTCATGCGGATGTTTTGCGCTCTTGTTGCGGTTCATGCCGCGCGGCAATATCCAAAGATTTCCAAGATCGTGAATTTCCTGCGGCTCGATTCCTTTTTCCTCAAGCACGGAGCGGGGGAAAATATGGTCGATCTCGGGGAGATTTTCTGACAATTGGATTCTGCCGCCGGTGCGTCGTTGTATCAACGCAAGGGCCAGATCGACATTGTTCCCAAACAGACGGTCCTCGGCTAAATCGAAATTCGCTCGCCATGAAACGTATTCAGCCGCCCCGTTGAAAGGCAACGGACTTCCTTGCGCTATATCCTTCGGCGCAGGTAAATAATCCCGTACAAACGCACCTGTTCGACTCTCGGAATGTTGAGTGAAGGTCTTTGCGAAAGCGAATAGAAACAAGGCTCGCCTTGCGTCAGCCTTGACACCTTTAGGGAAAGTGTGTTTCGGAGCGTGAAAGAGGTAGTGCACAAATGGCACCATCGTACTGATGCCGCCCAATAATCGCGCCGAATCTATTCCGCACTCGGCACGTACGAAGTCGATTGTAGACCGTATTGCGTCGAAACAATCGCGGTAGGTATTTTGGATTTTATCGACGTTGCTTTTCTTTCTAAGGAGCTCAAAATCTAATCGCGTACCGATCCCAGCAGTCGAAAACATGGACCGAATAATAAAGTCATTGTCGATGTTGAGATTGCCTGCGTCATTGATTTCCTTAACGAAGCGCGGCAGAAGCACGCTCGCTTCCGCCCAATAGAGACGTAACATGCTGACGATGAGGTCCGATCGTCTCAGAATCATACCTTGTGTGTTCACGCGAACAAATATTTCCAGAATATCGAAAGCCGACTTACGTTTCTCATCATTGGCTGGCAATTTGCTGTCGATCGTTTGAGTCTTCAGAATCTCACTGTTTTCCGAAAGGGCGTAGCCCGCGGTCTGGATGTTCAGTTCCATGCGAAGCTTGTCCTCATTGGACAACCTCAATTGTTGAGCGAGATCGTCACGCAATTTTTGAATATCACGTGGATTGCGGCCTATAACTTCCGATAGCCGAATCCAATAAGCAGCCTCGCTCTTGCCTTCGTGTTTCGCCGCCGCACCGCTCTTCCGTTCGGCGATTTGTTCCCGATTGAGAGTTTTCGCCTCTGCGTCATCCGTGAACATGAACCGATACTTAACTTCGGAATGGTCGTCGGAGTCCCGCCCGCTCAGGATGTCATAATAGAGCTTTTGGCCGTTGAAGGTACCCTTTAATGCCACGTAGATCGAGCTTAAGCGCTGCTGGCCGTCAAGGACCAATTTGAGCCGTTTACCTTTCTTGTTTTCCTCGAATTCGTAGATTCCACCCGGCACGTGATTGCGCGCGAAGCTGCGAAACTGAATTGGGGTATACGTTTCCCAGAGAAGAACAATTCCGACGGGATATCCTCGGAACATCGAGTCGAATAACAGCTCGATCCTTTCTTCATCCCAAACAAAATCACGTTGAATCGCAGGAAGAACTATGTCTTCGTTGTCGATCTCATTTACTAATTCATAAATCGACATTGGTCCTCTACCATCCAGCGCGGAACGAAAGCGAGAATGTTCCTTTCCGTGCCCAAGAGCAAGGCGTTTGCGATTGAAACGCCCCACAATTGCGTTGTCGACCCACACGTGGCCAGTCCGCAATCGACGCACCGAAATCTCGCGCGCTGAGCCCCTTGGATCCCGTGCCGAGATATGGGGCTCGATCCTGTGGGCATCGATCCCTCGCGCAAGAATTCGGCCAGCCTTTCGGCTGACTTTGTTCGTTTTGTTTTGGGGGGCCTGCGGCCCCTGGCCGTCAAGGCCAGGGCAAGCGCCGGCGGGCGTATCCCCGTCCTTCCTCCCGTTGGTCGTGCAGGACGGGTGATCCCCCTCACCCGCCGTCGGCCCTGACGGCCCACCCCGCTCATTGCCGCGTGGCTAGTCGGGTTGCAGCAGCAGCCGCAACCCGAAGACTAAGGAGCCACGTCATGAGAAGCGATCTCTATCAACGCATCACCAACCGCATCGTCGGCCAGCTTGAAGAAGGCGTCCGGCCGTGGATGCAGCCCTGGAGCGGCGACCATGCCGGCAGCCGCGTCGTGCGGCCGTTGCGCGCGAACGGACAGCCCTACCGGGGGATCAATGTTCTGATGCTGTGGTCGGCGGCGATGGAGAGGGGCTTCGCCGCGCCGGTTTGGATGACCTTCAAGCAGGCGCTCGACCTCAAGGCGCATGTGCGCAAGGGCGAGCGCGGCAGCCTCGTCGTCTATGCCGACCGCCTAACGCGCGCCGAGACCGACTCCGACACCGGCGAGGAAACCGCGCGCAGCATCCCATTTCTCAAGAGCTACACGGTTTTCAACGTCGAGCAGATCGAAGGCTTGCCCGAGCCTTTCTACGCCAAGCCCGAACCGAAGGGCGAGCCCGTGGCGCGCATCGAACGCGCCGAAACGTTCTTCGCCGCGACCGGCGCCAATGTCGTGCATGGCGGTAATCGCGCCTGCTACGTGCCGCGCACCGACAACATCCATATGCCTTGCATCGATTTCTTCCGCGACGCCGAAAGCTATTACGCGACGCTCGCGCACGAGACGACGCACTGGACGCGGCACCCCTCGCGCCTCGACCGCGAATTCGGCCGCAAGCGTTGGGGCGATGAAGGCTACGCAATGGAAGAGCTGGTCGCCGAACTCGGCGCGGCCTTCCTCTGCGCCGACCTCGAACTGACGCCCGAGACTCGCGAGGACCACGCCGCCTACATCGCGTCGTGGATCAAGGTGCTGAAAGACGACACGCGCGCGATCTTCAGCGCAGCGGCATACGCACAGCGCGCCGTCGATTTCCTGCATGGCGCGCCTTCGGTTGCCGACGCTAACGCCGAGGCCGCGTGACATGGCCAGGCCCGACATCCTCTATGTCGACGGTCACGCCTACAGTTGGCGGCGCTTGTGCGACTTGCGCCGTCAGCAGATGGAGGCGTGGGCGAAGGTCGACCCGCCGCAACCCGCGCTATTCGAACTCAAGATTGATTGCCGGCCGCGCGCCGAGCGAACCGCCGGCGGCCGCTATCGGCAGCCGAGCTTGCTGGACGGTATACGACAGTGAGCTTCCGCGCACCTAAAGACTCTTCGCTAGTGTTCCGTCAGCCTGGATGTACTCCGCTCGGTGTGCGACCACCATCTCTACAAGAACTTCCTCCGGTGGTCTTTCCTCGGTGGCCTGAGTGATAACGCCTCCAAGTCTCCACATCCATGCGCCGTCCCGAAAGTCGGGAACCAACAGCGGGCCTCCGCTAATCCCGCCCAGACCATACCCCACCGGAGGCAGGCCGCTGCCGTGCTGATCGATCATGAACTCGCGTTCAAATCGTACCGTGATCTGGTGGTCTGTGACCGATGCAGCTCCGGTCATACCGGAGTGGAAGCCGAAGTTGATCTCCGCTGCGCTAACCCGTATCCGCTCTTGCGCAGGAAACCCGCAAAACATCACTTGCTCGCCGCGCTTAGGCGGCGCTGGCCAATCGCGCGCCGGAGCAAGGACCGGCCGCTTGCCGATGCGTCCGACAGCGCCGTTCGTCAATCGGAAAGTAGCGATGTCTGTCTCTCGATCGGGTTCATCGAGCGGTATGTCGAGATTGCCACAGGCGATCAGATGGGCGCTGAGGTTTTTGACCGTCGTGTTTGCGACTTGGCAGCGGAGTGGCCCTATCTGCCGCTGGTCGTCAAGATATCGCCTATACACATGCGCGGCTGTGACGAGTATCGAGCCACTGCCGCGATCCAGCATAAATGCTGACGCATGGCCGAGTATGTCGGTCGGCTCATCCGTGTCTCGCGCCCAGAAAATCCAGGTGACATGCTCGGCCGCGCTGACATGGAATGATCGCCCGAATTCGCCTTCGAGAGCGGCCTTGCGCTCCTCGAGGCTCATAGCGTTCAACTCCGACGGCGTATAGACCCTCATGTGTTTGCCACATCGCGCAGCATCTTCGGATCGCCTGCTGTCGCAGTCGACCGGCGTCTGTCGCCGAATTTGATCGGCGCGCCCGTGGCAAAAGTGGCGGTAAGCCTAAACACCTAAACGCGCACGAGCGACGCTTAGAAAGAATTGGTCGACCGGGTGCATGGTGATGAACTCTTTGCCACTCAATTCCGTCGCAAGGTTGTGGACCGAAAAGACGCGCAGCAGTTCACCCCGTTCGGTCATAGCCCGCCACGCCTCGCCGCCTTCTGCGAGGGCGGTTTCGCGCATGAAGCCTTGCAACAATTCAGGAGTCTTTGCGTCTTCCGGAACCGCGCGTTGTCGCGCCCAATTCGTTGTCCCAGGTTCCAGCTTGTCTAGGAACACGGGCTCGCCAGGATCGAGCACAAAGTCCTTGGTCAAGTGATAGCGAATCGATTTTTCGTCATCCTCAAACATCGAGATGCTCTCCTGAGAAGCTTTGCGTTTATCTTACCAGATTCGGGGTTCATCGTCGCGCGACATCTGCCACGCGCGCAAGGCCCTATCAGCTCCACTGCGTCAAAAGGCTGCACACCCGAACTTGTGCTGACGTCGACATTCGCCGCACGTCGGGGCGACGGCAGCTGATCTGCCGTTGCCCGTCCCGCCGCTTTCCCCCGCGCGGCCGCGCCAATTCGCAGCCTGAGCGATGCGACCTTTACGCCGGCGCGGCAGGCGCGGAAGCCCCCAAATTCGACAGAGGCCGTTGCGCGCCTTTTCGTGAGTTCATGCGCGCAGACGCCCTTGCGAATTTGTCCGGCGACAAGCGCCGGTAAAGGGCATCCCCGCCTTCCTCATGCGCCGTCGTCCCGGGTGCGCATCGGCTGCAATGGCGCAGCCGACCAACCCGGGAGAAAACACCATGACGACCTACACCGCCTATTTTCGCACCGACTCCGAAACCGCGACCCACACAATCGAGGCGGACACGCCCGAGCAAGCGTTGAGCAAAGCGCAAGAGTATTACGCAAGCGATCCTTCCGACCTCTGGTTCGAGCGCTATGACGACGCCATGCCGGTGAACGAGATTGCGATCCTTGAAGACAACGGCGGCGAAGTCGCTGCCTGGCGCGACGACGACCTACGGCTCCGCCTTGCCGCGCAAGACTTGCTCGATGCGCTTGAGGAGTTGGTCGCCCGCATCCGCGCCGAGACCGCCGCAAGCGGATTAACCGACGACGAAATGACGTCGCTTGCACCTGCGCGTCGCGCCATCGCCAAGGCGAGGGGAGGCGCGCAATGAACGCTCCCGCCCTCAAGAAATTCCGCGTCAGCTTTTCCGAGTGGATTTAAGGCAGCTCAAGCCGCAACTCGCCGCCGAGCAGTTTTGCCGCGCGCATCAGCGTCTCAAGCGTCGCGTTGGAGCTATCGGGGTTCAGCAGATGACCGAGCTGAACACGGCTCGTCTGCATCACCTCGGCCATGCGGGACTTGGTGACGACATGCCGCTTCATCATGCGGGCAATCTGCTCGCCGATCACGTACTTGACGGCGGCGGCCGACGCTTCCTCGCGGATGCCTTGCTCGACCAGCCAACTCTCGAAAGTCGAGCCGATGCGCGGGTTGCGTTTCTTGCCGCGCTCGGTGACCATCTCCAACCGACGGCGGGCGAATTCCAGGTCGGCTTCCGGCGGCTTCTGCGCCTTCGCGAAGAAGAGACTAAGCGCAATCAGCTTGCCCTTGTGGTACCCGACCAAGAAGCGCGCCACGCGCTTGTTCGAAAGCGGCGACCGAACCTCCCAAATCCTCTCTGCGACGCGGGGGAACGCATTCACGTCCATCACCCAAGCGAATTGCATCCTGAAGAGATCGCGGCCTACCGCGCGCTGATCTTCTCGCGGCAACTCGTAAAGCCAGTCGCGCACAGGCTCGGTGCAGGGCGACCTCCAAAAAACGAGTGGGACGGGTTCCATGGTGTCGATTATGGACGAGCTTCTCGCCCTTTGAAATCTCCTGAATTAACTGGAGAACGCGGGCGATGCACAAGCCGCGATTTCCGAGCCGCGCGCCGGAGCGCGGTGCTGATTTCCTGCATCGTGCGCGGCTTGGCGCGACTGCCGCATCGAACGGTCTTGGATTTCTCGCATTCGGAACTTGACCAGTGCCGTTCATTCTCCTCTTCTTGGCGACGTCGCAGTAGCATCTATCGCAAGAGAGCGTCGTGACCACTCCACTGAAGCCTCCTCCGATAATTGATGATGATGACCTCCGGTCCGCTGTGTCGGCCTTGGCGAATGCCGCTCACAGTTACCGCAGCGTCCTTTTCAAAGTGGCCGCGGGCAACCACGACCTAATCGAACAGATTGTAGAGCATGAGGACTTGCTGAACCTGAGCGACTTCGTAATCAATGCGTGGCGGGAACACCTGGGCCTAGACGCCGAGAACGACAACACTGAGATGCCCGAACGGTAGTGCGTCGTCTCCCGAGGAGTAGCAAGTTGCCCGACTTTTATCGCGTGCGGGCTGCAAGAACCTTCTCGGTCGCGCCTCGCCGTTAGACGCCGACGCCTCTAATCCGCGCGATCCCCTCTCCCCCCGATTCCGTTACCCACGAGCTCTATCCGCGATCGTCGGCGGTTCGAAGATCAGATTGACGCGGCGGTTGCCGCAGCGCGGGCACATCATCCGATCGTTGAGTCCGGCGAGCGACATGTGGGGCCCACGCGTCCAGACCAGCGTCTCGAGGTCCAACTCGGCGCGATAGTGGCACTTGGCCGTCGAGCGCGTGTTGCCCACCTTGCCGTCGATGCAGCGCGCGTGCACTCGCCAGCCCGCCGACAGAGCGTCTTTCAATGTCTCGACCGGCATAGGAACATAAAGAGAACAACCCGCGCCGCTGTCAAGTGGCCGCGTGACACGGCCATGCCCGATATCCGCTACGTCGACGGTCACGCATTCAGTTTCATATAAAAACGGTGCATTCATTAAAAAAATATGGGAAATAGTAGTCCCATAGGATTCGACGATAGGAGATGGTTTCATGCAGCTTCGCCCGATTGAAATTGACGTGGAGGTCTTCCGGTTTTTGGAGAGCCGCCGCACGTCGTTCGCGCAGACACACAACGACATTCTCCGCGATCTAGCGGGACTGTCGGCGGTACAAAAGACCACTGCGACAACACGCAGCGCTGGCGATCAGGGATCTTGGTCCTGGAAGGGCGTCACGCTGCCGAACGGCACAAAACTTCGCATGAGCTACAACGGGCAAACTCACACGGGAGACATAGTGCAAGGTGCCTGGCACGTTGGTGGGGCGATTTTTCGGACTCCGTCAGCCGCGGCAGGTAGCGTCGCGCGATCGAAGAAAGGCAGTCCGGTGTCTTTGGATGGATGGGAGTACTGGGAAATCAAGAAGCCCGACAGCGATCGCTGGACGCCTATCGACAAGCTGAGGAAGTGACACGCGAACGAAGGCGCTCACATGCCAGACCATCTCTACCCGCCGCTTCGGATGTGCATGTACTGCGGCACCACGACTCTGCCTTCCGGCGTCAAGCGATTCACGGACGAACATATTATTCCGTTGGCTCTTGGCGGAAATCTGGTGTTGCCCGAGGCTTCGTGCACCGAATGTGCAAAGATCATCAACAAGCAAATTGAAACTCCGGTTCTCTTCAAGGAATGGGGCTATCTTCGCATCAAGCGGGGCTTTCCCAGCCGCAAAAGGAAGAACAAGCGCGACGCCCAAAAAACGCAGGTGACGCTCACGCGTCAAGACGGCCGTCCCATGCGGATCGGCGTCGCGGATTATTCGTGCCCGGTTCCTCTCTACAAGTTCAAAGAGGCTCGCATTTTTAGCGGCGCTCCACGCGGTGACGACAACTTCCACTGGACGATGGACATTTTGACAAGCCATGACGACGAGATGGCGATGCAGACAAAGTTTCCCGAATGGAACCGCCAGCACGCAATCATGGCCCAGCCCTACCAGTTCGCGCGCTTGCTCGCGAAAATCGGTTTCTCTTACGCCGTCGCGGAATACGGATTGGCCGGATTTACGCCACTGGTCACTGACCCAATCCTCGGCCGTTCTGACGGTTACTTCGACACTGTCGGCGGCTCTCTCGACGTTCAAGACGCCATCGCGGGTGGCGATCACCTAACGACAATCAAAATCCTCGTCCGCGACGGCAATCGCGCGCTTCTTATCGTGGATATCCGGCTATTTTCGCAGATTAGAACGCCCTCGTACCACGTCGTGGTCGGCGAGATTGATTTCGACAATCCAGCACATGCCTCAGTCTTTGAGAAGCACCGCATCGAAAGCAAGGTTCACCTGTTGCCGCTCCTTGCCGTGACTGCTTGACGGGGAGACAACGCTTACCCTTCAGCATGGGCGGACTCGCAGTTGCGAGCGTTTTCGGCGGTCGCGAAGTCACCGATATTCGTGCCCCTTCCACGCCGGCCGCCACAGGCCCTCGAAACAGGCGCGACCTACGACGCACTCCGGCGCTTCGGGGTTGCAGCTCTTCGAGCCTCCAGTCTTTGACCGCAAACCGGGTGTCCCCAAGCTTCCCGCCCCCGGATCAAGAGTCGGGGGCGGTTGCAGCTTGGGTGATCCCCCTCCCGGTTCACGCCCCGCCGCTGCCGAAGCCTCGCGTCGTTCCCGGTCGCCATCGAGGCCCCAATGGGGCGGCCTCAAAACGCGAAAGGAACACGTCATGATCATCGGCAACTTCACCTACAACGCCGCCAAGGACACCTACGCCGGCGAAATCCGCACCCTCACGCTTCTGCGCAACAAGATCGCCTTCCGGCCGAACACGCCGAACACGGACAAGGGCCCGAGCTATCGCGTCGTCATCGAAGGCGTCGTCGGCGCCATCGAACTCGGCGCAGCGTGGAAGCGCACCAGCGACGCCGGCCGTGACTTCCTCTCGGTCAGCCTCGACGATCCGGCGCTCGACCGTCCGCTCAACGCGGCCTTGATGCCGTCCGAGGACGGCAACCACGCGATCCTGATCTGGTCGCGTCCCGCCAAGAGCGAGCCTCGGGCCAAGTAACGGCCCGCCGGTGCCGGCCTCGCCAGCCGGCATCGGTTCTCGCCGCGCCGGAGCACGCGCGTTACCAAGGATTGCCGCGCGTTACGCGTAACGCACACGGCATCGCACGATAGAATGCGGCCATGCGCCGCCATGTCCGCCTCGATCGCCCACAGCCGATGCGTCGGGACATGCCTTCGCTTGCGCGGCCACTTGTCGTGCGCAAGCCAATCGCGCGCCGGGATATCGTGCCGGTGCGTCGCGAGGCACGGACGGACGATTTCGAAGCCAGGTCGCCGCTCGTTTTCTTGCCCGATCCGTACGTCGATTATGGGCGGTTTCTGACTCCCGAGGGGGGCATCCTTCTCGTCTACAAAGACCTCGACCTTCGCCTGCGCCACACGCTGTGGCGCATCTTCGCATGGACGGCGGCGACGGGTTTTGAAGGTTGGTATCTCTGGAATCGCTCGCCCGTGCAGAGCGCGTGGATCAATGCCGCGCTGTTCGTCGCCGTCGCGATCGTCAACGCGATTATCGTCGCGAAGCCGGTCGAGGTCTATCGCACCATCGAAATCCGGCCCGAGGGCATGATCCTCGAAGGCAGCGAATTCTTTTCGCGGTACCACATGGAAGGCGGCTGGCCGTTCCTCGCGAAAGACGCCGAAGGCAACCAGGTGCTGTGCGGCATCTACGGCACGCGCTTCGTCGAGTACCTCACCGTGCGCCGGTTCGACGATCTCGACCGAATGCCCGAGGTCATCGCCGCACATTTGCAGGATGCGTTGCGGCAGTTGTGGACGACAGCGCTGTAACTTCGTTGTGCGCTACGCCGTTCGCGAATCCCCGCGGAGCTCAGAACCCGGAATTGGCAATCGGTTGAGGTTCGCTTTGTCGTCCTGATTACTGCCGCTGATTTAGCGCTCGATAGTACCTTCGACCTGCTCCAGGATTTGGTTCGAATTTGAAGCAGTCGGCGTAATTGTCGATTGCCTGCATGACACCAATCAGTGCGCCGGGCGAGAACGCCTGTGTCTGCCCGGTGCTCCAATGCGCGAGGAAGTTCGCGGTAATTGTCGCACTGGTTAAGTTTAGGCCCTGAACTTGTACTGGCCCCAGAACCAGGGAGTTTGCGTTGAGGTGAAGTCTAATCTGCGCGTCAATCGCTGCGATTAACTGCCCCGCCATCCGCCTGTCATCGCACAGTGCGATGTCCATGGGGACAGGAATACGACAGCGGGTGATGACTTCCTCAAGTACATATTCGAGGTACTGGCGGATCCGAGGCGCAGCATCCTGAGCGTTGCCCGCGTTTAGCAGAGCCATTGTAGCGTCGCGAACACGATTGACCGCGTTGGATTGTGGGAGGACAGCTGTTCTCGGCGTTCCTTCGATGCGCTGATGCGACCATCCGGGTGTCGATCCATTCGTGTTGAAATACTTCTCCAGGAGCGTGTCATGGCTGAGAATTATTACCTGCGGTCCGTTCGCGGTGCCCGGTCGACTGAACCGCGTCCTAATGACCTCCATTAGATGGAACTGGTGCCCCGCGTCCAAGCTCGAAGTTACGTCATCTAGCAACAAGAACTTCGCCGATCCTCCGTAGAGGGCGGCGGCTGCGAGATAGATCGAAATAGAGAAGGCGTTCCGGTAGCTCTCTGAGAGAAGCGACTGCGCCGATACGTCCCGGAGATCGTGAAAATTCGCGAGAGAAATGAGTAGCTCCTCAGCGCCGGCCCGCTTCGATATAGCCGGGACCACCGGTTCGAAGATGATATTCTCGAAGAATTCGCGGCAAAGCGGCTCTATGGCCGCTAGGCGGCGTCCTGAGGCATCGGCTTCAGCTTGCGAGAACCTGCCTGAAGCCTCAGTCAAGAACGATCGCAACCGCTCAATCCGGCGCAATTCCGTAGCCACTGCGCCAAGTGAAGCACGCAAGCTCTCTTCATTCTTCAGGGCAGATTGTAGGCGGCGTGCCGCCTCGATCTTTTCGGTCACGGCAACAAGCGACGGCGGCAGTCGCTTTTCTAGTTCGGTCCTCTCCGACGCGCCCGCTGCGAGTGCAGCCCCAGCGCGCTCGTGTATCGCAGTTACGCGCGTTTGCAGATCGAGCGCCTCCGCCTTCGATATCGTGCCTTCGCCGGCCCTCTGCGCCACACCGCTCACGAGCGGCGCTTCACCTTCGTGTTTAGTTGCCCTCTCGGCGGAGGCAAGCTTGTCCCAATCAACCGTCGCCGTCGCCTTCGTCAACCGCTCCGAAACGATCGCGACCGCTTCATAGAATGCCATCTTCGTTCGCACGTGATCGAGTACCGACGTCTCGTCACGCCGATCACATGCAGGACACAGACGCTTGTCGAGCCAGTCATCGTGCGACGTGATTTGTTCCGTCAACTTGTAAAGGCGAAGGAACGTATCGCCCTGCGTCTCTTTGATCGTTCGATCTCGTTCACCTGCGAGGCCAACGATTTCCACCAGCAGGTCCAGCGAAGGCAGGGCACTGATGACATCGCTCCAAGTCGATTCCGCTTGCAGCAATTTGCCCAAGCGCTCTCGATCCGGGCCGCCTTCGGCCTCCCGAACGCTTGCAAGACAATCATCGAGTGCGATCTCATCAAAGCCTTTCTTGTCGCATTTCGTGCGCAGGAGAGGAATGTTGTGAAGGATTGCGTGCGCCTTCATTCGGAGGTCGTCGTTGGTAGCGGAGGCACGGGGCTCCTCACCCACTAGCGACAGATAGGAAGCGCCGATAGCCCTGCGGGTCTGCTCAATCTGCGTCTCGATCAACCGCTGCTTGCCGGCTTTCGCGCTGACCTCGAAGTGATTGTTGAAGCTGCGCGTATGTGAGAGCGCTTGTAGCGCCTGCCGCAGCGTCGAGTAGCTGCCCAGCCCTAGCAATCCAGAAAATGAGCGTCCGCGATTAAGAGGGGTCTCGTCTATGAACCTCTGGAACGTTTTCGCGTCCAACAAAACGAAATCGCGATTCAACTCCGCAAGCAAGGCATCGCCGTCACGACCGTCACTGGTCGTTACCGTTCGATTGCCGGCTTGATCGCGTGTGACGGTCACTGTCAAACCCCCGCCGCCTGCAGCCGGACGGAGAGTCAAGGAGATCGTGCCCAGGTCGGCAGGATGGAAGCGATTGAGGTAGTAGGACGCTGCCCTTTCAGCGGGCGGGAGAGCATCGAGCTTTGGTATCATTCCCGTGAGCACAAAAGCGACTGCCTCGAAGATCGAACTCTTGCCGACGCCGTTAGGTGCGAAAACAGAATTCACCTTGTCGGGATCAAATTTCAACTCAAGGGGCGCGCCCACATTGTTTATGCCACGAAACCCCTCAATCGAGATCTGCTCAAGGAACCAGCTCATGATTCGCCGTCCTCGTTGCCCACTGCACCACTCGGCGGAGCTCGGCTGGTCTCATCGAGTACAATGGCAGCGTGGAGGGCGTCCCATATCGTCGCCGTGTCAACTGGTGAACCGCTGGCAAGTGGCAAAAGGTATCCATTCATCGACGCGCCAAGTGGCGCATCCATTGCCTTAGTGTCCGTCTCGAAACTTCTTGATTCGGATGAATCGGTTGTGATTCGTATGCGGGCAGCCTGATTCGGGGAGCTGCCGATGTGGACGAGCGAAAATCGAGCGCGATACAATCGCGACCATC
>JBEKLU010000100.1:0-20751 GCA_050010035.1 Roseiarcus sp.
AACACCTCGATCAGGCCGATCTCGGCCTTGTAGAGCTCCCAGCCCGAGGTGACGAAGCCGCCGTCCTTGTTGGAATCGGAATAGCCGAGCATCACCTCCTGCTCGCCGCCGAGATGGTCGACCAGGCGGCGGTATTCGGGAATGGCGAGCAGCCGGTCCATCACCCCGACACAGGCGCGCAAATCCTCGATCGTCTCGAACAGCGGGACCATGTTGAGCGCGGCGCGCCCGTCCGCGCCGACGAGCCCGACTTCCTTGAGCAGCAGCGCCAGCTCCAGCATGTCCGAGACGCCCTCGGTCTTGGAGATGATGCAGGTGCGGATCGCGTCCGGGCCGTAGGTCTTGCGGATCGCCACGGCGGTCCGGAACACCGCGAGCTCGCCCGCCGTCTCTTCGCCATAGGCGAAAAACGGCGAGACCAATGGGCGCGGCGAAGAGAGTTCGCTGCGCAACAGCGCGACGCGCGCCTCTTCGTCGAGCTCGAGATAACGCACGCCCGGCGTCGCCGCGGCGAAAAGTTCGGCGACCGTGCGCGCGTGCACCTCGGAGGTCTGGCGCAGATCGAGCGGGGCGAGATGGAAGCCGAAGACGTCGACGGCGCGGCGCAGCGCGCGCAATCGACCGCGCGCGAGGATGGCGCCGCCGTTGGCTTCGAGCGAGCGGGCGATGGTCGCGAGATCGGCGCTCAAATCTGCGGCGTCGGCGTAAGGCGGCGCGTCGATCAGCGGCTGGCGCAAGGCGACGACATGGTCGAGATTGCGCGCCGTCTTGGCCAGGCGCGAGTAGATGCCGGCGATGGCGCGCCGATAGGGCTCGTCGCGACGCGTGGTCGAGGAGTCGGTCGAGCGCTCGGCGAGCTCGGCGAGCGCGTCGCTGACCGTCACCAGGCCCGAGTTCAGCGACAGCTCGCCGCCCAGCTCGTGCAGTTCCTGCAGGTAATAGCCGAGCGCGCTGGCGCTCTGCAGCCGCGTCGCCTCGCTCAGGACATCGGCGGTGACGTAAGGGTTGCCGTCGCGATCGCCGCCGATCCACGAGCCGACGCGCAGGAACGAGGCGACGCGCTTGTCCGCGTCCGCCGGCTCCTGGCGCGCCAGCTCGTCCTCGATCGCGCCATAGATGCGCGGCAGCTCGCGAAAGAAAGTGTAGTCGTAGTAGGAGAGGCCGTTGGCGACTTCGTCGATCACCTTCAATCGCGTCTGCCGCAGCATGCTGGTGCGCCACAGAATGTGGATGGCCCGCCGGAGTTGCTCCTCGACGCTCGCCAGTTCGGCCTCGTCGCCCGCATGGCGCTGGCGCGCGTCGAGCAGCGCGGCGATTTCCAGTTCGCGCGTCAGCGTGCTCTTGCGCCGGACCTCGGTCGGGTGGGCGGTGAGCACCGGGCTGACCAGCGCGTGGTCGAAGAAGGCGCGCAGCGCGCGAGCGCCGATGCCGGCGTCCGCCGCGCGCTTGAAGGCGTAGGCGAGCGCCCCCGGACGCGGCTCCGACTTCATCCGCACGTGCGCGCGATTGCGGCGGATATGGTGCTGGTCCTCGGCAATGTTGGAAAGATGCGAGAAATAGCTGAAGGCGCGCACGATGCTCAGCGTCTGGTCGTTGTCGAGGCTGTCGAGCGTCGCCTCCAACTCGCGCCGCGCGCCGACCTCGTTGTCCCTGTGGAAACGGATCGAGGCCTGGCGGATGCGCTCGACGATGGCGTAGACCTCTTCGCCCTCCTGCTCGCGCACGGTGTCGCCGAGCAGGCGGCCGAGCAGGCGGATGTCGGCGCGCAGCGGCGCGTCCTTCTCCGCTTCGGCGGCTTCGCGCGCTTCGGCGCGCTCCCTGACGACAGCGATCGGCATGAACCAGGTCCCGACGACCGGCCATCGGGCCGGCGTGACTTCAACTTTTGTCTATGGTGCAGCGCGGCAAAGCGCAAGGCGGGGATTGGGGCGACGCGAGGGTTTCGCGCGCCGCGGCGCCGACGCGAGCGCAGCGCCGAGGCGGGCGCGCAACGCCGCCGGGTCCTTGAGCGCGCATTCGTAGACGACGAGCGTGCGCCAGCCCATCGCTTCCAGCGCGGCGAGGTTCTTTGCGTCGCGCGCGCGGTTGCGCGCGATCTTTTCGCGCCAATAGTCGGCGTTGTCCTTGGGGCTGCGCGCGCCGCGCGGGCAGTCGTGGCCGTGCCAGAAGCAGCCGTGAACGAAGATCGCCAGCCGCCGGCCGAGGTAGACGATGTCCGGTTTGCCCGGCAGATCGGCGCGATGGAGGCGATAGCCGGGCGCGAGCGGCCGCAGCATCGCCCGCACCGCCATCTCCGGCCCGGTGTCGCGCGACTTGACCGCGCGCATGACGGCGGAGCGCTCGGGGGAGGGTTTGCGCGGCGTTGAAATATGCGATTTTCGGGGGCGCGACTCTTTCATTCGTTCTCCAGCCGCGCGGCGACTGATGTCTCCCAACAACTAGTCGGACGCATCGCCTTCAATATCGTCCGCAAGGCCAAGTAGGGTCTTATGATATTTGTAAAGCCGGTCAAATTGAGCCTGTATTGCAAATGCGATTTCCTTCGAGTTCTTCACCGCGAGAAAATGCCCTACGATCTGCGAGTAGTGTTCTGCCTGCCTCGGAAGGCGCAGCGCTGGGTCGAGCTTCTCCTTAATCTCCGCGTCGGACATAACCTGCACGACCTGAGCCGGTTTCGGTACCTTCGTTCTCGAAGGTGGCGACTTCGGCACTTTCCCGTTCATTAGTGCCGACTTGACGTGAAAGTGATGAAACAGCGCGTCTTCAAGGGGGCCGATCATCGATTTGTCTTCGACCGGATAAGCCCACACCCAGGCGATCTCCCAAACGTCGACCTGCCGGTTGGCGATTATGTCGGATCGCGCGGACGTTAGATGCCGATTTACCCTGGACCGTATGCCGTCCGTCGATTGCCCCACATAAATCGGGACTTGATCGAGGTCGCAAAGGACGTAGCAGCCGATTTCGCGCACAAGGGTTCGAGCCGCCTTACGTCTGAATGCAAGGTCGATCGCCACCTTGCTACTCCGCCGCTAGGGGACGAGCTTCTGGATTCGCGACTTGAAGGAGCGGCTCGAGCAAGTGCGCCGCTATGTGTCTAACTGCCGGAACGCACACGCCGTCGCCGGCGACGTGATACGCATCATTGTAGCGTTCCGGTAGCTTATATTCGTCCGCGAGCCCCATGAGGCGCGCGGCTTCTCGCGGAGATAGTAGGCGCGAGCGTACCTTGTTGCCTTCGACCAAAATAATCGTCTGTCGACTCGAACCACCCCTCGGCGTCCGAAGACACCCAGCAACCTCGTCAAATCGAACTTCCGCCCGTTGCTTCTTGAGGCCGTTAGCGTCCTGCCGCGTGCGCTTGTAAACAGCTCCGACCACACGGCGCCGTGTCCGCTTCGCGCTTTCGACCTTCGCTCTGTTCACGGGGGACATCATCTCAATTAGGCGCGCTGTTTCTTCCGCAGTGTGCCACCTCACTCCCACTGGGGCATCCTCGATGAGATCGGAAAAGCGGCCATTGCGAGCGGGGGGATTAGGAAGCAGCCACCACACCCATTTTTTTTTGGCGGAAGCGGATAGGCGGGCGTAAGCATCGATGAGCGCGCGCGGGTGCCATTCGTCAGATGGGACGTCTGTCAACGCCAATTGGGGAACTGCAACGCCCCGCGCGACAGCGACAAAAAACACGCGCGGACGGCTCTGGGGGACAAATCGTATCGCGTCGACGACGATTGCTCCAAACTTGTATCCAGACCCGGACAGCGCCTCTCCGATCGCAGCGAAATCTCGTCCCTCGTTCGAAGTGAGGGCGCCGTAGACGTTCTCAAGAACAATCAGACGTGGGGCGCGATGTTCTTTCTTAAGACTTTTCATCAGCGCCCAGAACGGCCAGAACGTACCGGATCGCGTCATCGCCGGCGACGCAGCGTGTCCAAGACCCGCGTAGTCACCCGCGAGCGAGAGGTCCTGACACGGAAACGAGGCCCATGCGAGGTCGGCTTTGCCTGGCAGACAGGACGTGGAAAGCTTGGCGACATCCTCACAGATGATATGGCCATCCCCCCAGTTCGCCGCGTACGTCGCCGTCTTCATAGGGTCGAAGTCGTTTGCGAATACGCAGTTCCATCCGGCTCCCAAACCCGCGCGCGCCATGCCGCCGCCAGCGAAAAATTCGTAGAAGGTGAAACTGCTCATATTGGCGACCATCCCCTCCCAAGCGAGACTAAAGCGGACAACGCTTTTTCGAAACTCTGCGCGGCTGAAATCGCCGGTTCCGTGCAAATCTCCTGTGGACTCCGGGCGGCGACCGCAACTCGGCGCGCCGAATCACCGGCCGGCAGTCACGTTCGTTCTTTGTTCCTTATATCTCGTTAATTCGCGCGCGCAACCGCCGCTATGTCGTTACCTCTCTAAGGCGTTCCCGGCCCCGAACGGCAGTCGACTGCGCTAGAAGATGACAATGGACAAACGGAACATCGTCGCCGGATTGCGTGAGAACGAGGCCGCTTTGCGGGCGCGGGGGTGACGCACGCCGCCCTGTTCGGCTCGCGCGCGGCGACGACCGGCCGGGTAGCGATATCGACATCATGATCGAGATCGAGCCCGAGGCGGTGCAGGACGTCTACGCCTATGTCGGCTTGAAATCCTACATCGCCGAACTCTTCGCAGAGCCGGTCGACTTCGTCGATCGCGCTGCGCTCAAACCTCATGTCCGCCCGTCCGCCGAATCCGAGGCGGTCTATGCGTTCTGACGCGTCATGCGGCTTCCCGTTGATGGCAACGCCGGCCGGTCGGCGATGAACACGGAATTAGTTTCGATCCCGATATTATCTTTCTGAAAAACGAAAATCATGCTATGGTTTTTGTTATCGCTCTCCGCCGTATCCGCCTTGCCGGAGGAGCTGGACAGGGGCTTTCGGACGAGGATCGACCAAAAATTTGGAGCCAAACGAAATTTCCTTTTTCCCCTTACAAGACTTTGATTTCACACAAAACGGCCAAAGGAATCTTTGGAAAGATTTGGAGAAAAGGGCCGCAAATTTGGAAATGTTTGGCGTGGATTTGGAAAGGCTTGGAGGGCCGGAAGCCTGGCAAAGGGGAAGCCGCGTTTTCTCGGGTCCATCCCCCTTCCGCATCCCCTGGGCGCGCGAGCTGTTCAAACGGAAACCATATCAGACCCGCAGCGTCGACGCGCGGGCAAGGCGGCTCGAGGAAGGCCTATCGCGAGACGGAGCTGCACGCGCGCCGATCGGCGCCCCCCTCGCCTTGACGTCGCGCCGCAGTTTCCCGTTTATGCCGCCATGAGCGAATTCGCCTTTCCTTTCCCCGTTCTCGTCTGCGACGTCGGCGGCACCAACGTGCGCTTGGCGCTTCAGGCCGCGCCCGAGGCGCTGCTCGGGGGGGTCGTCCATTTGAAAACCCGGGATTATCCCGGTCTCGTCGAGGCGATCGAGGCGGCGGCGCCTAAGCTCGGCGGCCGCCCGCGCTCGGTCATCGCCTGCGGCGCCGGTCCAGTCGACGGGCGCAAGCTCCGGCTCACCAATGCCCCCTGGGTCATCGACGGCCCCGAGGCGGCGCGCCGGCTCGGCCTCGGCCAGGGCCTGCTGTTCAACGATTTCGAGGCCCAGGCGCTGTCGCTGCCGGCGATCCCTAGGGAATGGGCGCGCGCGATCGGGCCGGCGCCCTTTGGCGCGCGGGGGCCCCAGGTCATCCTCGGACCGGGCACGGGCCTGGGCATCGGCGCCCTCGTCGAAGCGGGCGGGCGCTTTACGCCGCTCGCCTCGGAGGCGTGCCATATCGACTTCGGCCCCGTAGGCGACGAGGAGGGCGCGCTGTGGCCGCATCTCGAGCGGGTTTACGGCCGCGTGACCACCGAAAGCGTTCTCTCCGGTCCCGGCCTCGTTCGCGTGCACGCCGCGCGCGTGATGGCGCTCGGGCGGCCAAAACCCTCGCTCGACGCGCCGGCGCTGGTCGCCGCGGCGCTGGCGAAGCGCGACGGCGAGGAGGCGGCGAGCCTGAGGCTGTACTGGCGCATCGTGGCGCGCTTTTCCGGCGACATGGGCGTCGCCTTCGTCGCCACGGGCGGCGTCACGCTCGCCGGCGGCGTTCTGCCACGCATCGTCGATTTCCTCGACGATGCGGCGTTCCGCCGCGCCTTCGAGGCCAAGGCGCCGGTCGACGCGCTGGCGCGCCGCATTCCGACGCGGCTGGTCATGCGCGCCGATTCGGTGCTCGTCGGCATGGCCGCGATCGCCGCCGCGCCGCAGCTCTACGCGATCGATACGCGAGCGCGCGGTTGGGTTTAGTCGACGATCTAATTCGCGCCTCCGCCCCGTTTTCGCCGCTTTCATGCGGCGCTGTCGCGCGGACGCGAGTTGTTGTAATAAACTCGGCTTGATGAATGCGGGATTCTCCACGATGACGAGGCGTTTCACCACGATGCTGCTTCTCGCGCTGTCGCTCGGCGGCGCGGGCTGGGCGGCTCCGTCCTACGCGCAGCAGAGCTGCGCCGAAGACCTGCAGAAGCTCGCGCAGCGGCGCGAGGCGCAACTGGAAATCATCAACGGCATGGTCAAGGCCGCGCACGGCAAGCAGCTCGATCCCGCGGTCTTCTGCGCCAAGTCCGCCGGGCTCAACGCGGTGGAGAACGCCATGATCGCCTACATGGTGAAGAACAAGGAGTGGTGCCAGCTCCCCGACGAGGCGATCGTCCAACTCAAGGCCAACCACGCCAGGAGCGTCGCTTTCTCCGCCAAGGCCTGCGACGTGGCGGCGAAGATCAAGAAGATGAAGGAGCAGCAGGCGCAGGGCGGCGCCCCCCAGGTTCAGCCGCTGCCGACCGGCCCGCTTTGAGCGCCGAGGCCTCCCGGCCCGGCGCGCTGCCCGACGCGCGCCCGACCAGCCTGGTGCTGCGGCTAACCCCGGATTTCGCCCTGCCCTTCGTGCAATTGGCGCGGTTCGACCGTCCGGCCGGCTGGCAGTTGCTGCTCGCGCCGTGCTGGGAATCGACGGCGCTGGCGGGCCTGGCGGCGCATCGCGGGCCGAACCTCGGGCATCTCGCGCTGTTCCTCGTCGGCGCAATCGCGATGCGCGGCGCCGGCTGCACCTACAACGACATCCTCGATCGCAAGCTCGACGCCGGCGTCGAGCGCACCAAGGGGCGCCCGCTGCCCTCGGGCCGCGTCGGCGTGCGCGCCGCCGCGGCCTTTCTCCTCGCGCAGGCGCTCGTCGGCCTCGCCGTGCTCGTCTCGTTCAACGCCTTCTCGATCGCGCTGGGTCTCGCCTCGCTGGCGATCGTCGCCGTCTATCCCCTGATGAAGCGCGTCACCTCGTGGCCGCAGGCGGTGCTCGGCCTCGCCTTTTCCTGGGGCGCGCTGATGGGCTGGGCGGCGAGCGCCGGCGCGCTCGCGCCGCCCGCGCTGCTGCTCTACGCCTCGGCGTTTTGCTGGACGATCGGCTACGACACGATCTACGCGCTGCAGGACGCGCGCGACGACGCCATTGTCGGCATCAAATCGACGGCGCGGCTGTTCGGCGCCCACGCGCGGCTCGGCGTCGGCCTGTTCTATCTCCTGACCGCGCTCCTCGCGCAGGGCGCGCTGCTGACTGTCGGCGCCGGCTATCTGGCCGAGCTCGGCTGGGCCGGCTTCTGCGCGCATCTTCTGTGGCAACTCGCCCAGGTCGAAGGGGCGAGGCCGGCGACGGCGCTCAAATTGTTCCGCTCCAATCGCGACGCGGGGCTGATCCTGTTCTCAGGGATCGCGCTGGAGGGATGGCTGCGCAGCGCGGGGTTCTGATACGACTTCCGCGCCAACGGTTCGCGGGTTCCGGCGCCCCTCATCCGGCCGCTGCGCGGCCACCTTCTCCCGCAAGCGGGAGAAGGGGTCGCGCCGCAACGCCCCCGTTTGCGGGAGAGGGTTGGGGTGAGGGCGAGCAGCGCTTACCCGGAAACCATGTGAGCCGGCAGCGCCGGGCTACCGCCGTCTGCGCCGCGTCGGCTCGCCACCGCCCGCCTTCGGCGCGGGCAGTTCGACCGCCCTCGCCAGATTCGGAAAGGCGTCGACCTTGTTGGGGATCGCCATCGCGGCGACAAAATGCTCCTGGAAGCGCGGCTCGATCGCGGTCTCGATCTTCTCGATGCGGCGCACCACCGTCTCGATTTCGGCGCGCGCCGCGCGATTGAGCAGCGCGATGCGCGCGCCTGTGCCCGCGGCGTTGCCGGCGGCGACGACATGAGTGAGATCGCAATCGGGGATCATGCCGAGCGTCATCGCGTAGAGCGGGTCGATATGGCTGCCAAACGCGCCGGCGAGGGAAATGCGTTGCGGCGCTCCAGCGCCGAGCCGCTCGACGAGCAATTGCGCGCCCGCGTAAAGCGCCGCCTTGGCGAGCTGAATGGCGCGCACGTCGGTCTGATGGATGACGAGACGCGGCTCGCCCTCGCTGAGCACATAGGAGAACGTCCTGCCGACCGCCTCGACGCGCGGCGAACGCTCAGCGAGCGCGCCGTCGATGACGCCGTCGGGCGAGACGATCCCCGAGAGGTACATCTCGGCGATCGCCTCGATGATTCCCGAGCCGCAGACCCCGGTGACGCCGCTCTTGGCGGTCGCCTCGGCGAAGCCCGGCTCGTTCGACCACAGATCGCAGCCGATCACCTTGTAGCGCGGCTCCAGCGTCGCGCGGTCGATGCGCACGCGCTCGATCGCGCCGGGCGCCGCGCGCTGGCCGCAGGAAATCTGCGCGCCTTCGAACGCCGGGCCGGTCGGCGAGGAGCACGCGAGCAGGCGATCTCTGTTGCCGAGCACGATCTCGGCGTTGGTGCCGACGTCGACGAGCAGGGTCAGTTCGTCGCGCAAATACGGCCCCTCGGCGAGGGTCATGCCCGCGGCGTCGGCGCCGACGTGGCCGGCGATGCACGGCAGGGCGTAGACGAAGGCGCCGGGGGCGATGGCGAGGCCGAGTTCGCTCGCGCGCGCCTCGAAGCCGCCGTCGAGCGTCAGCGCGAAGGGCGCGCCGCCGAGTTCGGTCGGATCGAGCCCGAGGAAGAGATGATGCATGATCGGATTGCCGACGATCGTCGCCTCGAACATTTCGCCGCGTTCGACGCCCGCCTCGCCGGCGAGTTCGCCGATCAGGCCATCCATCGCCGCGCGCACGCTCGCCGTGAGCTCGCCTTCGCCGCCGGGGTTCATCATCACGTAGGAGACGCGGCTCATCAAATCTTCGCCGAAGCGGATCTGCGGGTTCATCGCGCCGGCCGAGGCGACGACCTCGCCGGTGATGAGATCGCAGAGGTGCGCGGCGATGGTGGTCGAGCCGATGTCGAAGGCGAGCCCGAAGGCGCGCTCGCGAAAGCCCGGCAGGACGGCGACGATTTCGCGTTCATGGCGCAACGCGACGGTGACCTTGAAGGCGCCGGCGCGCAACGTCTTCTGCAGGCCGGCGAGCACGCTCAAGTTCGCGCCCGCCTCGGCGATCCCCCATTGTTCGCGCAACGCCGCTTGCAAACGCCTCAAATCGCTGGAGGGGTCGTGCATGTCGGGCTCGCGCACCTCGACGTAGTGCAGGCGCACGATCGGATCGATCTCGATCGGATGCGCCTCGGCGCGCTTGCGCACCACCTGGCGGTGGACCTGGCTTTCGGCGGGCACGTCGACGACGAGGTCGCCGAGGATTCTCGCCTGACAGCCGAGGCGGCGCCCCTCGCTCAAGGGCCCGCGCTTGTCGGCGTAGCGCCGCTCGACCGCATTCCACGGCGTCACGTGGTCGCGCGACGAGGTTATCGCGTGTTTGGCGAACCGACCTTCCGCGACGTCGATCTGGCAGCGTCCGCAGATGCCGCGCCCGCCGCAGACCGAATCGAGGTCGACGCCGAGCTTGCGCGCGGCGTCCAGGACGCTCGTCCCCTCGGCGAAGTTTTCGCGCTTGCCCGAGGGCGTGAAAACGACGAGAGGATCGCTCAAGGCGTCAGGCCCGCGCCCGGCGGCGTCCGCCTTCGCGCCGATTGCCGGCGCCTGCTTCGCCCTCGGGCGCCGGCTCGCGGTACTTGCGAATCCAGGCGCCGCAATTGGCGTCGTGGCCCATCACGACGTCGGCGCCGAGAATGGCCTGGATGTCTTCCGCGTGCAGCGGGTTCATGATCGCCGAGGTGAGACCGGCGCCGATCATCATCGGCAGGAACGCGGCGTTGAGGCCGCGCCGGTTGGGCAGGCCGAAGGAGAAGTTCGAGGCGCCGCAGCTGGTGTTGACCTTCAGCTCCTCGCGCAGGCGGCGCAGCAGGTGCATCAGCCGTGCGGCGGCGTCGTTGATCGCGCCGACCGGCATCACCAGGGGATCGACGACGACGTCCTCGCGCTTGATGCCGAAGTCGGCGGCGCGCTCGACGATTCTCTTGGCCACCGCGAACCGGACGTCGGGGTCTTCGGAAATGCCAGTCTCGTCGTTGGAGATGGCGATCACCGCCGCGCCGTATTTCTTCACCAGCGGCAGCACGCGCTCTAGGCGCTCCTCTTCGCCGGTGACCGAATTGACCAAAGGCTTGCCCTTGTAGACCGCGAGCCCCGCCGCCAGCGCCTCGACGATCGAGGAATCGATCGACAGGGGAACATCGACGGTCTGCTGCACCAGCTTGACGCATTCGGCGAGGATGCGCGGCTCGTCGGCGAGCGGAATGCCGGCGTTGACGTCGAGCATCTGCGCGCCCGCCTCGACCTGCGCCAGCGCGTCGGCGACGACGCGCGAATAGTCGCCTTGCGCCATCTCCGCCGCGAGCAGCTTGCGCCCCGTCGGATTGATGCGCTCGCCGATCATCACGAATCGGCGCTCGAAGCCGATGACGACGTCTTTCGTGGCGGAGGAGATTACGGTTTCGGTCATGGGGCGCTTTGTCCTGGGGAATGAGGGGCGTGAAAATCAAACAGCGGTCGAGAGCGCGCGCGCTCCTTCCCCCCTTGCGGGGGAAGGTGGCCCTCGCGTCAGCGAGGGCCGGATGAGGGGTCTGCGCCGCAAGGCGCGGCGCGCAGCCCGCCGACGTCGCGGATGCCTCGGCAGACCCCTCATCCGGCCGCGCTTCGCACGTCCACCTTCCCCCGCAAGGGGGGAAGGGGGTTCGGCCGCGTCGCAGGCGTCAAAGCGAAGCCTCATCCCGCCCCCAGACTCTCCACCGCCTGCATCTTGGCGACGAAATCGCGCCGCCACGGCGCGCGTCCCTCCAGCGCGCCCGACGCGTGGACGATCTCGGAGACGGTGCGCTCCTGGCGATAGGCCATGACGTGCACGCCCGCCACGCCTTTCACTTCGCGCAATTGCTGGATCATCTCGATGCAGATGCGCTTGCCCTCGGCGCGCTGGTCCTTGGCGCCTTCGAGCCGCGCGACGACCGCGTCGGGAATGTGGACGCCCGCGACATTGGCGCGCATCCAGCGCGCCGCCTTGGCCGAGGCGAGCGGCCCGACCCCGACGAGAATGAAGCACTTTTCGTCGAGCCCGATGTCGCGCGCCTTCGCCATGAACTGCTGCAGCAAGGGCAGATCGAAGCAATATTGCGTTTGCACGAATTGCGCGCCCGCGGCGATCTTCTTGGCGAGGCGCAGGACGCGAAAATCGTAGGGAGGCGCGAAGGGGTTCTCCGCGGCGCCGATGAAGACGCGCGGCGGCGTGGTGATCTTGCGCCCGGAAAGAAACCTGCCTTCGTCGCGCATGCGCCGGATCACCGCGAGAAGCGAGGTCGAGTCGAGGTCGAAGACAGGCTTGGCCTCGGGATGGTCGCCGCATTGCACGCCGTCCCCGGTCAGGCACAGGATGTTGCCCACCTGCAGCGCGGCGGCGCCCAGCACGTTGCCCTGGATGGCGATGCGGTTGTAGTCGCGACAGGAGATCTGCAGCACCGGCGAATAGCCGACGCGCGTCAGCAGGGCGCAGATCGCGACGCTCGACATGTGGCAATGCGCGCCCGAGCCGTCGGTGGCGTTGATGCCGTCGACCCAGCCCTCGAAGATTCGCGCGCGCGCGTAGACGTCCTCGGGGTCGGCCGAATCGGGGGGATCGAGCTCGGCGGTGACGGCGAACTCGCCGCGCCGGAGCACGCGCTCGAGCCGGCCACGCGAGCTGTGGCCGGGCAGATCGACCAGCGGCGCGCCGGGATCGGGGCCGATGTCGTCGGGATGGGGCGCCAATGTCGTCATGCCGCCTCGCCGCCTTGCCGCCTCGCCACGTGAAGCCAGGCCGAGGAGCCCTTGAGACGCTGGTCGACCGGCGGCAGCGGCGCCTCGATGCGCTTGCCGCCGCGCATGCGCCGGCTTCCCTCGAAGGCCTCCACCCACACGCAGGGCATTTGCGGATAGACTTCGCAACCCCCGTTCTCGCGCACGCCGCCGCAGGGGCCGTTGCGCAGCGCCTTCGGGCAGTTCATCGGGCACGACATGCCGGTCGACGACAGAACGCAATCGCCGCACATGCGGCAATCGAACAGCGCGCCCTTGACATGGCGCTCGACGAAGGCGACGGGGCGTTCGAGCCGGTCGTAGCCGATGCGCGCCAACAGCGGCGCGGCCGCGACGAGCAAGGCCTCGAAGGCGTCGTAGACGCGCTCCAGCAGCGCGGCGTGGCGAACGCTCCATAGCCGCATCCGCAACGCGCGGTCGGGCGGCGGCCGCTTGCCGCGCGGCTCGAAGGCGGAAGGGGTGAGCGCGGCGTTCAAGGGATCAAGCCTCCCGACCGTCGTGCTTGGCCAGAAGCGCGAGGCGATGCGTATCGTATTCGGCCTCGAAGCGCTGCGCGGCGGCTTCGGCCTCGGCCTCGAGATCGTCGCCGCAGGGGACCGGCTCGCTGCGCCGCCAATTCGCGAGATAGGCGTCGGCGCTGCTCGCATGAGCGTGGATCGCGGCGGCGTCGATGGCGCGCACGAAGCGCTCGGACAATTCGCGCTTGGCGCTGGTCCGTCCGGATTTGACGATCACCTGGCTGGGGATGTCGCGCCAATAGAGGACGATCAGGCTGGCCATGAAGCCTCCTCTCGCTTGCGCACGGCTGTCTCGAAAAACCGCGCGAGGCCGGCGAGGCCGGTCGCGCGCCGCTCGAAGCGAAGGCCGAGACGGCGCGCCGCGGCTTCCGCCTTCGCCGTCAGCTCGGCGTCGTCGCTCTGCGCGAGATAGACGAGGCGGCGGTAATGGCCGAAGTAATCGTCGCGCAATTGCGGGAAGCGGTCGAGGCCGAGACCCTCGATCACCAGCCGATCGAAGTGCCGGGCGAGGAAGTCGGTGAGAAAGAACGTGCCGGGCTCCTCGGCCATCATCGCCGCGAACGCGGCCTCGCCGGCGAAGAAGGCGTAACAATGCGCGCCGGCGATGCGCGCGACGCCCTCCTCCTCCAGCACGCGGTCGAGCGCGCCGCCGGTGCCGCAATCGCCGTAGAGGCAAAGGATTTCGTCATAGGCGGCGCGGTTGGCGCGAATCTTGCGCCGCACCGCCTCGGGGATGCCCTCGGGCCGGTTGTGCAGCTTGGCCGGCAGACAGGTCACGTCGAAGGCGCCGAGCGGCCCCTCGCGCAGCGCGAGGATCTCGAGCGCCAGCGCGCCGCAGGCGATCACCAGAACGCGTCGGGCGCCCTCGCGCCGGCGCGGCCAGACGCGCTCCGCCTCGGTTTCGTCGATGATTTTGGCGTCGGCTTTCACGGCGGTGCGCCTCTTGGGGCCGGAGCGCGCGCCCCGCGCGGGGCGCGGGGGCTAAACCCGTTCCAGCGATTGCGCGGAGCCCTGCCGGCGCGCGAGCAACGCCTTGGCGGTCTCCACCGCGACGGCGGCGTCGCGGCAATAGGCGTCCGCGCCGACCGCCTGCGCGAAGGATTCGTTCAACGGGGCGCCGCCGACCAGCACGATGTAGTCGTTGCGCATGCCTTTTTCCTTGAGCGTGTCGATCACCACTTTCATGTAGGGCATGGTGGTGGTCAGCAGCGCCGACATGCCCAGAATTTCCGGCTGGTGCTTCTCGATCGCCTCGAGATATTTCTCGACGCCGTTGTTGATGCCGATGTCGAACACCTCGAAGCCGGCGCCCTCCATCATCATGCAAACGAGGTTCTTGCCGATGTCGTGGATGTCGCCCTTGACGGTGCCGATGACCATCTTGCCCATCTTCGGCGCGCCGGTGGCGATGAGCAACGGACGCAGGATCGTCATGCCGGCTTTCATCGCATTGGCCGACATCAGCACTTCCGGCACGAACAGAATGCCGTCGCGGAAATCCACGCCGACGATGCGCATCCCCTCGACCAGCGCCTTGGTCAGCACGTCGTAAGGCGCCCAGCCGCGCTCCAAGAGGATGCGCACGGCGTCCTCGATCTCTTCCCTGAGGCCGTCGTAAAGGTCGTCGTGCATCTGCGCGACGAGATCGTCGTCGGAGAGCGTCGAGAGGTCCAGTTCGTCATCCGCCATGGGCGCAATTCCCACCATTTCTGGGTCGGCGCGGGGCCGAGCCGGTTCGCGCCATATTGTCGCATGCTTCTGCCGCGCAAAGCATAATTATCGCGCGCCGGCCCCACATTTTGCGGCCCCCGAGCGACGAAAATCAGTCGCGCGGGATGCGGACCCGGTGCCGCGCCACCGGAATCAGTCGCCGCACGCGCTCGAGCAGGGCCATGTCGAGCCGCGTCGAAACGAGGCCAACGCCGTCGGAGGCCTTGGCGACGACATGGCCCCAGGGATCGGCGACCAGCGAATGGCCGTAAGTGTGACGCTGTTCGTTGCCGACGGTGAAGGAGCCGGTCTGCGCGCTGGCGCAGACGTAGGTCTCCGTCTCGATGGCGCGCGCGCGCAGCAGCGTCTCCCAATGGTCCTTGCCGGTCTGCAGGGTGAAGGCGGCGGGCAGGGCGATGACTTGCGCGCCCTTTTCGGCCAGCGCCTGGAAGAGGTCGGGGAAGCGCAAGTCGTAGCAGATCGAGCAGCCGACGGTGACGCCCTCGCAATCGTAGGTGACGACCTTATCGCCCGCCTTCACCGTGGCGCTCTCCTTGTAGGAGGCGCCGTCCGGCGTCGTCACGTCGAAGAGATGAATCTTGCGGTAGCGCGCGATCTCCTCGCCCGCGCGGTTGAACACGACGGAAGTGTTGTGGATGCGCTCGTCACCGGGGATTTTCTCCATGATCGAGCCGGCGTGGATGAAGATGCGATGCTTGGCGGCGAGCTCCTGCGCCATTCGATACGCGGGGCCGCCCGGAATGACCTCGGCGTTGGCCGCCTTGTCGCCCTTGGCGCCGCCCGCCCAGTCGAACTGCTCGGGCAGCAGCACCCAGTCCGGCGCTTCCTCGGCGACCGCGCGCTCGATCAACGCGCGCGCCGCCGCGATATTGGCGGCCTTGTCGCTGATCGAATTCATCTGGACGAGCGAGACTTTCATCGGCCCTCGGACTTCGAGCGAAGCCCGGCAACTGTCGCCGCGCCGGGCGCGGGCGTCAACCCCGCCGAGGGGCTTTGCGGCGCCATCCGGCCGGATTCGGACTTGCGCCAACCCGCGAGCCATTCACGCGCATGTCGTGAGTCCCGGCGCTTTGCCCCCGATCCGCTTCCAATAGACCATCGTGCCCGTCAGCCCGCCGTGCGGCTTCAGCGCATAGTCCGGGATCGTTCCCGCCAGCGTGAACCCCTGCTTCTCGTAAAACCCCGAGGCGCCGTCCTCGGCCGCGGTGTCGAGCGTCAACAACGTGCGCGCGCGCTCGACGGCGAGCCGCTCGGCGGCGTGCAAGAGGGCCATCGCCACGCCGCGGCCGCGATGGCTCGGGCGGGTCATCATCTTGGCGATCTCGGCGCGGTGCGGCTGATTGGGCGGGCAATCGAGCAGGAGACTGGCCGTGCCGACCAGCGCGCCGCCCTGGAAGGCGCCGAAGACGACCCGCTCGCCGCGCGCCGCGGCGGCCAGCGCGCCGTCCCAGAACGCTTCGGCTGTCGCCAAGTCCAGCGGGTGCATGAAGCTGACCGAGCCGCCGCTCGCCACCGTCTCGATCAGAATTTCGCTCAAGCCCTCGATGATCTCGCGCGAAGCGCTCAGGGCCCTGATCTCGACGGCGGGCACGGGGCTCACCACACGTTCACGACGCGGTAGCCGGCGGCGCGGAAGCGCTCGATCAGCCCCGTCTTGCCGGAAAGGTGCAGCGCGCCGACGGCGATGAAGGTGCCGCCGGCGGCGAGCAGCGGCGCGGCGCGCGCGGCCATCACGTCGTTGCGGCCGACGAGCAGCAGGCGGGTGAATTCGTCCTCCGCCGCGCGCTCGACCGGCGTCAGCCCCAGCATGACGTCGCCGACGGCGAGCATTTCGGCGGGCCGCTTGTCGCGATAGAGGCGCAACAGGGTCGCGTAGGCGTCGTCGTCGAGCCCAGGCCTGCGGGCCGACGCCTCGAGCAGGGTGGCGCAGAGAGAGGGCGGGGCGGCGGAAAGCGCGTCCAATTGCTCCGTAGCCGATTCGAGCGCCACGACGGGCAGGCCGCGCGCCTTGCCGGCGCGCGCGATCACCTCGTCGACCTCGGGCAGGCCCTGCTGCGCCCGCGCGGCCTCGCAGGTCGGCATCGAAGCGGCCGCAGCGAGAAACCACAGCCTGAGATGATGCGCCATCTCGGTGGGAAAGCCGCGCCCGGCGAGATAGGCCTCGACCGAGGCGGCGTCGTCTCCCGTCAGGGCCGGCGCGAAGGTGTCCTCGTCGCGCGCGATCGCCCTGGCGAGCATTTTCGCGGCCATGTCGCCTTGCTCGACGCCGTCGAAGGGGCCGCCGAGCTCGGTGGCGACTTGCCTGGCAGAGCCGATCAATTCGGCCGCCTTGCGGGCGAGCGCGACGGCGCTGTCGTCGGTCGAATGGATCGTGCCGAAGAGATAGGACGGCGCGAGGCCGGCGCGTTCGACGCGCCACAGGAGCCCCTCGGAATCGACGAGATCGTCGGCGCGCGCGAGCCGCGCGGCGCGCAAATCGACGCCTTCGGCGAGATCGCGCCCGACGCAGGGCTTGGGCGCGGCGGCGTCCTCGGCGAAGGCCGGCGAAGCGAAGGCGAAGCCGAACGCGGCGAGGAGGGCGGCGCGAAGGCGCCGTTCGAGGCTGGGAGGCGCCATCGTTTCGCTCACAGCTTGCGCAACGCCACTTCCTCGATGCGATGGCTGGCGCCTTTGGTGAGCCTGAGGCTGGCGCGCGGGCGCGTCGGCAGGATGTTCTCGTGCAGATTGACGAGGTTGATGCGCCGCCAGATCGTTCGCGCCGTCGCCTCGGCTTCCGCGTCGCCGATATCGGCGTATTGGCGGAAATAGCTGCGCGGGTCGCGAAACGCCGTCTTGCGCAGGCGCATGAAGCGCGCGACGTACCATTTTTCCAGCAACGCGTCGCTGGCGTCGAGGAACACCGAAAAGTCGAAGAAGTCGGAGACGAAGGGGGTGTCGACACCCTCGCGCGACAGACGATTGGGCAACAGCACGTTGAGGCCCTCGACGATGAGGATGTCGGGCCGGTCGACCACGACCGTCTCGCCGGGAACGACGTCGTAGACGAGGTGCGAATAGACCGGCGCCGTCACGTTGCGCACGCCCGCCTTGACCTCGGCGAGAAAGCGGATCAGCGCCGCGCCGTCGTAGCTCTCGGGAAAGCCCTTGCGGTCCATCAGCCCTTCGCGAATGAGCCGGGCGTTGGGATGCAGGAAGCCGTCGGTCGTCACCAGCTCGACCTTGGGCGTGTTGGGCCAGCGCGTCAGCAGCGCCTTCAGCACGCGCGCGGTGGTCGATTTGCCCACCGCCACCGAACCGGCGACGCCGATGATGTAGGGCACCTTGCCGTCGCGCGCGCCGAGGAACCGCTGCGTCGCCTTGAACAGCCCTTGCGTCGCCGCGACGTAGAGCGCCAGCAGGCGCGACAGCGGCAGGTAGATCGCCGTCACCTCGTCGAGCGAGATCGGATCGTGGGTCGATTGCAGCTTGCGCAGATCGTCGATGGTGAGAGTCAGCTCGGTGTCGGCGCGCAACGTCGCCCATTCGTCGCGGGTGAAATGCAGATAGGGCGAGGCGACGCCGTCCGGCGGGGGGCTCGGAACTCGGTTGTCCATGCGGGCCTCGGTTTCTGCGGCGAGGGTAGGTGAATCGGGTGGGGACACGTCCATCATGCGCGCCGCGACGCCTTCTCCTCGAGGCCGCTGCGCGCCGTGCGCCGCTCCAACTCGCTCATCACGTCGGCGAGCGCGACGCCGCGCGAGCGTAACACGACGAGGAGATGATAGAGAACGTCGGCCGCTTCGGCGCGCACCGCCGCCTCGTCCTGCGCGACGGCGGCGATGACCAGCTCCACCGCCTCCTCGCCGAACTTCTTGGCGCAATGCGCCGCGCCCTTGTCGAGCAGGGTGCGGGTGTAGGACTGCTGCGCGTCGGCCGAGACGCGCTCGGCGATGATGCAGGCGAGGTCGTCGAGGGCGAACATCGATACGAACGCTTCCGGTTGGCTTGCTTCGGCAAGGTCGCATTGTGACCGTGAATCCAGCGATTGTCGAGAAACGAGGCGATGGGGTGGCGGGGCCATCTGAGGTCGCGTCCCAGCCAGCCGGCGACGAACCTTCGCGCGTCATGAGGCCGCAGACGCGGTTTTTCTTCCTCGGAAGCCAAAGCGGGCTTGCCCGCGTGCGCCGCTCTTGCGGCACGGAAGGCCGAGGGAGTGCGCGCAGCGCATCGACCGACAGCCGGAGCAAGGCGCGCGCCGACAGGCGCAGATCGCGCCGCCAACCGCGAAGCGCCCCCGCGCTTCGTCCGGCTTGTCTTTCTTCGCCCGTATGGGCACCCGCCGCGCGACCTCGCGCGAAGTGGTGATTGAGGCCGAACGCATGTCCTCGATCGGGCGAGTCTGATTTGACGTAAAGGAGCTTGGCCGCATGCCGCCGCCGACAATCGCGCGCCTGAAATCTATGAGCGCAAGCGCCTTCCGCGTTATGTGCGCGCACGCCTCTTGCCTTCGCTCGGCTTTCGTGACTTTCGCGACGGCCGGCGTTGAAGATCGAGCGCCCTTCCCATCGATCGCCGACCGCCGCCGCTTCGTATGCACGCGCAGCGGCGGCCGAGCGGTCAGCATCATGCCCGATTGGCGCGGCCACAACGCGAGCGGCATAGGTGGACGATAGAACGCGCCGCCCGCCGCGCGGACGCGGCTTTACAGAATGGAGCTTATGCGACTTCGGCCTCTTTTTCCTCATACTCCCCAAGTATCGTATCGTGGACGTGAGATAAATGCTTCAAATCAGCGATAGCATAGATGCTATCGTACGAAATAAACGTACAGCTACGTGACAATGGCCCCCGTTCCAACAGCGTGAAAACAGGACGGTGCATCTCTTTGAAGACTTTTCCCCGACGCTCGTCTGGGGCAACAATGTGAAGGCGAATGTCCATATTGGGTTGCAACGCGAGGAGGTCAGCCATTCTAAGCAAGCCGTGGTATACCGCTGTCGTATGTTCCACCTCAAAAGCTCGTGCTATCGCTCCCCTCTTAGTGATCCATATCACGTCAATTTGCATTATAGTAGCGATGGTCGTTGTATTGTAGTTTAGCGGGAGAGAGCTGGCCTAGCGAATCTTGACAGAGCGATAAGTGGATTTTCTGCCTGACAGCGGCGAGGATCGCCGAGGATCAGGAGAGACCATGACCAGACGAGCGCGACGGAACCACACAGCGGCGTTCAAGGCGAAGGTGGCTTTGGCGGCGATCAAGGGCGAGAAGACGCTGACGGAGTTGGCTCAGCTTTTTGATGTGCATCCGAACCAGATCACGACCTGGAAGGGGCAATTGCTGGAGGGAGCGGCGGGGGTGTTTGGAGCCGACGCCTCAAACCGTCAGGGCTCGCCGCCGGTCGATTTGAAGGCGCTTCACGCCAAGATCGGAGAGCTGGCGCTGGAGAATGATTTTTTGTCCGGCGCGCTCAGCAAGGCCGGCATGCTGAGCGCAAAGCGATGATCGATAGCGCCCACGATCTTTCCGTCACGCGTCAGGCGAAGGCTCTGAACATCAGCCGGGGCAGCGTCTATTACAAGCCCCGCCCGCTGTCGGTGGAGACTTTGGCTCTGATGCGCCGCATCGATGAACTGCATCTCGAGCATCCGTTTGCGGGCGCCCGGATGTTGCGCGATTTTCTCAATCGGGAAGGGATCGACATCGGCCGCCGGCGCGTGGCGACGATGATGAAGCGCATGGGCGTCGAGGCGATCTATCGCAAGCCGAACACGTCCAAACCCGCGCCGGGCCACAAGATTTATCCTTATCTCCTGCGCGCTGTGAAGGTCGAGCGGCCCAACCAGGTCTGGGCGATGGACATCACCTACATCCCGATGGCGCGCGGCTTCGTCTATCTGGCCGCCGTCGTCGACTGGTTCAGCCGACGGGTTCTTTCGCATCGCGTTTCCATCACGATGGAGGCCGGCTTCTGCGTCGAGGCGCTCGACGAAGCTCTGGCCAAATATGGCCGCTGCGAGATTTTCAACACCGACCAAGGAAGCCAGTTCACCAGCGAGGCGTTCGCCGGCGTCTTGCTCGAAAACAGCATCGCCATCAGCATGGACGGCAAGGGCGCGTGGCGCGACAACGTCTTCGTCGAGCGCATCTGGAAATCGGTCAAATACGAGGAGGTCGTGTGCTGTGAACGCCACCGATCACAATCTGAACGGCGGCGATGCTTTACCGGAGATGAGGGTAGGTCCCTCGAAGTCGGCTTGCAGGAGCAGGCTTCAAACCGCCACGAGCTGCATTGGTC
>JBEKLU010000101.1:0-20187 GCA_050010035.1 Roseiarcus sp.
ATCGTCCACGGCGCGTCGGCGGTGTCGGTGTTGAAGAACATCGCCTCCTTGGCCTCGGTGTAGTCGTCCCACTTGTCGAGCGAGGCCTTGTCGATCGGCGAAAGCTTCCATTGCTTGAGCGGGTCGGTCTCGCGCGACTGGAAGCGGCGCTTCTGCTCCTCGCGCGTCACCGAGAACCAGTATTTGTAGAGCCGTACGCCGGAGCGCACCAGCATGCGCTCCACTTCCGGGCACTGGCGCATGAATTCGAGATATTCGTTGGGCGTGCAGAAACCCATCACCCGTTCGACGCCGGCGCGATTGTACCAGGAGCGGTCGAAGAACACGACTTCGCCGGCCGCCGGCAGGTGCCCGATATAACGCTGAAAATACCATTGCGAGCGCTCGCGCTCGCTGGGTTTTTCCAGCGCGACGATGCGCGCGCCGCGCGGATTGAGGTGCTCCATGAAGCGCTTGATCGTGCCGCCCTTGCCGGCGGCGTCGCGCCCCTCGAACAAGACGACGATCTTCTCGCCGCTCTGCTTGATCCAGTTCTGCGCCTTCAGGAGTTCGGCCTGCAGCGGCAGCATGCGCTCCAGATACGCCTTCTCCGTGACCTTCGTCTTGTACGGATAGTCGCCGGTCTCGAAGGCGTGGCGGATCGCGTCGGGATCGCGCCGCGAGAACGCCTCGACCTTGACCGGTTTGGCCGTCTTCTTGGGAACGAACGCCGGCTCGGCCGCGGCGTCGGAAAAAGCCTTCGCCCGCCCGCTCGCGCTCTCCTCGGATCGCGCGATTTTCGGCGCCGGGGCTCGCTTGACCTCGGCGGTCTTGGGCGAGGCCGCCTTGGCGTCCGCGAGCCGAACGTCGGTCGTCGTGTCCTCGTTCGCCATTCAGCCACTCTCCGGTCTTCCGCCTCGTCCCCGGTCGATCGCCTCGGGACAGGCGATTCTTCGGCGGCAGATTAGCGCGCTCCGACCCGCATGGGAAATGGCTTCGGCCGAATCGGCGCGCCTCGCCTGTCGATAGCTTCTATAGATGTCCGGTTTAGGTAGCTTTTGAAATGTCCGCTTTTGGGCTGTCTGCTTTTGCTTCTGCCCTTGCTGTGGGCGGGGTGGTCAGGTTCGGGGCCGTTTGGCGCCGAAGCTGTCCACGCCGTCCACGGCTCGATCGCGAAGCGGACTTACGCGACCGACTCTTTCTTGGCCGTTGGACCTTCGTTTAGTCTCCCGTCGGGGTGGAAGCGGGCGATTTGGCGTGGGCCGTGGAACAAGGCGATGGCGCCGTCGCGATATTCGAGCACGCGGATCGTCGCCTTGGCGAAGTGATATCGGTCCCGGCTGGCCGGGATTTGCAGGCAGTGTCCGCCGTATCTGACGGTGTTGTCCCGTCCCGCGACGCGCTCCTCTTCGACGCACAGGATGTTGTCGAGCTCGCCCACGAAGGGCAGGAAGGCCGTGCCGTCCTCGGCGGCGGCGACGGCGAAGCGGGCGTTGTGTTCGGCCAGGTAGACCTCGGCCAGCCAACGATTGGCCGCCTCGATCGTCGTGATCCCCTTCAACCTCAGCAGCGGCGGCAGGCGCTTTTGCAACGTGTCCCAGAGGCGCTCCATCCGCCCCCGCGCCTGCGGGCTGTAGGACGCGATGTGCTCGATGTTCAGTTGCTTCAACGCCCGGCCCACCTGGGTCGGATGCGCCTTGTCGACCTTCTCGCCGGCCTTCGGCGTGGTGAAATAGTGGCTGCCCCGATCGGTGTAGAACGAGGAAAACAGCCCCCGCGCGCGGATCGTTTCCGAAAGCCCGCGAAAGCTCGAGGCCGTGCCCTCCTGTTCGCATAGAAAAATCGACGTGATCGCGCTGGTCGCGTCGTCCATCGTCACGATCAGATCCAGAGCTGGGCCTTGGCCCAGCCAAGCGTGCGTCGAGCCGTCCTGAAACAGCATCATCCCCGGCAAGGGCCGCCGCTCGCGCTTGCGTCGGTGAACCCCGCGCCGAGGAGCCTTGGTCGTCAGACCTCGCAGTTGAAGCACGCTCTTGGTCCACGTGTAGGAGCGATGGAAAGGCTTGCCGCCGTCCATCGCCCGTCCAACAATCTGCTCGTGGAAGTGCTTGATCCGAAAATCAAAATAGCGCGTGCGAAACATCTCCGTCATCCACGCCACCTCCGCTTCCTCGGCACGACGGGCGCTCACCCGACCGCGCCGATGGTCGATCAGCCCTTCATCCCCGCGCTCCTCATAAGCATCACGCAAGCGGCGGAAATGGCGCTCGCTAAACCCAAGAAGCTCCCCAGCCTCAACGCAACTCAATCGCCCAGCCCGATGCGAACCGATCGCATCCAATACACGCGCCATCCGAACCTCCGGCAACATGCGGTCCCCCCATCCAAAAACCGGACAAACCACCTGCTACCAAAACCGGACATATCATTAGCTCGCGACAGTCGGCGCGCCTCGCCTGGACAAACGCGACGCGATGCGCGAGCATGTTCGCCGTTGGATCGATTTCGCGCGGGCTCGCCCGGCGCAATCGAACCCACGTTGTTCGACGGGCGGCCGGGTCGCTTCTCGAGCGTCGGGTTCCGCCAGTCGTTGTTTCGTTTGTTCGATTTGTTGGTTCGCGGACGAAGAAGGAGGGGCGGATGAAGTGGATAGCTTTGGGGGTCGCGTTGGCCGTTCAGCTCGCGGGCGTCGCCGCGGCGCAGGCCTGCACGGGCCAGACCGGCAACGTCATTTTTCAGGACAATTTCGCCGACGACACTGGCGGCTGGGACTTCGATCCGCCAACCAGTCAAGTCACGCCGCCCGCTTTTGTTTTCAACTTGGGCAAGACGTACACCATCACGAGCGCTGAAAATCTGACCTTCAACGCCACCTTGGGCGACTATTGCATGGATTTCGTCTTGCCGAAATCGCCCGCCGCCGACAACACCGCCGCCGTCGGAATGATCATCTGGGCGACGGACTACAACAACTACATGCTTGTCGTGGCGTTCAGCAACGGCAATGTCGGTATGTACAAGAAATCGGCCGGCAATTTCACGACGTTGTTCACCGTTCTGAATTCGCCTGCGTTCAATGCGGCGCAGGACGCGGTCAATTCGTTGCGCGTCGTGGCGACGCCCGACCAGAAGCTGACTGTCACCTTGAACGGCCAGGCGGTCAAGGCGATCCGCGCCCAAGTCCCTACGGGGCCGCAGCTGTTCGGACTGTTCGGCCAGCTCGACAAGGCGCTGCCCGCCGACATTGCGATCAAGGTGACGAACTTCAGCGTGACGAGCGGCGGCTGAACCTTCCACCGGTCGGCGACGCGCGCGGGCGCGAGCGGCCGGGGCGGGGGAGGGGCGTCCCGCCGCCTCGCCCCGGCGCGATCCGTTTTGCGCCCTTCCCCCCGCTTCAATTCTCGTCTAGTAGGGCCGACGGCCCGCCGCCCGCCGCTGAACGGGCGCGGCGGCGGTCCCGCGAGGCCCGACGCTCTTCGGACGAGGAAGACTCGGGCCTTCGCTTAAAGGACGCCTCGCGGGCCAAGCCCGCGGCGCGGCCTATTTTTTTTGCGCGCCGCAGACAGGCGAAAGTCGCGCCGGCCCCGGCGCGAGCACAGAGGAATGGATGCCCAAACGGACCGATATTGCCACCATCCTGATCATCGGCGCGGGTCCGATCATCATCGGACAGGCGTGCGAATTCGATTATTCGGGAACCCAGGCGTGCAAGACCCTGCGCGCCGAGGGCTATCGCATCGTCCTGGTCAATTCCAATCCCGCCACCATCATGACCGATCCGGACATGGCGGACCGCACCTATATCGAGCCGATCACCCCGGAAATCGTCGCCAAGATCATCGCCAAGGAGCGCTACGCCATTCCCGGCGGCTTCGCGCTGTTGCCGACCATGGGCGGCCAGACCGCGCTCAATTGCGCGCTGTCGCTCAAGAAGATGGGCGTGCTCGAGCGCTTCGACGTCGAAATGATCGGCGCCACCGCGCACGCCATCGACAAGGCCGAAGACCGCGAATTGTTCCGCGAGGCGATGACCAAGATCGGCCTCGATACGCCGCGCTCGCATCACGTCAAGACGCTGGCCAAAGCGCTGGCGGCGCTCGACGACATCGGCCTTCCCGCGATCATCCGGCCGAGCTTCACCATGGGCGGCACCGGCGGCGGCATCGCCTACAACAGAAACGAGTTCATCGAGATCGTCGAGCGTGGCATCGACGCCTCGCCGACCGACGAGGTTCTGATCGAGGAAAGCGTCCTCGGCTGGAAGGAATTCGAAATGGAGGTCGTCCGCGACAAGGCGGACAATTGCATCATCGTCTGCTCGATCGAGAACGTCGACCCGATGGGCGTGCACACCGGCGATTCCATCACCATCGCGCCGGCGCTGACGCTCACCGACAAGGAATATCAGATCATGCGCGACGCGGCGATCGCGGTGTTGCGCGAGATCGGCGTCGAGACCGGCGGCTCGAACGTGCAATTCGCCGTCAATCCCGACGACGGCCGCATGATCGTCATTGAAATGAACCCGCGCGTGTCGCGCTCCTCGGCGCTCGCCTCCAAGGCGACCGGCTTTCCCATCGCCAAGGTCGCGGCCAAGCTGGCGGTCGGCTATACGCTCGACGAAATCGCCAACGACATCACCGGCGGCGCGACTCCGGCCTCCTTCGAGCCGACGATCGACTACATCGTCACCAAAGTTCCGCGCTTCGCCTTCGAGAAATTTCCCGGCGCCGAGCCCCTGCTCACCACCGCGATGAAATCGGTGGGCGAGGCGATGGCGATCGGCCGCACGTTCGCCGAGTCGTTGCAGAAGGCCTTGCGTTCGCTGGAGACCGGCCTGACCGGTCTCGACGAAATCGAGATCGAGGGCCTGGGCAAGGGCGACGACCGCAACGCCTTGCGCGCCGCGATCGGCACGCCGACGCCCGATCGCCTGCTCAAGGTCGCGCAGGCGCTGCGCCTCGGCATGAGCGTCGCCGAAATCCACGAAGTCACCCGCATCGACCCGTGGTTCCTCGAACGGGTCGCCGACATCGTCGCGCTGGAGAACAAGGTCAGGCGCTTCGGGCTGCCGGCCGACGCCGAGAATTTGCGCCTGCTCAAGGCGGCCGGTTTCTCCGACGCGCGGCTCGCGACGCTGGCGGGAAGCGCGGAGAGCGACGTCGCCAAGGCGCGCGGCGCGCTCGGCGTGACGCCGGTCTTCAAGCGCATCGACACCTGCGCGGCCGAATTCGCCTCGCCCACCGCCTACATGTACTCGACCTACGAGACGCCCTTCGCCGGCGCGCTTGCCTGCGAGGCGCGCCCGACCGGGCGCGACAAGATCGTCATTCTCGGCGGCGGGCCGAACCGCATCGGGCAGGGGATCGAGTTCGACTACTGCTGCTGCCACGCCGCGTTCGCGCTGCGCGACGCGGGCTACGAGACGATCATGATCAATTGCAATCCGGAGACCGTGTCGACCGATTACGACACCTCGGATCGCCTCTATTTCGAGCCGCTGACCGCCGAGGACGTGCTCGCCATCCTGTCGAAGGAGCGCGAGGCGGGGACGCTGAAGGGCGTCATCGTGCAGTTCGGCGGCCAGACGCCGCTCAAGCTCGCGCACGTCATCGAGCAGTCGGGCGCGCCGATCCTGGGCACCTCGGTCGATTCGATCGATCTCGCCGAGGATCGCGACCGCTTCAAGCGTCTGCTCGACAAGCTCGGCCTGAAGCAGCCCAAGAACGGCATCGCCTATTCGGTCGAGCAATCGCGCCTCGTGGCCGCCGATCTCGGCTTGCCGCTGGTGGTGCGTCCCTCCTACGTGCTGGGCGGGCGCGCGATGGCGATCATCCATGACGAGGGCGCGCTCGACGACTATCTGCTCGGCGTGCTGCCGAGCCTGGTGCCCGCCGACGTCAAGGCGCGCTATCCCAACGACAAGACCGGCCAGATCAATACGGTCCTGGGCAAGAATCCGCTGCTCTTCGACCGCTATCTCTCGGATGCGATCGAGATCGACGTCGATGCGCTGTGCGACGGCAAGAGCGTGGTCGTCGCCGGGATCATGGAGCATATCGAGGAGGCGGGCATCCATTCGGGCGACAGCGCCTGTTCGCTGCCGCCGCGCTCGCTCAAGCCCGACACCATCGCCCGCCTCGAGGACGAGACGCGCAAGCTGGCGCTGGCGCTCGACGTCGGCGGCCTGATGAACGTGCAATACGCGCTCAAGGACGGCGAGATTTACGTGCTCGAGGTCAATCCGCGCGCCTCGCGCACCGTGCCGTTCGTCGCCAAGGTGATCGGCGAACCGATCGCCAAGATCGCGAGCCGCATCATGGCGGGCGAGCCTCTCGCCTCGTTCGACCTGAAGCTCGGCGCGCTTGGCCACGTCGGCGTCAAGGAAGCGGTGTTCCCGTTTGCGCGCTTCCCCGGCGTCGACACCGTGCTGGGCCCGGAAATGCGCTCGACCGGCGAGGTCATGGGCATCGACCGCACGTTCGCGATCGCCTTCGCCAAGAGCCAGCTCGGCGCGGGGGCGGGCCTGCCGCGCTCGGGCACGATTTTCGTGTCGCTACGCGACGCCGACAAGCCGGGCGTCGTCGCGCCGTTGCGCATGCTGCGCGAACTCGGCTTCAAGGTCATCGCGACGGGCGGCACGCAGCGCTATCTCGAGCGACACGGCGTTGCCGCGGTCAAGGTCAACAAAGTGTCGGAAGGGCGTCCGCACGCGGCCGACGCCGTGCGCAACGGCGGCGTCCAGCTGATGTTCAACACCACCGAAGGGGCGACTTCGCTCGCCGACTCCAAGCCGCTGCGCCGCGCCGCCCTCTTGCAAAAAACTCCTTATTATACCACACTTTCAGGCGCGATCGCGGCGGCCGAGGGCATCAAGGCCTATTTGGCCGGCGATCTTGAAGTCCGTGCGTTGCAGGACTATTTCGCGTGATCCGACGCCGTGACGGGCGTCGATCGCGGGCCGAAGGCTTTGATACTCGAGGCAGGGTTATCGATGGAAAGATTTCCGATCACGGTCGCCGGCCATGCCGCGCTGGAGGCTGAATTCATGCGGCTTCAACAGGTGGAGCGTCCGCGCATCGTCCAGGCGATCTCCGAAGCGCGTTCCCACGGCGATCTCTCGGAAAACGCCGAATACCACTCCGCCAAGGAGGCGCAGTCTCATAACGAGGGCCGCATCATCGAGCTCGAAGACATGCTCCAGCGGGCCGAAGTGATCGACGTATCGAAACTGTCGGGGTCGACGATCAAGTTCGGCGCGACGGTGACGTTGATCGACGAGGACACCGAAGCGGAAAAGGTGTTTCAGATCGTCGGCGAGAGCGAGGCGGACGTGAAATCCGGCAGGGTTTCCATCACCTCGCCGACCGCGCGCGCGCTCATCGGCAAGAAAGTCGGCGATAGCGTGGAAGTGAACACGCCGGGCGGCGGCAAGAGCTATGAAATCTTGAAGGTCGCCTATATCTGAACTTCGGGCGGCGTGGCGGACGAGTCGGCGCGCGCCGCTCGAAGGAGGATGGACATGGACAATCGCCTTTTGACACGCCGCGCCGTTCTTTCGGCACTGACCGCGCTGGCGGCCGTTCCGGCGACCGTTGCGGCCGCCGCGCCGCTCGCGGGAACGCGCTTTCGGGACATCCGGGTCGACGTCGCGCCGTTGCGGGCGAGCGGCAATGACATCTTCGCCGGCTGGATCGCCGCGGAATTGCCAGGCCAGTTGCGCAAGACGTTCGCCGCCTATCTGGCGCCGGGCGACCGCGGCGCGGCGACGCTCGTGGCGCGGATCGACGAAGTCTTTCTCGGGGCGCCGGACAGCTCGTTGGGAACCCCCGGGCTCGACGCGATAGACGGCATTCAAGGCGAGGGGATCGTGCTTTCTCCGCGCGGCGGCGAGCTCGCCTCCTACCCCCTGTATTGCGCGGTCGGCGCCCAGACCCTGGTGAACTTGCCCGAGCAAACGGACATTATGCGCCGCCGGGTCGAGACGCTCGCTCAGAGCTTCGCGCAATGGCTGCCCGGAAAAATGGGGCTGTAGCCGAAGATGCAGCATGCGCGTTTGGGCGAGGGCGTGCGCATCCTCGTCTTGGGTTCGGGCAAAGCGGGGCATGAGGTCAACGCGCTGGGGGTCGCTGAGGCGCTCGGCGCGCCCTACGCGTTGCGGCGGGTCGATCCGCGCAAGCTCTTCGTCTGGCTGTCGCCTTTCGGGCCCGTCGATCCCAGGGACCGGGCGGGCCGCGCGGGCTCGCCGCTCGGCGACTTCCCCGACATCGTCATCGCCTGCGGGCGGGTCACGGCGCCCTATGCGCGCGCCTTCAAGCGCGTCGCCGGCAAACGCGCATTCGTCGTGTTCTTGCAGGACCCGCGCTTCTCCCGCGCGAGCATGGACCTGATCTGGGTTCCGCAGCACGATCGGCTTCGCGGACCCAACGTCATCACGACTCTGACCTCGCCGCATCCGTTTTCGCCGCGCCGGCTCGCCGCCGTGCGCGCCGCGCCCGACGCCAGGCTCGCCGCCCTGCCGGGCCCACGTTGCGCGGTGGCGCTCGGCGGTCCCAGCGGCGCGCAACATTTCACGCCCGCCGACGTCGCGCGGCTTCGCGCTGCGACGCAAGCGATCGTCGCGCAAGGCTTCAGCGTCATGGCGACGCCCTCGCGCCGCACGCCGCCCGAACTCCTGGCCGCGGTGCGCGCTGGGCTCGGCGACGCGCCGGGCTTCGTATGGGACGGGACGGGCGACAATCCCTACGCCTCGATCCTGGCGCTGGCCGACGCCGCTTTGGTGACCGGCGACAGCGCCAACATGGTCGGCGAGGCGACGGCGACCGGCGCGCCGGTTCATGTCTTCGAGCCGTCGGGCGGCGGGTCGAACAAGCTTTCCCAGGCGATCGACGCCCTCGTGCGGCTCGGGGCGGTGCGCCGGTTCGCCGGCGCGATCGAGCGCTTCTCGTATGAACCGATCGATTCGAGCGGGCAGATCGCCGGCGAGATCGCGCGGCGGTTCCTCGCTTCGCGCGCGACGGCGGCCTAGGGCGGGACCATGGTCGGAGCGGGAACGGACCGGAGCAGGGCGGCGTTGGCCGGCGGCCCGGCGATCGTCCTCGTGCGGCCGCAACTGGCGGTCAACATCGGCATGTGCGCGCGCGCGATGGCCAATTTCGGCCTCGACGATCTGCGCCTCGTCAACCCGCGCGAGGGCTGGCCGCGGGTCGGCGAATATCGCGACGTCGCCTACGCCGCCGCCGCGGGAGCGGCGCGCCTGCTCGACGAAGCGCGCGTCTTCGACAGCGTCGAGGCGGCGGTCGGCGATCTCAGCTTTCTCTACGCCGCCACGGCGCGCGAGCGCGGCCAGGCGAAGAGCGTCCTCGCTCCCGCTCGCGCGATGTCGGAAACGGCCATGACCGCGCAGAAGCGCGGCGTTCTGTTCGGGCCGGAGCGCACCGGCCTCGACAACGACGAGGTCGCGCTCGCCGACACCGTGCTCACCTTTCCCGCCAACCCCGCCTACGCCTCGCTCAACCTCGCCCAGGCGGTGCTGCTCGTCGGCTACGAATGGTTCAAGGCGGCCCACGGCGACGCGCCGCCGCCGCCCGCGATCCCGCGCGCCGTCTCGCCGCCCGCACAGCGCGAGATGGTGCTCGCGTTCTTCGACTTCCTGGAGGGGAAGCTCGACGACGCGGGCTTCTTTCGTCCGGTGACGAAGAAACCCGGGATGCGCCGCAACCTGCGCAACATGTTTCACCGCATGCAAATGACGCAGCAGGACGTGCGCACGCTGTGGGGCGCCGTGGTGCGCCTCGTCGAGGGCCCCCGCGTCGAAGTGCAGACGCGCAGGCGCAATCGGCCGAAGAAGCCCGCGGCTTAGCCGCGACGCTAGGCCGCAGGTTGCGCGCAGGCGAGCATCGGCATAGCTAGGCGCCCGAAGCCAAGGCAATGCGAGCGCCGCCCCCGATGGATCGTCGAATCGTCGTCCTTGCGGCCCTCGCTCTGGCGCTCGGCGCGCTGTGGTGGGTCTTCCTTCGCCCCGGGCCCCCCGCGCCTGAGGAATGGCAGGGCTACGCCGACGCCGACTTCGTCAAGGTCGGGCCGACCCAGCAGGGTCTGATCACCGCCGTTCACGTCGAGCGCGGCGACCGCGTGGTCAAGGGCGCCCCGCTGTTCGAACAGGACGACGCCGACGATCGCTACGCGGTCGAACAGGCGACGCGGCTGCTTCAGCAGGCCAAGGATCAACTCGTCAACCTCGAGAGCCCCGCCAAGCCGACCGAAATCGCCGTCGCCGTGGCCAACCTCGGCGACGCGAAGGCGGCGCGCGACAAGGTGCTGGCCGATCTGCAACGCAATCAGGTGTTGCTGAAATCCGGCGCCGCGACGGCGCAGACCGTCGACGAGGAGCGAGCGGACCTGGCCTCCGCCGAGGCCAAGATCGCCGCGGAGGAGGCGGCGCTGGAACAGGCCAAGGCGTCGCTCGGCCGGCCTGGCGAGATCACGGCGCAGACTTCGGCGGTCGACGCCGCCGAGGCCGCTCTCGCGATGGCGCGCTGGAAGCTCGCTCAGCGTTCCGTCGTCTCGCCCGTGACTGGCGCCGTCGCCGACGTGCTGGCGCGGCCCGGCGAAACGCTCGATGCGGGCGCGCCCGTCGTCTCGTTGCTGCCGCCCGAGAATATCTTCATCCGCTTCTTCGTCCCCGAACCGTCGCTCGCCCACCTGCATCTCGGCGACGCGGTGGCGCTCCTGTGCGACAGTTGCCCTCCCGACATGACGGGAACCGTCTCCTATATCGCGCCGCAGGCCGAATATACGCCGCCCTTCATCTACTCCGAGAACACGCGCACGAAATTCGTCTTTCTCGCCGAGGCGCGGCCGAAGCCGGACGAGGCGGCGTCGTTCAATCCGGGCCAGCCGGTCACCGTGCGGCCGCGGGCGCCGCCATGACCGACTACGTCATCGACGTGCGCGACCTGCGCAAGAGCTTCGGCGACCTCAAGGTGGTCGACGGCCTCACGCTGCAGGTCGCCAGGGGCGAAATCTGCGGCTTTCTCGGCGCCAACGGCTCCGGCAAGACGACGACGATCCGCATGCTGTGCGGGCTGCTCGCGCCCGACGGCGGCTCCGGCCAATGCATCGGCTACGACATCATTCGTCAGCCGCACGAGATTCGTCGCGACGTCGGCTACATGACGCAGAGGTTCAGTCTCTACGACGATCTCACCGTTTTCGAGAACCTCGACTTCGTGGCGCGCGTCTTCGAGATGAAGAACCGCCGCGCGGCGGTCGCCGCGATCATCGAACGCATGGGTTTCGGCGACCGGCGCAACCAGCTCGCCGGCCAGCTCTCGGGCGGCTGGAAGCAGCGCCTTTCGCTCGCCGCCTGCGTTCTGCACGAGCCGAGGCTCCTGCTGCTCGACGAGCCGACCGCGGGAGTCGACGTGAAGGCGCGGCGCGAATTCTGGGACCTCATCCACGACATGGCGGCCGACGGGCTGACGACGCTGGTCTCGACCCACTACATGGACGAAGCGGAGCGCTGCGGGCGCATCGTCTACCTCGCGCAGGGGCGCATCGTGGTGCAGGGCGGCGCGGTCGCCGTCGTCGGCGCATCGGGGCTCGTCACCTTCGAGGCGACGGGCGACGACCTCGACGCCACGGCGCGCGCGCTGCGCCAAACGCCAGGCGTCGAAGCGGCGGCGGTGTTCGGGCGCGCGCTGCACGTTGCGGGCATGGACCGCGCGGCGCTGGCGGCGGCGATCCGAACGGCCGGCGGCGCCCTCGAATGGCGCGAAGTCGAGCCGCGTCTCGAGGACGTCTTCATCCACATGCTGAGCCTCGAGGAGGCGGAGCGGTGAACCGGTTCTCTTTCGCGCGCCTCGCCGCGCTGCTGCGCAAGGAATCGATCCAGGTGATTCGCGACGCGATGACGCTGCGCATGATCATCGCCATTCCCATCATGCAACTGTTCCTGTTCGGTTACGCCATCAATTCCGATCCCAAGCATCTGCCGGCCGGCCTCTTGTCGATCGACGATTCCAAGTATGCCCGCACCATCGCCGCGGCGCTGACCAATTCCGGCTATTACGATTTCAGGCTGTTGCGATCGGAAAAAGAGGCGGACGACGGCCTGGCGCGCGGCGATCTGATGTTCGTGGTCGAAATGCCGCCCAGTTTCGATCGCGCGGTCGACCGCGGCGAGTCGCCGAGCGTATTGATCGACGCCGACGCCACCGACCCGACCGCGATCGGCAACGCGGTCGCGGCGCTGCAACAGGCGGTGGCGGCGATCAATCGCGACCTGCCGGCGATCCGCCAGATGCGGCCGCAGACGCCGCCCTTCCAGTTCGTCGTGCACGCGCGCTACAATCCCGAGCAGCTCACCGTGCTCAACATCGTGCCCGGCCTCATCTGCATCGTGCTGACCTTTTCGACGCTGTTCGTCACCACGCTCGCCATCACCCGCGAGCGCGAGCGCGGCACGATGGAGAACCTGCTGGCGATGCCGGTGAGGCCGATCGAGGTGATGATCGCCAAGATCGTGCCCTACGTGGTCATCGGCTATATCCAGGTCGTGCTCATTCTTCTCGCCTCCGCGACCTTCTTCCAGCTGCCGATCCGTGGGTCGCTGCCGTTGCTGCTCGGCGCGCTGGGGCTATTCATCGCCAGCAATCTGGCGCTCGGCGTCACCTTCTCGACGGTGGCGGCCAACCAGATGCAGGCGGTGCAGCTCGCCCAGTTCACGCTGATGCCGTCGTTCATGCTGTCGGGCTTCATGTTCCCGTTCCGCGGCATGCCCGGCTGGGCGCAGGCGATCGGCGAGATCTTCCCGACGACGCACGCGATGCGCATCGTGCGCGGTATGCTGTTGAAGGGCAACGGCTGGAGCGAGATCGCGCCGGAGATGTGGCCGATGGCGCTGTTCACCGTCGCCATCACCGCCTTCGCGGTGTGGGCCTATCGCGAGACGCTGGATTGAAGGGAAGGGAGGCCAGCGCCGGCGGCCTCGACGCTCACCGCTCCCGCCCATCGACGCTCAGCGCCGGCACGCCGCGCGTCGCGGCGACCGTCAGCGCGATGCGGTTGCCGATCGGGCCGCGGCTCACCACCGCCAGGCGCTCGCGCAAGCTTTGCAGCGCCTGAGGCAGGGCGTCGTCGGCGAAGGCGAGCCTCGGCGCCGTCTCGCGCCGCGCCGCCAGCCAATCCTCGGCCGCGCCCGCTCTGAGGTCGACGACGACGAGTTCTTCGCCCGCGGCCTCTGCGATCGCCGCCGCCGCGGCGATGCTGGGATCGTCCGGCCCGGCGGCGATCGCGACGATCGGTCCGGCGCTTCGCGCCCGGCGCGCCGGCGCCAGCATCACCGCGGCGCTCGAGCCGAACGCCGCTTCGAGCAGCGAAGCGAAGGGCTCGGCGGCGCGCTCGGCCGCCGCCAAAGGCGCGCCGATCGCCACGATGTCGCCCGAACGCAGGGTTGCGGCGAGCGCTTCGCCCGCGCGGGCGCGCACGATCTCGAATTGTCGCCGCGCGAGGCTGCGCGCCGCCTCGACGAAGCGGCGCTCGGCTTCGCCGGCGGCGAGATCGAGTTCGCGCGTCGCGCGCGCCGGCTCGATGGGGCGCCAGCCGCCGCCGAGCGAACTGATCTCGCGCGCGAAGGGCATGCCGGAGAGGTGGCGCAGCCCCAAGTCCTCGATGAACAGCCCCAACAGTTCGATGTCGAATAGCTCGGCGAATTCCACCGCCAGCGCGGTCGCGCGCCGCGGCGCGCCCGGATGGAGGCCGAGCACCATGCGCGTGAAGCCGAGCGGCGCGCTCGTCATAGCTTGGCCTCCGAATTCGGCGCCGAGCCCGCGCCGTCCTTGCCGAAGTTCTTGCGAATGTCGGCGAAAGCGCGCAGGCGGTCCTCGGCGCGGCGGTTGACGCTGCCGGGAGCAAAGGCGCCGTCGGCCTGCCGCTGCCCCGCCTGCAAGCCCGTCAACAGCGCGATTCCCTCGTCGATCGTCGCGATGGGATAGACGGCGAAGCGCCCGTCGGCGCAGGCTTTGACGACGTCCTCGCGCAGCATCAGGTGCTGCACGTTCGACGCAGGGATCAGCACGCCCTGCGTTCCCGTGAGGCCGCGCGCGGCGCAGATGTCGAAGAAGCCTTCGATCTTTTCGTTGGCGCCGCCGATCGGCTGGACGTCGCCGTGCTGGTTGACCGAGCCGGTGACGGCGAGGTCCTGGCGCAGCGGCGCGTCGGCCAGCGCCGAAAGCAGCGCGTAGAGCTCGGCCGAGGAGGCGCTGTCGCCCTCCACGCCGCCGTAGGACTGCTCGAACACCAGGCTGGCGAACAGCGACATCGGCGTGTCGAGCGCGTAGCGCCCGGCGAGGAAGCCGCCGAGGATCAGCACGCCCTTGGAGTGGATCGGGCCGCCGAGCTCGACCTCGCGCTCGATGTCGACCACCTTGCCGCCGCCCGGCCGCGTCTGGCAAGTGATGCGGGTGGGACGTCCGAAGGCGAAGCCGCCGATCTCGATGACGCTGAGCCCGTTGATCTGGCCGACGCGCGTCCCCTCGGTGGCGATCAGCGCGACGCCCTCGAGGATCGCCTCCTGCGTGCGGTCGCGCAATCGCGAGGCGCGACGCACGCGCGCCTGCAACGCGCGCTCGACGTCGGCGCGCGCCACGATGTCGCGCTTGGCCTCGCGCGCGCAGAGGTCCGCTTCGATCAGCGCCTCGCGCAAGTCGTTGACCCGCAGCGACAGCTTGCCCGAATGGGCGGAAAGCCGCGCGGCGTGCTCGACGACGCGCGCGGTCGCTTGCGCGTCGAGCGCCCTGAGGCCGTCGCGGCGCGCCAGCGAACCCACCAGCCTAGCGAAGATCGCCTCGTTCTCCACGGTGCGCGCCAGGTCGTCCTCGAAATCGGCGAGAATCTTGAAGAGCTCGCCGAGGTCCGGGTCCCAAGCGGAGAGCAGGAAATAGAGCAGGCGGTCGCCGAACAGCACGACTTTCACCCGCAGCGGAATGGCGTCGGGCTCGAGCGAAACCGTGCTGGTCAGGCCGAGAAAGCGGCCGACGTCCTCGATGACGATCTCGCCGCGCCGCAGCGCGCGTTTGAGCGCGCTCCAGCTGAACGGCTCGATCAGCAGGGCGCGCGCGTCGATCAAGAGATAGCCGCCGCTGGCGCGGTGGATCGCGCCCGGCTTGATCAGGCGGAAATTGGTCATCAACACGCCATGCGCCGAGACGTAATCGATGCGGCCGATCAGGTTGCCGAGGGTCGGATGCAGTTCGTCGACGATCGGCGCGCCGGCGGCGCCGTTCTGCGCGATGAGGACGTTGACCTCGTAGCGGTCGAACGCGGCTCCCTGCAGCGGCTCGCCGGCCTCGCCTTCGCCGCCGTCGCCTCGCGCCGCGAACATCGGCACGTTCTCGATCAGGTCGGCGCGGACCGTGTCGATATGCTTGGCGACGCGCGGGATGTCGGCGAAAGCGGCCGCGACCTCCTCGATCAAATGGTCGACCGCGAACTTGGCGGTCTCGCGATTGAGCGCGCGCACATCGTCGCGCCGCTGCTTGTCCCATTGCGGGATCTGGCGGACGATGTGTTCGAGGTCGCTCTCCAGCGCCTCGATGTCGGCCTGCGCTTGCTTGCGTTTGGCCTCCGGCCAGGCGTTGAATTCGTCCGGCGGCACGACCTGGCCGTTCTGCGAGGGGGCCAGCGCGAATCCGACGGGCGTGCGCAGCAGCAGGATCGCCTTTTCGCCCGCCTTTTCGCGCAAGGTGGAAAACGCCTCGAACTGCTTCTTCTGAAACGCTTCGTCGATGGCGCTGCGCCGCGTCTGATAGTCTTCGCTCTGGAAGGCGGCGGGCGCCGCGATCTTGAGGTCTTCGATCAGCTTGTGCATCGCCTCCTTGAAGCCGGGCGCGCGCCCCGACGGGAGTTCGATGGCGATCGGCCGGTCCGGTTTGGCGAAATTGTTGACGTAGACCCAGTCGGTGGGGCTGGGCCGCGTTCGCGCGTCCTCCGCCAGCATGGCCTTGACCGCCTCCTGCATGCCGACGCCGGTCGGGCCGATGACGAAGAGGTTGAACCCTTTCTTGTCGATCTTCGCGCCGATCTCGACCGCCTCGAACGCGCGCGCCTGCCCGATCAAGCCGTCGATCGGCGCCAAGTCCGCGGTCGAGGCGAAGCCGAGCCGCGAAGGATCGCAGGCGCGATACAATTGTCCGGCGGGCAACGCTAGAGCGCCCGAGCCGGCGACAACGAGCGGGTCGTTCACGTCCATCCCCTCCATGTTCGCGCCAGCGTTCGCCCGAACTGTCGGCGCGTCCTTGACCGGCGTCAAGGCGGCGGCGAATCGGCGCTGCCCCCTCCCGTCCGCGCTCCTGTATAAGACGTCTGCGCGCCGAGTCGCGGCGCCCCTAGGGAATATCCTCATGACCCTGACCAGCATGACCGGCTTCGCCCGCGCCGCGGGCGCGCATGGGCCGTGGCGTTGGACGGTCGAGCTCAAGTGCGTCAACGCCAAGGGGCTCGATCTGCGCCTGCGCGTTCCCGCCGGCTTCGACCGCATCGAGGGCGAGGCGCGCGCCCGGCTGGCGAAAGCGCTGGCGCGCGGCACGTGTTTCGCGACGATTTCGGCGCAGCGCGAGGGCGCGAGCTCGCAGGCGCGCGTCGACGCGGCCGCGCTCGCTTCGATCGTCGCCGCCGCGCGCGAGGCGGCCAACGTGGCCGGCCTCGCGCCGCCGACCATGGACGGCGTGCTCGCCGTTCGCGGCGTCGTCGAGATCGTCGAGGCGGCCGACGACGAGGCGACGATCGCCGCCGCCTGCGCCGGCGCGCTGTCGAGCCTCGACGTGGCGATCGCCGCCCTCACCGTGGCGCGGCGCGCCGAGGGCGCGGCGCTGGCGACGATCTTGAGCGAGCGGCTCGACGCCATCGCCGAACTGACGCAGGCGGCCGACGACAATCCCGCGCGCAAGCCCGAGGCGGTGCGCGCGCGCCTCGCCCAATCGGTCGCCGCGCTGATGGACTCCTCGCGCGGCTTCGATGAGAACCGCCTGCACCAGGAGGCGATTCTTCTCGCCGCCAAGGCCGACGTCCGCGAGGAGCTCGACCGGCTGAAGACGCACGTCGCGGCGGCGCGCGCGCTTTTAGGGGAGGGCGGGGCGGTCGGCCGCCGGCTCGATTTTCTCGCCCAGGAGCTGGGGCGCGAGGCCAACACGCTGTGCGCCAAGGCGGGCGACGTCTCGCTCACCGCGCAGAGGCTTGAACTGCGCGCGCAAATCGAGCAATTGCGCGAGCAAGTGCAGAACATCGAATGAGCGGGCCCGAGACGATGCGCCGACGCGGCATGATTTTGATCCTCTCCTCGCCTTCGGGCGCCGGCAAGACGACGCTGACGCGCATGCTGCTGCAGGACAAGGCGCTCGATCTGACGCTGTCGATCTCGGTCACCACGCGGGCGCGCCGCTCCTCGGAGGCCGACGGCATCCATTATCACTTCATCAGCCGGCATCAGTTCGACGTGGCCAAGGCGGCGGGCGACCTGCTCGAATGGGCCGAGGTCCACGGCAACTGCTACGGCACGCCGCGCGCGCCGGTCGAGGCGGTGCTGGCTGAGGGGCGCGACGTGCTGTTCGACATCGACTGGCAGGGCGCCCAGCAGGTGCGCGAAGCGCTAGGCAACGACGTCGTCAGCGTCTTCATCCTGCCGCCGTCGATGACGGAGCTGCGCGCGCGGCTCGACCGGCGCGCCGAGGATTCGGCGGCGACGATCGACAAGCGGCTCGAAAACGCCAAACGCGAAATCGAGCGCTGGCGCCAGTATGATTTCGTGGTGGTCAACGACGATCTGCAACGCGCCTACGCCCAGGTCGTGGCGATCGTCGCCGCCGAGCGGACGCGCTGCGCGCGCGTCGCCGAAGGCGTCGAGGATTTCGTCGCGCGGCTACTGGCGGGCTGAAGGCTTCGCGGGCCGGGCGGGCGGGCGTAATCCGTCGCAACCGTCGATCGGCGGCGGCGGCGCCGAATGCCTGGGAGGGAGCGCGTGCATGGCGAGGATCGCAATCATCGGAACCGGCTTCATCGGTCGCGCGTGGGCGATCAGCTTCGCGCGCGCGGGCCACGAGGCGACGCTGTGGGACCCGCTCGCCGGCGCTCCCGATGCGGCGCTCGCCTATGTCGAGGGCCTGTTGCCCGATCTCCAAAGGTACGATCTTCTCGACGGGGCGACGCCCGCCGAAATCCGCGCTCGCATGCGAGTCGCGGCGACGCTCGAGGACGCGCTCGACGGCGCCGAGCACGTTCAGGAGAACACGCCCGAGGATCTCGCCGTCAAACGCGAAATCTTCGCGCGTCTCGACGCGGCGGTGCCGCCGCGCGCCATCCTGGCGAGTTCGACGTCGGCGATCCTGCCCTCGAAATTCACCGAGGCGCTCGCCGGGCGCGCGCGCTGCCTCGTCGCCCACCCCATCAATCCGCCCTATCTCGTTCCCGCCGTCGAAGTCGTCCCCGCGCCGTGGACCGATCCGGACGCGCTTCAACGGACCGCCGCGCTGCTGCGCGCGGCCGGCCACGCCCCGATCGTGATGAAGCGCGAGATCGACGGCTTCGTCATGAACCGGATGCAGGGCGCTCTGCTCGAAGAGGCGTTCCGCCTGGTCGCCGAAGGTTACGCGTCGGCCGAGGACGTGGACGTCGGCATCCGCGACGGGCTCGCCCTGCGCTGGTCCTTCATGGGGCCGTTCGAAACCATCGACCTCAATGCGCCGGCCGGCGTGCGCGACTACGTCCAGCGTTATCAGTCGATTTACGCCGGCATCTTCCCGAGCGCGCAATGGCGCGCCGATTGGGCCGGGCCGGTTCTCGACACCGTCGAAGCGGAGCGCCGCGCCGCCTTGCCCGCGAGCCGTCTCGGCGAGCGCCAGGCGTGGCGCGATCGGCGCCTGATGGCGCTCGCCGCTCACAAGCGACGCGCCGAGCGCGAGATCGGGCGCTGAAAGAGCCGAGATCGCCGCCGCCGATTACACGTCGACGGTCGGACGCTCGGTTATGATCGAGTCGAAATCCTCGATTCGGGCGAAGAAAGCCGCCATGACTTTGCCGATCTTGCTCGAATCGACGACGAGATGGCGTTCGACGGCGCGGCTCATGGCCTTCTGCTTGATCGGAACCTCGTGGAAGTTCCAACAACTGACGCCGCGAGCCCGCTCGACGCCGCTGGCGGAAATGAAGGCCTTGTTGACGCCGATGGCGCTCAGCGTGTCCAGGCCTTCCCGGCCCGAAAACGTCGCCGACGACGGGTGATAGGCGCCGCCGAGAAGGATCATGCGAACATTGGCCTTGCGCGAGACGATCTGCGCGATGTTGAGGGAATAACAAACAACGGTGATGTCCAGGTCGATCGGCAAGAGATTGGCCAGGAACGGCGTGGTCGTTCCGCAATCGATGAAAACGGTGTCGCGCTCGGCGATCAAGCTCGCCGCCTTGGCGCACGCGGCCGCCTTCGCCGCGGAGAATTTGTCCTGTTCCCGGTCGATGAGATAGCCGGCGCCGAGATCGCTCGCCCGGAGAATCCGCCCGCCGAAATAGGCGAACTGGCCGGCGTTCGCGGCGATGTCGCGTCGCACCGTCATCTCGGAGACGTTGAGTAGCGCGGCCGCGTCGCGCAGGCGCATGACCCCTTGTTCCGCGAGGGCTTTCGCCAGCGTGTTCAGTCGCTCGGGTCGAAGCGGCGAAGTCGACATCGCTTAGCGCCTTTTGCGAGGCCGGCCCGTCCCGAGCCGGGCATGGCTCCCCAATAGGATGGAATGAATCGTCGGGCAATTGTGATAAATCTCACGAACCGGACGACGGCGCCGGGGCGTCGTCCCAAAATGCGGCCCGGCGGCGTCGGCGCGGGCCGCGCGGCGACGCGTCGCGGCCGGGACGAGATCCGCCATGATGTGTCGTACGGTTTCCGCGTAAGCAGCGCGCGCCTGCTCGGCGCGCGGTGCGGCGAAGGCGAACGGACCGGCGCGCCATCCTGCGCTACGACGTGTCCAGGCCGTGGGTTTGACGGAACCGACCGCTGTCGGGGTAGTGTCGGGTTTAGAGCCCTCATCGGGGATCCGTAAAGCCCCCGGCTTTAGCCGGCTGGGATAGTGCGTATAATATGGGATGCAGAGCTTCAAGAGTGGCAGCCATACCGTATGGGACTGCAAGTATCATATTGTATGGATTACGAAATATCGATTTTCG
>JBEKLU010000102.1:0-19987 GCA_050010035.1 Roseiarcus sp.
GTCGTCACGGTTTCGGTGCGGCGCGAGTCGAGCCAGTTTCGCGAGGGGCAGGAGTTCTGGCGCATCATCCGCGAGCTCGGCGTGCGCGTGCTGCCCAACACCGCCGGCTGCTACACGGTCAAGGAGGCGGTGACGACGGCGCAGATGGCGCGCGAGATTTTCGCCACGTCCTGGATCAAGCTCGAAGTGATCGGCGACCGCGACACCTTGGCGCCCGACGTTTTCGGCACCGTCGAGGCCGCGCGCATCCTTTGCGAAGACGGTTTCGAGGTGTTTCCCTACACGACGGAAGACCTCATCGTCTGCGACCGGCTGGTCGAGGCGGGCTGCAAGGCGCTGATGCCGTGGGGAGCGCCGATCGGCTCGGGCAAAGGCCTCAACAATCCCTTTGGCCTGCGCGTGCTGCGGGCGCGTTATCCCGACACGCCGCTGATTGTCGACGCCGGCATCGGCCTGCCTTCGCACGCCACGGCGGCGATGCAGCTCGGCTACGACGCGGTGCTGCTCAACACCGCGGTCGGCACGGCGGGCGATCCGGTCGCGATGGCGCGCGCGTTCAGGCAGGCGGTCGAAGCCGGCTGGGCCGCCCATCGCGCCGGGCCGATGCAGCCGCGCGATCTGGCCGCGCCCTCGACGCCGGTCGTCGGCAAGGCGGCGCTGAAGTGAGGGGCGCGCTTCTTCCTTCCCCCCTTGCGGGGGAAGGTGGCACGCGAAGCGTGACGCGGACGAATGCTTCGCATTCGCCTTGGGATGAGGGGTCGCGCCGTAAGGCGCGCCTCATGGCGCTGCATCGCGATTCGAGGGACCAACTGAGAGCCTGGATATCATCAACGGAGCTGAGAACGCGCCTCGCGGCGCGACCCCTCATCCCAAGGCGAATGCAAAGCATTCGTCCGCGGCCGGCTCCGCCGGCCACCTTCCCCCGCAAGGGGGGAAGGGGCCGCTGCGGCGCCCGCCGATGACCCTCGACCGCTTCTACCCCATCGTCGATTCCGCCGCGTGGGTGGCGCGGCTCGTCGGCGTCGGCGCGCGGCTGATCCAGTTGCGCGTGAAGGACAAGGACGAGGCGACGCTTCTTGACGAGACGCGCAAGGCGCTGGCGATCTGCCGCGGGACGGGCGCTCAGCTCATCGTCAACGACTACTGGAGGGTCGCGATCGCAGCAGGCGGCGATTTCGTCCACCTCGGCCAGGGCGATCTCGACGGCGCCGACATGGCGGCGATCCGCGACCATGGGCTGAAAGTCGGGATCAGCACCCACGACGAAGCCGAACTTGAGCGCGCGCTGGCGCTGGCGCCCGACTATGTCGCGCTGGGCCCGATCTATCCGACGATCCTGAAAGCGATGGCGCATCCCCCGCAGGGCCTGGCGCGCATCGGCGAATGGAAGCGGCGCATCGGCGCGATCCCGCTGGTCGCCATCGGCGGCCTCAACGTCGAGCGCGCCGTGGCGTGCCTTGCCGCCGGCGCCGACGTCGTCTCGGTCGTCACCGACATCACCCTCAACGCCGATCCCGAGGCCCGCGCGCGCCAATGGATCGCCGCGACGCGCGCGCCGTGACGGCGCGGACTCGAATCGCCCTGACCATCGCCGGCTCGGATTCGGGCGGCGGCGCCGGGATTCAAGCGGACCTGAAGACCTTTTCCGCGCTCGGCGTCTACGCCGCCAGCGCGATTACGGCGCTCACCGTCCAGAACACGCTGGGCGTCGGCGTGGTCCACCTTCCGCCGGCGTCAATCGTCGCCGCGCAGATCGCAGCGGCGTTGTCCGATTTCGACGTCGCGGCGATCAAGATCGGCATGCTGGGGAGCGCGGAGATTGCCGAGGCGGTGGCGGGATGCTTCGTCGGCGGCCCCTCACCCCAGCCCTCTCCCGCAAGCGGGAGAGGGGGCGAAACCCTTCTCCCGCTTGCGGGAGAAGGTGGCGCGAAGCGCCGGATGAGGGCTTTCCTCATCTACGACCCCGTCATGGTCGCCTCCTCCGGCGACGCGCTCGCCGGCGCGGGCTTTATCGACGCCGTGAAGGCGCGGCTGTTGCCGCTGGTCGATTGCCTGACCCCCAACCTCGCCGAGGCGGCGGCGCTCATCGGCGCGCCGCTCGCGCAAGACGAAGCCGAAATGGCGCGTCAGGGCGGGGCGCTGCTGAAACTCGGCCCGCGCGCCGTGCTGATGAAAGGCGGGCATCTGACCGGCGCCGAGGCGGTCGATCTGCTCGTCACGGCCGACGCCCTCCATCGGTTCGCGGCGGCGCGTCTCCATTCGCGCAATTTGCATGGCACTGGCTGCACGCTGTCGAGCGCGATCGCGGCGCATGTCGTTTTGGGCGCCCCCCTGCCGGAGGCCGTCGCGGCGGCCAAAGCATTTGTGCGTCAGGCGATCGAGCGTGGGGGGGGCGTGACGCTCGGCGCCGGCGCGGGACCGCTGTTGCAGGCGGCGCTTCGCGGCGCGGGTCGATTTTCCGGCGGGGACGCCCCGTCCTAGGCTAACATGGAGCCAATCCGGCGCGGGGGGCGGCGGGGGACGCCATGACCATCGACGAGCCCGACTTCTATGCCTCGATCCCGGTGTTTTACGACTTCGCCCAGGCCGTGAATCCCGCGAACTATCGTCCTCTGCCGGACGACTGGGTGGTGGGATTTTCCGACGTCGTCGGGTCGACGGAGGCCGTCGCGCAGGGGCGCTACAAGGCGGTGAACATGGTCGGCGCCGGCGTCATCGCCGGCGTCGCCAATGCGCTGCGACGGCGCCCGTTCCCGTTCGTCTTCGGCGGCGACGGCGCGAGTTTCGCCGTGGGCGCGGCCGACGCGCGGGCGGCGGCCGAGGCGCTCAAGGCGACGGCGGTCTTCGCGCGCGAGGAATTTCAGATCGAACTGCGCGTCGCGACGATCCCGGTCGGAGCGATCCGGTCGGCGGGGCGCGACGTCACGGTTGCGCGCTACGGGGCCTCGCCGCACTGCGCCTACGCGATGTTCGCCGGCGGCGGGCTCGCCTGGTTCGAAGCATCGGCCAAGCGCGGCGATTACGCGCTCGAGCCCGCCGCGCCGGGCGCGCGCCCGGACCTCTCCAATCTATCCTGCCGCTGGAGAGTCGCGCCCGCCAAGCACGGGCTCATCCTGTCGGTGGTCGTCGCCCCGCGCGGCGACGACCCGAGATTCCCGGCGCTCGTCGAGGACGTCGTCCGCTTCGCGCTCGGCGCGGCCGACGGCGGGCGCCCGATCACCGTCGCCGGCCTCGGGATGGGCAAGCCGAACGAGGCGATCGCGCTGGAGAGCGCGGCGACGACGGCGGCCGGCGTTTCGCGCGGCAAGGCGCGCCTCGCAGCGGCGAGGCGGTACCTGCTCACACTGGTCTTTCATACGTTCAAGCTGCGAGCGGGCGAGTTCGACGCCGCGCTCTACACCAGCGACATCGCCGCCAACGCCGATTTTCGCAAATTCGACGATGGACTGCGGATGACGCTCGACTGCTCGCCCGAATTCGCCGACGCGCTGGAGGCGCGGCTCGCCGCGGCCGAGGGATTCGCCGAATTCGGCGCTTTCCGGCAAAGCAATGCGCTGCTGACCTGCTTCGTGCCGTCGCTCGCCGATCGCGGCCACGTGCATTTCGTCGACGGCGCCGGCGGCGGATACACCATGGCCGCCAAGGCGATGAAGGCGCGGCGAGCGGCGCGGGGGAACCCGCCGAATTGACGGCGTGGCGCTCGCCGGCGTGGATATCCGGCGCTGCGCCCCTGCGCGCGGCGCGCCGATTTGCTAGGCTCGCCGGCATGGACGCCTCCGCCGATAGCCCGCCGCCCGAAAACGCCACCCCGCGCCTGACGCCGATGATGGCGCAGTATTTCGAGATCAAGGCGGCCAATCCGGATTGCCTGCTGTTCTACCGGATGGGCGATTTCTACGAATTGTTCTTCGAGGACGCGGAGATCGCCAGCCGCGCGCTCGGCATCGTGCTGACCAAGCGCGGCAAGCACGAGGGCGAGGACATTCCCATGTGCGGCGTGCCGATCGAGCGCGCCGACGATTATCTGCATCGCCTGATCGCGCTCGGCCATCGCGTGGCGGTCTGCGAGCAGCTCGAGGACCCCGCGGAGGCCAAGAAGCGTGGCGGCAAATCCGTCGTCAAGCGCGACGTAGTGCGCCTGGTCACGCCCGGCACGATCACCGAGGAGCGGCTGCTGGAGCCCGGCCGCGCCAACGTCCTTCTCGCGATCCAACGCGCCCGCTTAGGCGAAGGGCGCGTCGCCTTTGGCCTGGCCGCGCTCGACATCTCCACCGGCGCGTTCGATTTGAGCGAGGCCGACGAAGCGGGCCTCGGCCCCGAAATCGCCCGCCTGGAGCCGAGCGAGATCGTCGCGCCGCAGGCCTTGTTCGACGATGCCGGCTTTTCCCGGCTGATCGCGGAGACGAGGGTTTCCGCGACGCCGCTGGGGCGCGATCCGGGCGACGGCGCGTCGGCGGAGCAGGGGGTGCGCGAATTCTACGGCGTCGAGACGCTGGAGGGTTTCGGGCAATTCAGCCGCGCCGAGATCGCCGCCGCCGCGCTGGCGCTGCGCTACGTCAAGCGCACCCAGATCGACGCGACGCCGCGCCTCGCCCCGCCGACGCGGCGCGCGCGCGGCGCCGGCCTGGAAATCGACGCCGCGACGCGCGCCAATCTGGAGCTCACGCGCACGCTCGCCGGCGAGCGCGCGGGCTCGCTGTTCGCCACGATCGACATGAGCGCGACCCCCGCCGGCGCGCGCCTGCTCGCCGAGCGCCTGGCGAGCCCGCTCACCGACCCCAAGGAGATCAACGAGCGGCTCGACGCGCTCGCCTTTCTCGCGGAGGCGCCGGCCTTGCGCCAGGCGTTGCGCAAGGCCCTCGCCGCCGCGCCGGATTTCTTGCGCGCGCTGTCGCGCCTCGGGCTCGACCGCGGCGGCCCGCGCGATCTCGCCGCCTTACGCGACGGCCTGGCGGCGAGCGCCTCGATCACGCGAACGCTTCGTGCGGTCGAGGCCTTGCCGCCGGCGCTGCTGCGCAGCTTTGCGCGCCTCAGCGAAAACGACGGCGCCCTGGCGCGCGATCTGTCCCAGGCGCTCGCCGAGGAGTTGCCGCTCAATAAGCGCGACGGCGGCTTCGTGCGCGCGGACGCTTGCGTCCCGCTCGACGAGGCGCGTCGTCTGCGCGACGAGAGCCGGCGCGTCGTCGCCGAGATGCAGGCCCGCTACGCCGAGGAAGCCGGGACGCGCCAGCTCAAGATCAAGCACAACAATTTCCTCGGCTATTACATCGAGACGCCGCAGGCGCAGGGCGAGGCGCTGCTCAAGGCCCCCCACAGCGCGACCTTCATCCATCGCCAGACGATGGCCGGCGCGATGCGCTTCACCACCAACGCGCTGATCGATCTGGAGGCGCGCATCGCCTCGGCGGCCGACCGCGCGCTGGCGCTCGAACTGGAAATCTTCGATCGGCTGCGTCAGGCGTGCCTGACTCAAGCCGAGATGCTGCGCGGCCTCGGCGCCGCGCTCGCCGAGATCGACGTCGCCGCCGCGCTCGCCGAACTCGCGGTGAAGCGCGATTGGGTCCGCCCCCACGTCGACGCTTCGCTGGCCTTCGCCATCGAGGGCGGACGCCATCCGGTGGTCGAGGCGGCGCTCGCGGCGCGCGGCGAGCCCTTCGTCGCCAACGCCTGCGACCTCTCGGGCGCGCCGGGCGAGGGCGGGCGCATCGCGCTGGTGACCGGCCCCAACATGGCGGGCAAGTCGACCTTCCTGCGCCAGAACGCGCTGATCGCGGCGCTCGCCCAGATGGGCGCCTTCGTGCCGGCGCGGCGCGCCCATATCGGCGTCGTCGACCGGCTGTTCTCGCGCGTCGGCGCCGCCGACGACCTCGCCCGCGGGCGCTCGACCTTCATGGTCGAAATGGTCGAGACGGCGGCGATCCTCAATCAGGCGAGCGAGCGCTCGCTGGTGATCCTCGACGAGATCGGCCGGGGCACCGCGACCTTCGACGGCCTCTCGATCGCCTTCGCCTGCGTCGAGCATCTCAACGCCGTCAATCGCTCGCGCACGCTGTTCGCCACCCACTTCCACGAACTGACGCAGCTTTCCCAGACGCTGCCGCGCCTGTTCAACCTGACCATGCGGGTCAGCGAATGGAAGGGCGCGCTCGTCTTCCTGCACGAAGTGATCCCCGGCGCGGCGGACCGCTCCTACGGCATCCAGGTCGCCAAGCTCGCCGGGCTTCCCGCAGGGGTGATCAAGCGCGCGCGCGCCGTGCTCGCCGAACTGGAGGCGACCAAGCACGCTGGGACCGCGCTCTCCAGCCTCGATCCGCTGCCGCTGTTCTCCTACGAACCACCGCCTCCGCCCGGCCCCGACGCGCTACGCGAGGCGTTGGACAAGTTCGATCCCGATGATATGACGCCGCGCGACGCGCTCGCCGCGCTCTACGAACTCAAGCGCCTGGCGCGGGAGAAGCCGCCGTGATCGATCAGAAGATTCTTTTCGCCAGCGCCGTCGCCGCCTATCTCTACGTCGTCTCGCCGGGGCCGGCGTTTCTGGCGCTGTTCACCCTCGCCGCGTCCAAGGGGCGCGCGGCGGGGGCGTGGTTCATCTGCGGCCATCTCGTCGGCGACGTCACCTGGGGCTCGCTTGCGGTCGGCGCGATCCTCGGCGCCAACCGGTTGGGGGCGACCTTGTTCGAACTGCTCGGCGCCGGCTGCGGGCTCTATCTCATCTATCTCGGCGCGCGCGCGGTGGCGACGCGAAAGGACGCGCCGCCGCGCACGATCGGCGCGCGCCGCCCGCTGGCGACAGGGCTCGCCTTCGGCCTCACCAACCCCAAGGCCTATCCGGTCGCGCTGGCGATGTTCTCCGCTATCGTCGCGCCCTATGTCGCCGAGCTTCATCTCGGCGACGCGCCGCAGATGCTGGTCGCCGCCTTCGCCGGCTTCCTCGCCGCCGACGCGACGCTGATCTTCGCCGCCGGCCTGCCGACGGTCAGGCGCTTCTTCCTCACCCACGGCGTCATCGTGACGCGCGTCGTCGGCCTGATCTTCATCGCCTTCGGCGCCAAGTCGCTGTTCGACGCGGCGAGCGGGGCGATGCGCAGGGCGGCGTAAAGGGGCGGGCGAGCGAGGGCCGGGGAGGGCGCCGTTTTTCGGCGCGAGGCAATCCATTCAAGGCTTTACGTTGCGATTTTCCGCCGAGGCGGCGGGCAGGCGCCGTCGGGAGGCTATCGCGGAAGGGGGTCGACGGGGCGTCCCGACCGGCGCGATCGTCGCGCCCTGCTTGTCGAGACGGACGGTCGCCCGAGCGCTGCTTGCAACCCAAAGCGTCACGCGCAGCGTCACTGTCACATGATTCGACAAGCTCCCAGAGCGACCCTTATAATTCAATCACTCTATCGAACAAGACGCTTCATTGACTTTATTGAGTGAAAAATACGCCAACTCTCCATTGTCTGAACGACGATTGATTATCGCTGTCTTGCCTTTTTGCAGCAAGAATTTTGCGTCCAGCGTACAGTTGCGATTGTCATCTGTGGTTATCACCAAAATCAAGATGAATTGCTTGCCCGCCGCTATTCGCTGCAATTTATGCGGTCCCAGCACATGCCAGGAAATTACGCTGCCGGTTTCGCCGAGCGCCGCTTCGTTGTTCGCCAGCATCGGGGGGTAGTGCAGGGCGGGCGAGTTTCGATTCCGAAGCGGCACATTAGACCAGCTCTCCTTGATATTGTTCTTTCCGGACAAGGTGAAGGTGAAGTCGGTCTCGACGACGATGTCGCGCACCTCGATAGGCGGCAGGCGGTCATGCGTGGAAATGATTTTTCCATGGATGACGGTCGGCCGGGTTTCTTGCGCGAAAGCCGAAAGAGAAATCGCCGACGTCGCCGCGAATATCAGTGAGAGACGCATGAGCCCTCCGCGAAGCGTTTGTGGGCGCGAGGCGCGACCCGCCCTCGTCGCACAGCCGCCGACGACGCCCAGAATCTGCGACGACTGGCCGTTCCAGGCAAGCCCGAACTGAGCCCGAACTGAGAACGCCTCGGCGCGACCCGGAGATCCGATCGGGGCTTGCCGGAAACCACAAATCTCGCAGATTTCAGTTGGAACCGGCGGCCGTTTCGGGAATACTGCTTTAACAGGCTCGCCCGCTGAACCGGTCGACCCGGAGATCCGGCGATAACCTGGACCAGACCGAGGGCGGTCGCGTGGACGGCGGGATCTTCATCAGCTACCGGCGTGAGGACTCGGCGGGTTACGCTCGTCTCATCTATGATCGCATCGTCAATCGGGTCGACCGCGATCATGTCTTCTTCGATGTCGACAATATCGAGCCCGGCCTCGATTTCATGACCATCCTGTCGGAGCGCGTCGGCGCCTGCGACGCGCTGGTGGCGGTGATCGGCAGGCAGTGGCTGACTGTCCGCGACGACCAGCAAAGACGACGCATCGACGATCCCCAAGATTTCGTGCGCATCGAGATCGAGGCGGCGCTTAAACGCGACATTCGCGTCATTCCGGTTCTCGTGGACGGCGCGCGCATGCCGCGTCCCGAGGAATTGCCGGACGGGCTGAAGTCCTTGTCGAAGCGGCAAGCCATCGAGATTTCCCACACCCGTTTCGACGCCGACGCCGAAAACTTGACCCGCTGGTTGCGTCGCCTCGAGGAGCAACGGCTCAAGCGAGCCGAAGAGGAAGCGGCGCGCAAGGCGGAGCTGGAGCGCGCCGAGCTCGAACGCCGTGAGCGGGAAAAGCAGGAAGAAGCTCGGCGTGAGGCCGAGGAACGAATACGACAGGACGAAGCCGCGCGGCTCGCCGCCGAGGAAGCTCGACGAGCGAAGCTCGCGGAAGAGGCGCGTCTCCTCGAGGAGCAACGGCTCAAGCTGGCGGAGGCGGAAGCGGCGCGCAAGGCGGAGCTGGAGCGCGCCGAGCTCGAACGCCAGGAGCGGGAAAAGCAGGAAGAAGCTCGGCGAGAGGCCGAGGAGCGAAGACGACAGGCCGAAGCCGCGCGACTTGCCGCCGAGGACGCTCGACACGCGGCGCTGCGAGCCGAGAGTAGGGACGAACCCCCGACGGGCGGCGACAAGCCCGCGATCGTCGCCGAAGCCGGTCGGCCGCCGACGGTCGAATCGCCGCCGGCGCGCCCGATCGCCGGCGCTTCCCCCGCGGCCTCGCAAGGCGCCGCCGACGGCCTCGCGCGGCGTCGGGAGGAAGGCGTCGGCGCGGCTCGACCAAGGCGGCGCGTCGCCTTGGCCGCATCGATCCTCGGGCTGGCGGGGGCGGTCGCGATCGGCGTCGCCGTGGTGAAGACGATGGCGCCGCGGGAGTCCGTCGTCCCCTCGAACGTCGCCTACGCCCCCTCGACGCCGACGCCAGCGCCTTCGCAGCCGCCCGTCGCCGAGCCGACTGCGGCGCCCGAAGCCAAGGCGCCGGCGCCCGCCGCCTCGCCGGCGCAGACTCGGGCCGCTGAAACGCCTGCGCCGGCCGCCGCGACCTCGCCGCCGGTCGTCGCAGCCCCGACGCCGGTCGTCGTCGTGACCTCGCCGCCCGCCCCGGCCGCTGAAACGCCGACGCCCATTGCCGCCGCCTCGGCGACGCCCGTTGCCGCGCCGCAACAGCCGGCTGCCGCGCAATCGGCGCTCGCTCAGGCCCAGGCCGATCAGGCGATCTGGGCGCGCGTTCGCGCCGAGGCGGACGCCGACGCGATCCGCGAATTTCTCGCTCGCTATCCCGATAGCCCGCACGCGCCGGACGCGAAAGCGCTGCTCGACGTGCTCGACCGGGTGGCGGCGGAAAAGGCCGCGGAAGCGGAGCGGCAGAGACTCGCGGATGCGCAAAGAGCCGAAGACGCGAAAAAGGCCGAAGAGGCGCAGAAGGCGGCGGAGGCGCAAAAGGCGGCCGAGGCGCAAAAAGCCGAAGAGGCGAGAAAAGCCGAAGAGGCGCAAAAGGCGGCCGAGGCGCAAAAGGCCGAAGAGGCGAAAAAGGCCATAGAGGCGCAAAAGGCGGCGGCCGCCGCCGAAGCCGCCAAGGTCGCGTTGGCTTCTCCGGCGGCGCCTGTGGTCGAGCCGACGAGCGCGAAGCCCGATCAGCGCGCTCTCGTCCTGCCGATCCAGGCGGAACTGCGCCGGATCGGCTGCTACGCCGGCGGCGACAGCGACTGGGGCTCGGTGCCGATGCAGCTCAGCGTGGTCAAGTATGCGCTCTACGCCAAACTCGCGGCGACGCCCGCAGGGCCGGACGAGGCCCTGCTGGAAAGCCTCAAGGGCCAACGCGGCCGCATTTGCCCGCTCGAATGCCCCGCCAACGAAACGGCCGTCGACGGGCGCTGCGTCGCCAAGTCCTGCGCGCCGGGCGAAGTCATGGGGCGCGACGGCGCCTGCCAGAAGCGGCCCATCGCGACGCGCGTCGTCGCGCCGCGCAAGGCCGCGCCGGCGGCCGCGCCGGCTCCGGCGAAGGGCCACTGCTTCAACTTCAACGGCAGCCAATATTGCGAGTAATGCCCATGCGCCTGTTTCAAAAGAGTTGGCTGGCCCTGTTCGCGCTCCTCGTCGGCGCGGCGGCGCCGACGTGGGCGGCCGGGTATACCTGCCGGGTGCCGCGCGCGCTGCTTTGCGACGGTTGCGCCCAGCAAATCGCCATTTCCCTGCAACCGGGCGGCGGCTGCCGCATCAGCTTCACGCCTCCAGCCGCGGCGGCGTCGCCGAGCGCGCCCGCGTCGACGGACCAACTGGAATTGCAAATCCAGTCGGCGCCGATTTACGTTGCGCCGCGCGTCGCCGCGCTTCGCCCGCGACGGGCCGTTGCCGCGCGACCCGCGGCGACGGGCCGATGCTTCGTGTTCAACGGGCAACAATATTGCGAATGACGCGCAGCGCTCCCGGATGGCGCGATATGCTCATTGAGGGTTGGCGAATATGTTGCCCTGCTGCACCGAACAACGGGTCGAGAGCACTTTCACATCGAGGATTTCGTGTTCCCATCCGCCATGCCACCCCTGGGTGACCATCGCCCCTGTTCCGACTTCTTTCGCGTAAATGACGGCGACCGAGCAGCTTCGGAACTGATCGCTGAAACCGACGGCGACCCTTCGCGCGCCGCGAACCAAAGCCTGATAACCGACCACAGCGCCATCCTCGAACCGCCATTGCATGCCCGTTTCTCCGGTTCCCGAAACCTGGTTGCGAGTGGTGGGCGCATCCCCTTGGTACGAGCTGAAAATGCGGCCCTGAAGGCTCAAGTAAAGTTTGAAAGAATAGGTCGGTTGGCCTGCCCACGTCTGGCCTTGATCAGGTCCTCCGAGAGACTTTGTCGTTACAGCTACGGTATAGCTCAAGTCGATCGATTTTCCGCGCAAGGCGGCGGGGATCGGATCGGCGCGGGCCTCCGCCGCAGTCAGGGCGGCCAATGCGATGACGAGCGGGCGCGCGAAGCCGCCTCCCCACGTCATGTCTTCAGCCCCCCTTGCGGCGTCCGACCGGCCGCGTACTCATAGACATATACCAAGCGCGAAGCGCGCCGCCAAAACCATTTTCATCCGACATCTGCAAATCGCCTGGTCCACCGCGCATCCGCGCCGCTTCGGCGTTCTCAGCGACGCCCAACGCACGGCGCGTCCTCGACTTTCGAGAACGAAACGCGCGGCGGCCGGCGCCGGCTCTTTCGCGCCTTGCCGGCGCCGGCGCCGGCCTATATGGACTTGGCGGATTTTAGCGAGGAAACGGCGGAATGGACGGCGCAGCTCGACCGCGAACCAAAGCCGTCGCCCCTCTCGGCTGGATCGCGGTCTGGGGACCCGGCCTGTTGGTGATGCTGGCCGACACCGACGCCGGCAACGTGGTGACGGGGGCCCAGGCGGGCGCGCAATGGGGCTATCGGCTGCTGCCGCTGCTGCTGCTGCTCATTCCCATGCTCTACATGGTGCAGGAATTGACGGTGCGGCTCGGGCTTCACACCGGGCGCGGTCATGGCGAACTGATCCGCGAACGCTTCGGCGTGGGATGGGCGTGGCTGTCGACGGCGGGCCTGGCGGCGGCGGTGATCGGCTCGCTGATCACCGAATTCACCGGGGTGGCGGGGATCGGAGAACTCTACGGCCTGTCGCGTGGGTTCACCTTGCCCCTCTCCGCAGCGGCCTTGCTCGCGGTCGTCGCCACCGGCTCCTACCGGCGCGTCGAGCGCACCGCGATCGTCGTCGGCCTGTTCGAGCTCGCCTTCTTCGCCGTCGCCTGGGCGGCGCACCCAAATCTCGGAATCTTGGCGAAGGACGTCGTCGACCTGCCGCTGGGCAACCATGAATTCCTGTATCTGACGGCGGCGGTCATCGGCGCGACCTTCAATCCCTGGATGATCTTCTATCAACAGTCCGCCATCGCCGATAAGAAGCTACGGCCCGATCACCTCGCCGCCGCCCGCTGGGATACGGCGTTCGGCGCCGCGCTGACACAGTGCCTGACGGGCGCGGTGCTCGTCGCCGCGGCCGCGACGCTGGCCTCCGGCGGCGCCTCGGCGGGCCTGGACAGCGTCGGCCAGATCAGCGCCGCGCTGTCGCCGCTGCTCGGCGAGAGTTTTGGACGCCTGGTGTTCAGCGCCGGCGTGCTCGGCGCCTCGCTGGTGGCCGCCATCGTCTGCTCGCTGGCGCTGGCCTGGGGCGTGGGCGAGATCGCCGGCTACAAGCATTCGCTCGAACATCATCCGTTCGCGGCGAAATGGTTCTACGGCGTCTATGCGCTCGCCGTCGTCGGTTCGGCCGCCCTCGTCGGCTTCGCGTCGGACCTCGTGTGGCTGAACATCGCGGCGCAGGTTCTCAACGCCTTCCTGCTGCCGCTGGTGATCGGCTTCCTCGTGGCTTTGGCGGTCAAAGCGCTGCCGGCGCCGCTGCGTCCGCGCGGCCTCTATCTCGCCTTCCTGATCGGCGTTTGCGCCGTCGTGATCGCCGTCGGGCTCTACGGCGGCGTCGCGGGATTGCTGTGAGCCGCTACGCCCAATAGCCGAAATAACTCAGCGCCGCGCCGATGACGAGGTCGATCACGGCGGCGGCGCGGAAAGCGCCTTTGTATTCGATCAGCCTGCCGGCGATCGATACGATGGCCTGTGGCCGGAAAATCGTCACCAGCGCGCGAAAGAGGCTCGCCCAGCCGATCAGCGTGATGACGAGCCGCCAGTCGAGCGCCCAGACGTTGTGGACGATGAGCAGGGCCAAGCCGCCGAGCAGGCCGAGAAAACCGGCCAGATACATCAGCACGCCGCTCGCCGCGAACTCGCGCAGCAGAGCGCGAAACGCTTCGGGCCGGCTCAGCAGCGCGGCGCCGACGACGAGAAAAACCGGCCCCAACAGTTTGGCGACGAAGAGCGACGTCTGCATGGGCGCGTCCCTCCTTTCACGCGTGGCGCCAGCACGGTGGCGCCGATCCGGATTGTCGTCATTGCGCCGCGTCAACGTGGGTTCGGCGCCGCCGCCGCCGCGCCGCCGCAGGGCGCAAGGCGCTTGCGTTTGTGCAAGGACGCACTACTTATGCAGCCCATGGACTTGCGCCTATCTCACGCGTAACGCGGCGCCGGTCGCCGCCGGAGACGAAGCGACTTTTCGAGAGGCTCATGACCAACGCTCGCCAACCCACGATTTTTCTGCCGCACGGCGGCGGGCCGTGCTTCTGGATGGAGTTTCCGCCGCCGTTCGGGCCGCACGCCTGGGACGGCCTCAGGGACTATCTGTCCGGCATCGTCGCCAGTCTGCCCGAGCGCCCGAAGGCCTTCGTGGTCGTCACCTCGCACTGGGAGGAGGCGAGGGCCACCGTCAGCACCGCGAAGGCGCCCGGGATGCTTTTCGACTATTACGGCTTTCCCGCCCACACCTACGAGCTGAGCTACCCCGCGCCGGGCGAGCCGAAGGTCGCCGCCGAGGTCAAGCGACTCATGGAGGCGGCGGGCCTCTCCGTCGGCGAGAACGACAAGCGCGGCTTCGACCACGGCGTCTTCGTGCCGTTCCTGATCGTCGACCCGAAGGCGCAAATTCCCGTCGTCATGCTGTCGATCGAGCGCGACCTCGATCCGGCGCGCCACATCGCCATCGGCAAGGCGCTGGCGCCGTTGCGCGACGATGGCGTCGTCATCGCCGGCAGCGGCATGAGCTATCACGATCTCGGCAGCTTCTGGGACGGCGACGGCCGCGCCTCGGTCGCCTTCGACGCCTGGCTCGACGAGACCGTGACGCGTTGCGATCCCGAGACGCGCGAGCGGCGCCTGATCGGCTGGAAGGAAGCGCCCGCTGCCCGCGCGTGCCATCCGCGCGAGGAGCACCTCATCCCGCTGATGGTCGTCGCAGGCGCCGCCGGGACGAGCGCGGGCGAGCACAGTTTTCGCGAGGCGATCGGCGGCAAGGTGATTTCGGCGTTCCGCTTCGGGTAGGGGAGCGCCCTTCAAATCGATCGAAGCGGACCGCGGAACGCCGTGGGCGCCGTCGTCGGCGGCTATCCGGCGTGGCGGTTGAGGAAGGCGAGGGTCTTCTCGTTGAACTCGGCCACGCTTTCATAGATGGCGGCGTGCGCGCAAGTTTCGAACACCGTGAGCTCGCTCTGGGTTATGCCGCTCTTCATCGCGTCGGCGAAGCGCGGCGAGCAGACGAGGTCGTGGCGGCCGAAGGTGATCTGGGTCGGCGCCTCGATGCGCGCGAGCTGGGCCAGCGCGTCGTGGGAGATCACCGCGCCCGACTGGCGGACGAAGGCGTCGAAGGGCTGCTTGGGCCGGCTGCGCACGAACGCCGCGAGCCCGTCGATGTAATCGGGCTTGGCGGCGTAGAGCTCGGGCGTGAAGCACCAGGGGAATATCCCCTGGATCACCATTTCCTGGACGCTGTCGAGGCCCTTGGCGATGCTCCGCCAGCCTTCGACCACGGTCTTGAGGAACGGGTCGGTCTTGGGCCAGCCGCTGTGCAGCGACAGCGATTTGACGCGGCCCGGATATTTGGCGGCGAGCCACATTCCTGTCGCCGCGCCGAGCGACACGCCGCTGACGTGCGCGCGCTCGACGCCGATCGCCGCCATGAAGGCGGCGACGTCGTCGGCGAACAATTCCATGGAATAGACGCCGTCCGGCTTGTCGCTCTCGCCGGCGCCGCGCGGGTCGAGGCTGATGCAGGTGAAACGCTTGGCGTAATCGGCGACCTGGAAGGCGTAGCAGGCGTTGTCGGCGGCGAGATAGGGAATGAGGACCAGCGGCTCGCCGGCGCCTTGGCTCTCGTAGTTGATGGTGATGCCGTTCGCTTTGACCTTGGGCATGTGAACCTCGCGTGCTTGTCGCGTCGCCCCCTTGATGCGGGGCGTGGTACGATCTCCTCAATGGTGAATTCGCCTCGGCCGGCGTTGTCCCGAAAGATGCCGATTTTCGGCTGAGATTGCGCCATTTCCGGCCGGCGCGCAATGCTGAAGCGCCGCTCTGAAAGCCGGCGCGTTCCGTCTATACGGCGCGCCTTGGCCCCGTCCGGAGCAGTCGCGCGTGCTGCGTCGCCCGCCGCAGAGACGGCGAAAAAGCCTCTTGAGATATGATAGCGAGTATTATAGATTGTGTGTGGGCGATCGTGCCCGCCCTGCCAGGGAGAACTGCGATGCGACGGAAACACGAACCGCCTTCCAAGCGAGGCATGAGAGGCCGAAATGCGAGCCTACCTGCCAAAATCATTTCAGCGTAAAGCAAAAAGCGAGGGCGTATCGGACGAGGACTGCCGGGAAGCGATACGAAGGGCCGAAAGCGGGCTTATCGATGCGAACCTCGGCGGCAGGCTGATCAAACAAAGAATTCCAAGACGTGGACAAGGCGCGGCGAGAGGGCTGCGAGCGGTCGTCTTTTATAAGCGGGGAGAAGTTGCGATTTTCCTGCACGTCTTCTCAAAGAGCGCCGAAGCCAATCTGACGCGTTCTGAGTTGGCTGAATACAAGGAATTGGTCCGAGGCCTGGAAAAGCTGACGGAAACGAAGCTTAAGGAGCTGGGCGCCGAAAAAGGATGGAGAGAATTGGAATTATGACCCAGACGAAGCGCTACCGGAGCGACGCGCTCCGATCGCTTCACGCGGTTGCGAAGGACCTCCACGACGTCGGCGTGATCGACAAAGCCACTATGCGGCGTTTCGATCTGAGCTGCCTGACCCCCGTGGAGACTCTCAGACCCGAAGCGATCAAACTCATTCGCGAGAAATCGCATATGAGCCAGGCGACCTTCGCCCTGGCGTTGAACGTCAGCACGGTTCTCGTCAGCAAATGGGAGCGCGGAGAAGTGCGCCCGAGCGGGCCTTCTCTCAAACTTCTCGCCCTTGCCGACAAGAAAGGGATCGACGCGATTCTGTGAAGGCGGTCCGGCTCGCTGCGCTCAACGCTCGCGCCGGCGCCCGACCCGGCGCGCTCCCCCTCAATCCCCCCGCCCGACCGGCGCGAAGGTCGGCACGAGGTGCAGCGCGTCGCCCGTATAGGGGTGCGCCCTGGCGACCTCCTCGTCGAGTTCGACGCCGAGGCCGGGCTCGCTCGGCGGAATGACGTAGCCGTCCTCCCAGACGATCGGCTTCTTCAACAGCTCGGCCTGGAAGCCGTCCCAGCGCTCGATGCTTTCGAGGATGAGGAAATTCGGGCTGCACGCCGAGAGCTGGATGTTGGCGGCGCCGACGACGGGGCCGCAATAGAGATGCGGCGCGATCTGGGCGTAATGCGCCTCGGCCATCCCGGCGATCTTCTTGGCTTCGAGCAGGCCGCCGACGCGGCCGAGGTTGAGCTGCAGGATCGAGGCGGCGCCGGTCGCGAGCATGCGCGCGAATTCGTACTTGGTGGTCAGCCGCTCGCCGGTGGCGATCGGGATCGGGCACCCGGCCGCGACGCGCGCCATCTCCTCCGGCATTTCGGGCGGCGTCGGCTCCTCGAACCACAGCGGCGAATAGGGCGCCAGCCTCTGCGCGAGGCGCAGCGCGCCCGAGGTGGTGAACTGCCCGTGCGTGCCGAACAAGAGATCGCAGCAATCGCCGAGCGCGGCGCGTAAGGTCTTGCAGAAGGCCTCGCTCAGGGCGAGCCGCTCCAGGCTGGGCTGGCGCGGATCGAAGGTGGAGTAGGGGCCGGCGCAGTCGAATTTCACCGCGGTGAAGCCTTGCGCGACGTATTTGAGCGCGCGCGCCGCCGCCGCGTCGGGGTCGCGATAGACGGGGCTGTCGGAATAGGCGTGCGAGCCGGGCTCGTCGGGATAGAGATAAGTGTAGCTGCGCAGCCGCTCGTGGACGAGACCGCCGAGCAGCGCGTGGACGGGTTTATCCACCGCCTTGCCGACGATGTCCCAAAACGCCATTTCGAAGCCCGACAGCACCCCCATCAGCGAAATGTCCGGGCGTCCGGAATAGCCGCGTCCGTAAACGTTGCGCCACAGCGCCTCGATGCGGAAGGGATCGGCGCCGATGACGTGGCGCTGGAACACGTCGGCGATCATCGCCTCGATCGCCGCCGGGCCGAAGCTCGCGGTATAGACCTCGCCGACGCCCTCGATCCCGCACTGGGTCTTGAGCTTGAGAAACAGGAAATAGCGCCCGCCGAAGCTGGGCGGCGGATTGCCGACGACGAAGGTCTTCAGCTCGGCGATTTTCATCGGCTCCACTCCAGCGGGGAGGGCGCCTGGCCGCCTTTCCCCCAGGCCGGCGAGTGTTTTGCGCCGCAGAAAATAAATCAAGCGCGCTCTTGCGGCGGACGGGCCGGAATTTTATCTGGCGAGGCGGGCGGCGGAGCGCCCAATCCTTAATGCGCCTGCGGCGTGTAAAAAGAATGCGGCGCGGCGCTGCCATGCCCAGCTCCCTTCGCGGCGCAACAAAAATTTTCGTCAAGCCTCTTGGCAGGAGCGCTCGATCCGGCTAAACAGCGCGCTGGGGTCGGCGGCGCGATGCGACCCCTTATGATCATCAAAGGCTTCCGCTGCGCTTTGTCGAGACCCTTTTAAGGGAGCGTCGAAGCGAGAGCGGTGGATAGGCCGGAGGACACGGGGGCTCCCCTCGCGTCTCGTCCGGCCTTGTCCTGTCCGAGACTGCCGGCGCGCGCGCTTCCCGTTTGCGGGAGCGCCGCTTAATTCCCTCCCGCGAATTAGGGGTTCAAGGGGGCCTGCATAGACGGGGAAGACCGATTTTTCGTCGGGCGGCTCTCAAACGAGCCGGTCGGCGCGTGCGGTTCGAACCATCTGTCCGGCGGTGGGCGCTAAAGCCCAGCTCCGGGGACAGGCGCAAGTCGTCGTGACCGGCCGCTTTCTCTTGGAGAAAGACGGGCGGGCGCGACATGTGCAGGAGGCGGGACATTCCCGCCAACCGGAGAAAGCACCGTGGATAGAGCGGAAAAGAAGGAGGCCGTCGCGTCCTTGAATGAAGTCTTTTCGAAGGCTTCGGTCGTGGTCGTGGCGCACTATTCCGGCCTGACCGTGGCCCAGATGCAGCGTCTGCGCAAGCAGATGCGGCAGGCGGGCGCGCACGTTCAGGTCGCCAAGAACCGCCTCGCCCAGATTGCTCTCAAAGGCACGGACGTCGCCTCGATCGGCCCCCTTCTCAAGGGACCGACCCTGATCGCCCATTCCAGCGATCCGGTGGCGGCGGCCAAGGCAGCCGTGGCTTTCGCCAAGGATCACGAGAAATTCGTGCTTCTGGGCGGCGCCATGGGCAAGACGGCCCTGGACGTCGAAGGGGTCAAGGCGCTCGCGACCTTGCCCTCGCTCGATGAACTGCGCGCCAAGTTGCTCGGGCTCATCGCTGCCCCGGCGACCAAGTTGGCGCAGCTCGCCAATGCGCCCGCCGCCAAGGTCGCCCGGGTGATCGGGGCCTATGCCGCCAAAGACGCAGCCTGATCGTAAGGCTCTTCACAAATCCCTGATTCGAACCATATAGGAACGACAACAATGGCTAATCTCGAAAAAATCGTCGACGAACTGTCGAGCCTGACCGTCCTCGAGGCGGCGGAGCTCGCCAAGCTCTTGGAAGCCAAGTGGGGCGTCTCGGCCGCCGCCGCGGTCGCGGTCGCCGCCGCGCCGGGTGCCGCCGCCGCGGCCGCGCCGGTGGAAGAGCAGACCGAATTCACGGTCGTCCTGGCCGCCATCGGCGACAAGAAGATCGAAGTCATCAAGGAAGTGCGCGCCATCACTTCCCTCGGCCTCAAGGAGGCCAAGGATCTCGTCGAGGGCGCTCCCAAGCCGGTCAAGGAGGGGGTCTCCAAGGAAGAGGCCGAGAAGATCAAGGCCGCCTTGGAAAAAGCCGGCGCGAAGGTCGAGCTCAAATAGAAACCGTGGGCCTCAATCGGGCCTGCGCGTGACTCGAACGGTCCCGGCTTCGGCTTGGGGCCGTTCAGCTGTTTAAAATGCGTTCGCGTGTTCGGCTTTGCGCCGGCCGGGCCTCGGTCCGATCAGAGCGCGGAAGTCGCGCCCGACGCGCGACAAAGGAATTTGGGCCTCCGGCCCGCATCGCCCGCCGTCCGGCCTCGGCGCCCTCCTGCCAAGGGGCGCCGGCGCGGGGTTCGGCGGCAAGCCTGGATTGAGGAGCGACATGGCGCAGACATTCACCGGCCGCAAGCGGGTTCGCAAGGTCTTCGGCCACGTCAGGGAAGTCGGCGTCATGCCGAACCTGATCGAAGTGCAGAAGGCCTCCTACGACCAGTTCCTCATCATGGACGCGCCCAAGGGCGGGCGCCCGACCGAGGGCTTGCAGGCGGTGTTCAAGTCGGTGTTCCCGATTTCCGATTTCGCCCAGACCGCCCAGCTCGAATTCGTGAAATACGAATACGAGGCGCCCAAGTACGACGTCGACGAATGCCGCCAGCGCGGCATGACCTACGCCGCGCCGCTCAAGGTGACGCTGCGCCTCATCGTGTTCGACGTCGATCCGGAGACCCAGGCCAAGTCCGTCAAGGACATCAAGGAGCAGGACGTCTACATGGGCGACATGCCGCTCATGACCGCGAACGGCACCTTCGTCGTCAACGGCACCGAGCGCGTCATCGTCTCGCAGATGCA
>JBEKLU010000103.1:0-19692 GCA_050010035.1 Roseiarcus sp.
CGGGAGGTTAAGGCATGAGCACCATTCTCATCATTATTATACTGATTCTGATTTTCGGCGGCGGTGGCGGGTATTATGCGCACGGTCGCTATGGGACTGCCGGGCTCGGCGGAGTTTTGGGGGGCATTGTCACGTTGGCTCAGTATAGGCGCTTTTTAGCTGTTTTGGCTCGACGGCGAGAAACGCAAGCCATTGATTTTGCTCATGCGGGTCGAGGGGTTGCCACCGCTATTGACAAGTAACAAGTGTCAACGTGACAACGCCCTTTCCATCGCGTCTCGATTTCATCGAGAGCCTCCGTCCAGCCGATCGGCTCGAATTCCCCCGACCCCTTGGGACCTGTTCGACGCAAAGGGGTCCTAATTCGGTCCGGGGAGTGCACGAGTTCGGCGTCACGATTGACCTTGGCGCAGGCGAACCCTGCGGTGAAAGGTTGCTCCGGGTCGCCCGAAACTCTGATCACTTTGCCGTTGTCGACCTGCGCCAGCAGCGAGCACATACAAGGACAATGATGGGCGCAGGTCACTCGGATCGTCTTCATCGCGCTTTCCATTGTTGTCCAGCGGCCGTCGAGTTCGATCGATTTAGTCAACGCAACCGGCATTCCGCGGCCCGCGCGCGCACTCGCAATACGTGCGGCTAGTCGCGCGCGGCGCCGCCGGCCGACGCCTCAAGCCGCCTGATAGCCCGCGATTCCCTTGATCTCCAGAAAGTCGTCAAGGCCGTACTCGGCGTATTCGCGGCCATTGCCAGATTGCTTATAGCCACCGAAGGGCAGGCCCGCGTCCCAGACGGGGTAATTGATATAAACGTTGCCCGTGCGCAGACGTCTCGAAGTTTCACGCGCCTTCTGAAGATCCTTCGTCTGGATGTAGGAGGCGAGGCCGTAAACGGTGTCGTTTGCGCGCGCGATCGCCTGTTCGACCGAATCGTAGGGCATGATCGACAGCACGGGCCCGAAGATTTCCTCCCGCGCGATGCGCATTTCCGGCGTCACGTCGGCGAAGACCGTGGGCCTCACGAAATAGCCTCGGTTGAGGTCGGCGGGCCGGCCGGGCCCGCCCGTTACGAGTGTCGCTCCTTCGGCGATTCCGCTCTCAATCAAGTTCTGGATCTTGTCGAACTGGATCTTGCTGACGACAGGGCCGAGAACCGTGCCGGGCGCATCCGCCGCACCGACGTGGAATTTTTCCGCCGCCGCTTTTGCGAAAGCGGCCGCCTCGTCCTGGCGATCTCGGGGCACGAACATGCGCGTCGGCGCATTGCAAGACTGGCCGCTGTTGCCAAAGCACGCCGATACGCCTTTTTTCACCGCAACCGCGAAATCAACATCCGGGAACAAAATGTTGGCGGACTTGCCGCCCAGCTCCTGATGGACGCGCTTAACGGTGTCCGCCGCCGCTTTGGCGACGAGAATGCCCGCACGAGTCGAGCCGGTGAACGAAACCATGTCGACGTCGGGGTGGCAGGCTATCGCCTGGCCAACTGTGGGTCCGTCTCCATTGACGAGGTTGAAAACTCCCTTGGGAACTCCGGCCTCGTCCAGGATCTCTGCGAAAATGATGGCGTCGAGCGGCGCGATCTCGCTGGGTTTGAGCACCATCGTGCAACCCGCCGCCAAGGCTGGCGCGACCTTGCAAGTGATCTGATTGAGCGGCCAATTCCAGGGTGTGATCAAACCGACGACCCCGATCGGCTCCTTGACGACAAGTGAGCTGCCTTTCGACTGTTCGAACTTGAAATACTGAAGCGTCTCGACCATTTTCTCAAGGTGCGACAAGCCGATGCCGACTTGGCTCTCAAGCGCGAAACCTCTCGGCGCGCCCATTTCCCTTGAGACCGCCAGAGCAAGATCGTTTCGGCGCTTCTTATATGCGGCGACGACGCGGCGCAGCAGCTCAACCCGTTCCATCGGACTTGTGAAACCGAAAGTGGAAAACGCCCGCTTGGCGGCTGCGACCGCTTTGTCCACGTCCGCCTTGGATCCCATAGCGATCTTCGCGAATGAGTCTTCCGTCGACGGATCGATGACATCGAGGACGTTCGACGTCGCCGGATCGACCCACGCGCCGTCAATATAGAACTGCAATTCGTGCGACATCGAGTCCTCCTTGAATGGCGTCGCCAGACGCACTGTATCTTATCCGACATGACGTGAGTCGCCGATTGGCGAGAGAACACGTCGCCGACGGATCAAATTTGACCGATGATCGCCTCGCTGGCCAATGCAAATTCCAACACGGAATCATCGGCGCCGCGCGGCCCGATTACTTGTACTCCAATGGGGCGTCCGTCGTCGGTCAGATCGCAAGGCACGACACAGGCCGGCTGCTGACCGAGATTGATCGGAAAACTGAAACCCGCCCATTCCGTCCAAAGCGTCTGTCCCGATCCAGGCGGAACGTCATATCCCTTAGCGAAAGCCGGGATTGACGTGGCCGGCGAGGCACTGTCAAGGCAAATAAGTATAGGCCATTTTCGGCATCGAATCCGGCCGAGCGCGTCCATGATTCGTGAGCAAAAACAGTGCAGCTCCAGCCCGGCCTCGCGCGCGAGCAGGCAGTATAAAATTTACTCTGACAATGCCCCCGCGGCGTAGCCCGCGGAATAATCGACCACAGCACGCGCAAGTCGCCGCTCGACGCAGTGCGCCAGACCGAGGTCCCGGTCTCGCCAGGATGCTCCGCCGCTGCAACCTCCGACCAGTCCGTTAGGGTGAACGCAGAGGTCGGCAATTTCATGAAAGCCTCGCCTTGAGCTGGAACTCCGCGTTCACCCAACAAACGCGATAGGGATGCGCCCCTACGACCCGATGCCGCGTGGGAAGCTCGGGCGATCGTATGTCTCGTTCGGCGGATTCACCCGCCGCCAGTGCTCGGCGATGTCGCGCCCAGTGCAGAGCCACACGCGGTCGTGTCGGCGCACATGGTCGAGAAACTTGATCAGCCCAACGGCTTTCGCCGGCCGGCCAATAAGCCGATCGTGCAGCGCCACGCTCATCATTTTGGGGCGTTCGGCCCCTTCTTCATAGAGAAGATCGAAGCCGTCGATCATATATTGCGCGAATTCGTCGGCCGTGCTGAAGCCGGTGTTGCGGTCGAACCTGTTGTCGTTGGTTTCGAGCGAATAGGGGATGACCAAATGATTGCGGTCGCCGGCTTTGACCCAGAAGGGCAATTCGTCGCCGAGATAATCGCGGTCGTAGAGGAAGCCGCCGTGTTCGATCAACAACCGTCGCGTATTGACGCTCGGACGGCCATTGAACCATCCGACCGGCGGCGCGCCGGTCAACGCCGCTATTCCTTCGACCGCGAGCCGGATATGCTCCCGCTCTTCGCCTTCCTTCATCTCGTGATAGTCGAGCCAACGCCAACCGTGGCTGACGATCTCGTGTCCGGCCTCGACAAAGGCGCGGGTCAGTTCGGGATACATCTGCAAGCCGCGCACCACGCCAAGCACGCTGATCTTCACCTCGAAGCGCTTGAAGATGCGCAACAGGCGCCAACAGCCGACGCGCGGTCCGTATTCGAACACGGATTCCACCATCGGACTTCGCTTGCCGGGGTACGAGGGAAAGCCGATGTCAGTGAGAAGATTCTCAGAATGCGCGTCGCCCTCTAGAATTGAGTGCTCGCCGCCGGCCTCGACGTTCAGATCGAAATTGACCGCAATCCGCGCTCCGCCGGGCCAGCGCGCTTGCGGCGGGTCGTCGCCGTAGCCCAGAAAGTCTCGCGCCGGACCGAGCTTGCGTCGAGCCGCCTTCGGACGCGAGTCGGTTCTGGAAGCCATCTTCGCGCACTCCCTGTGATCGGCGACGCGGCTTGCGTCGAACCCCTCGGATCGTAATTGCCAAACTAGCCCGTCGGCCTTGCCCAGCCAATATCGACCGTTCGGCTAGCGGCCGATAGCGTAAGCCTCCATGTGGCGCGGCGTCGCCGCCGCTTTCATCAGGCCGTTCGCCGAAGAGGCGGCGCACAGCCTACCAAGCGACCAGCCGTCCACGACGTTCAGGCGGTGTCCGCGTCGCGCCAGCTCACCGAGCGCCTCCGGCCCGAAGCGATCCTCGATCGAAAGCGCGCCGGGCTTCGACAGACGCGGGGTAAAGGAACTCGGGAAATGCAAGCTGTTGAACATCGGCGCGTCGATCGCTTCCTGCAGGTTCGCGCGATGGTGGAAATGGCGCAGCAACAGTAGCGGGGTCCATTGGTCCTGCTGGTCGCCGCCCGGCGAACCGCAGACCAGATAGGGCGCTCCGTCGCGCTCCACCAGGGTCGGAGAAAGCGTCGTGCGCGGCCGCGCGCCGGGAATGAGGCTCGACGGCAGGCCCTCGGCGAGCCAGAACATCTGCGCGCGCGTCCCTAGAGGGAAGCCGAGTTCGGTAATAACCGGCGAACTCTGATACCAGCCGCCGCTCGGCGTCGCGGCGATCATATTGCCCCAGCGGTCGATGATGTCGAGATGTACGGTGTCGCCGCGATATTCCGGCAGCGGCGCGAAGGTCGGTTCGCCGCCGCCGGGTCCGACTGGCGCCGCGGAGCCCGCGAGCGCTTGCATCGTCTTCAACCGCGACGCCGAAACCTCGGGCAGTCCCGGGCGCAACTCGAGCGAAGCCGTCTCGCCGACCAGCGCGCGGCGCGCATCGTTGTAGGCGTCGCTCAGCAGCGTCGTCAGCGGCACGTCGGCTAAAGCTGGATCGCCGTAGAAAGCCTCGCGATCGGCGAACGCGAGCTTGCCGCATTCGGTGACGACATGCACGAATTCGGCGCCGACCGGATCGAGCGCGGAAAGATCAAATCCCTTTAGCAGCGCGAGTTGTTGCAGCAACACGGGCCCCTGACCCCAAGGGCCCGTCTTGTGCACGCGATAGCGGCCGTAGTCGTAGCTCGCGCTGTCCTCGAAAGTCGCGCGCCAGCGCGCCATATCGTCTGCCGTCAGCAGACCGACGTTGCGCCGGCCAGTTCCGTCCATTTGCGGCGTTCGGGCCGTAAACCTTTCGATCGCCTCGGCGACGAACCCGCGATAGAAGGCCGCGCGCGCAGCTTCAATCTGCCGCTCGCGATTCCCTCCGGCCGATTTCGCCTCGGCGACGATGCGCTTATACGTTTCGGCGACACCGGGTGTGCGATGCAACGTCCCGGGCCGCGGCGGCTCGCCGTTGGGCAGCCAGACCGCGGCCGAGCTCGGCCATTCCGCCTTGAAAAATTCGACCAGCGGCAGCAGCGACATGGTCACGCGCGGTAGAACCGGGAAGCCGTCTTCGGCATAGCCGATCGCCGCCGCCAACACCTCTTCGAGCGTCAGCGTTCCGTAGTCGCGCAGCAGCAGCATCCAGCCGTCGAACGCACCGGGGACGGTAGCGGCGAGGAAGCCGGTTCCCGGAATCAGCGTGAGGCCGAGTTCGCGGAACTTGGCGAGGCTCGCCGCGGCCGGCACCGTCCCCTGCGCGCAGAGCACGCGCACCACGCGATCGCGCGCGCTGTAAATAATGGCCGGCATGTCGCCGGCGGGCCCCGACAGATGCGGCTCGACGATCTGCAGGCAAATACCCGTCGCGACTGCGGCGTCGAACGCGTTGCCGCCACGCTCCAGGATCGACATGCCGACGGCGGACGCGAGCCAATGGGTGGAACTCACCGCCCCGAAAGTGCCCAGTATTTCCGGCCTTGTAGTGAACTTGGCGTTCATTCCGCGGTCTTTCCCCCGATCAGAGCGATCGTCACGTCGGTCGATAACACGCCGCCAAAGGCTTGAAGGAAGATCGATAGCGTCGCGTTGTGCTCGACGTCGTTGCGCGAGGCGTTGGCGTCGGAGATCATGATCGTCTTGAAATTTCGCATCGCCGCGTCGCGCGCGGTGCATTCGCAGCACACGTTCGTCACCGTGCCCGCGATCAACGCCATGTCGACGTCGCGGGCGCGGAGCAGGGTCTCCAGCATGCGGGAAGGATCGGCGAAAGGGGTGAGGCGATTCTTCGAAACCAAGAGATCGTCCGGCTGACGGTCGAGCTCGCGCCACAACTCATGTCCAGGCTCGCCCTCGGCAAACGCGAGGCGGATGCGGTCGGACGCTTCGCCGGTTACGATGAAGTTGAAGAAGGTCGTCCAATCGAGCTCGGCACCCGGCCCATAGGTCGAGACGATCCAGACGATCGTTCCGCCCGCGCGCCGTAACGCGCCCGCCAAGCGATTGATGTTGGACACGATTTCTCGCGCCATCGGGATCTCGGCTACGGCGCCGGGCGCAACGAAGCCGGTCTGCATGTCCACCACCAATAACGCGGTCTTGCTCGGCTCGATGGCGACGAACGGCTGAACCCGTCCCCGGCGAAGCATCGAGATTTCGATGGCCTGTTGCGCGATCTCGATCTTGTGCACCGTTCGGGGACCCTTCTGGTCGGCTCGAGCGAAACGATTCCTAGAATTTCAATACGATCTTACCGAAATGTTTGCCCTCGCGCATGTATTCGAGCGCCGCGCGCGCCTCGGTCCAGGGGAAGATCCGATCGACCACAGGGTGCATCTCGTGTAGCGCGATCGCGCGGTTCATGTGGTCGAAAGATTCGCGCGAGCCGATGGGAATGCCGCGCACGACTGCACGGCGGTAGAGGATTTCTAGCGGGTTGATCTCCCCCGTCTTGCTGCCGACATAACCGATCATGTGGATCTGCCCGCCCATGCGGATCGCCTGCAACGACTGCAGGAAGCTGTCGGGCCCGCCGACCTCGACGACATGATCGACGCCGCGGCCGCCGTTGAGCCGGCGGACCTCAGGGTGCCAGACGGGAGTCTTGACATAGTTGATCGTGTGGGTCGCTCCGAGCCGTTTGACGCGTTCGAGTTTGGCTTCGCTGCTTGAGGTGACAATTGTGCGCGCGCCGAACATGACGCCGAATTGCAGCGCGAACAGGGAAACACCGCCGGTCCCTTGCACCAACAGGGTCTCGCCGGCCTTCAGACGGCCCTCGGTGACCAGCGCCTGCCAGACGGTGAGCGCCGCGCAGGGCAGCGTCGAAGCCTCCTCGTCGCTTAGATGCTCGGGCGCGTGGACCAGCCCTTGCTGGTCGAGCCGGACGAATTCGGAGAGCATTCCGTCCATGTCGCCGCCGAGCTGCCCAACGCTCGCCGTCTGGTCGAAGTCACCGCCGAGCCAACTCTGCCAGAAGGTGCCGAGCACGCGATCGCCAATCTTGGCGCGCGTCACGCCCTCGCCGACGGCGACGACCTCGCCGACGCCGTCCGACGTCGGCACCAACGGAAGAGGAAACTTGAAGGGGTAAGTGCCGGCGACCATGTCGGTGTCGCGATAGTTTAGCGACACCGCGCGGGTGCGGATCACCACCTCCCCAAGGCGCGGTTCGGGTCGGGGCCGATCAACCAGCTTGAGATGGTCGAGCCCGAACTGGCCGTCGATCACGATCGCCTTCATTGTCGTCCTCCCGTGCCTTCGGAGATCGATTGAGGCACAAATTGGCAAAAAAGTGAAGGCGTGCGGTCGGCGGGAGCGCGGCTCGCGTCGTAATTGAAAATGCGGCGACGGCGCGAAACCCGCCAAATCTGGGGAGCTGTTGAGCCATAGGGCTCAGCGCGCGGCACCCGCCGCACGCCGACGTATCCAAAGGGTAAGCGCGGGTAGTTCCGAATTCGCCGGCGCCTGTCCCAAACAGGGCGATCGCCATCCGCGACCGCGCTTCTCGCAAGCCAGCGGCGGCGCCTATGGTATCGATGCGGCTTGCGGCTAGAAATTCCGCAGGGCTTGCGGAGCCGGCGCGCGCGGGGATCGCGGCGGGGGAGCCGGCGGGGAGGGGGGCGGCGGGGACAGGGCAATCGGGTGAAGGTCCCATAGAGTTTTCCGACGCGTCGAATATGAAGGTCGGATCGTCCGCGGCACGGCCGATGCGTCGCCACGATTGCAGCACAAAGCGGAGATTCGCGTAATGCGAGTCCGAATCGCCCAAATTAGGAGTAGGTCGTCGGACCGGATTCAGTGTTTGTTCCTTCACCCGATTGCCCTGGCGGCGGGGAGGGGGCGGATTGCGCGGCCGCGGTTTTGGAGCGATAGTGGCTTTGCCGCAGTCCGAAAGACGGGAGGTTGCCTTGGCTATTCGCATTCGCGTCGTTACGCCAATCACGACGGAAGGGTTTCGTACGCCTGCCGACGCGGCGCCTCTCGAATCCGACGACGTGAAGGTCAGTTTCGTCAATATCGACACCGGCCCGGCGTCGATCGAATGCGACTACGAAATCATGCTCGCCCAGCCCGGCACGATCGCCAAGATCGTGGAGGCGGAGCGCCAAGGCGCCGATGCCGTCGTGATCGACTGCATGGGGGATCCAGGTTTGTTCGGGGCGCGCGAATGCGTCTCCATTCCCGTGCTGGGTCCGATGCAGACGGCGATGGGCGTCGCTGCGATGATGGGTCATAAGTTCAGCGTGGTGACGGTGCTCAGCCGCATTCTGCCGATGATCGAGACCCAGGCGGCGGTTTACGGCATGACTTCCAAACTGGCCTCGGCACGTTCGATCGAAATCCCGGTGTTGGAGCTGGAGAAGGATTTGGCCGCAACCAAGCGCGCCCTGATTGCGGAGGCGCGGAAAGCCGTCGTCGAGGACGGCGCCGATTACATCATTTTCGGCTGCACCGGAATGCTCGGCTGCGCCGAGGCGGTGCACGAGGGCCTTCTGAAGGAGGGATTCAACGTCCCCGTTATCGATCCCGTGCCCACGGCGATCAACATCGCCGCGGCGCTGGTGCGTTCGCGACTGTCGCACAGCAAACAGGCGTATCGACCGCCGCCGCGCAAGAACATCGTCGGCTACGCCGCCATCGGCATCGGCGCCCAAAGCCGCGAGGCCGCCGAATAGCGAACGACGGCGCGGGGGACGCAAGATTGGACATGGCCGCGACGGCTACCGTCAACGAGATCGCGAGCGGCTCCCGGCGCGGCGCCTTCGGGCGCCCTCGGAGCCGCCTGTGGCTGCTCGCGGTCCCGATGACGCTGTTCTTCGTCGTGTTCTTCGTTTTGCCGGTATTGTCGCTGCTTGCCGACTCGTTCGACAAGCCGATGGCTGGCCGTGTTGCGCCGCACGGCGACTTCGTGCTTACGAATTTCATCCGCTTCTTTAGTCTTCCGCAGTATTACAATTCGGCGCTGCTCACGATCGAGATTTCGGTCATTTCGTCGATAGTCGCGGCAATTCTCGGGTACCCCCTCGCCTACGTTATCGCGAAGATCGAGCATCCGACATGGAACACCGTTTTGATGATCCTGGTGCTCGCGTCAATGCAGCTCGACGGGGTGATCCGCCTCTACGGAATGATGGTGTTGCTAGGCGACAACGGATTGATCAACGGGACCTTGGCCAGATGGCACTATATCGATAAGCCGCTGCCCCTTATGTACAACGTGTTCGGGGTGATTGTCGGCACCGTTCAGATCACCCTGCCGTTCATGGTGTTGTCGCTGATCGGCATCATCCGCGGGATCCATCCTTCATTCGAGGAAGCGGCGCGCAGCCTGGGGGCGTCACGCTGGCGCGCCTTCCGCAGCGTCACGCTGCCGCTGACGATGCCCGGCTTGCTGGCGGGCATGCTGCTCGTGTTCGCGCTTTCCAGCAGCAGCTACGTGGTGGCGGCGCTGATGGGGGGGTGGAAAGTATGGGTCCTACCGATCCATATCTTTGAACGGATCTCCAACAGCGGGCAATGGCAATTCGGGGCGGCGCTCTCCACGATCCTGTTCGTCATCAATATCAGCGCGGTGTTTGTGTACCAGGCCGTGAGCTCACGCTTGACGGGGGGCCGGACGTGAGAGACGCGGTCCGTTTCCACTGGATCATATGGCTTGGCTCGGCAGCGGCTCTCGTGGTGTTGCTGCTGCCGGTCGTGATCGTCGTCTTGGCGGGGCTCACCGCAGGCGAATATCTGACGTTCCCGCCGCAAGGCCTGTCGCTGCGCTGGATTGCGAACTTCCTCCAGTCGCCCACATTCTTTCCGGCCTATTTGTTCAGTCTTGAACTTGCTTTGATCACGATGGTGATCTCGTCCCTGATGGGCACCATGGCCGCGGTCTACTTGATCCGATCGAGGTCAAAGGGCGTGGCGGCGATGCGCGGCTTGTTCATGTCGCCGATCGTTCTGCCGGGGCTTGTTCTCGGCCTGGCGCTATACGTATTCTATGTCACGACCAACATTGGCCTGGCGCGGACATTCGGCGGTTTGCTCATCGGCCATGTGCTGGTCACCTCACCGTTTGTGCTCGCCACAGTCTCGGCCGCGTTGGTGGGGTTCGACGTATCGCTGGAGGAAGCGGCGCGCAGCCTGGGGGCGGGACCGTTCCAGGCTTTCCGCCTGATCACGCTGAAGATCATTGAACCCTCGGTCGGCGCCGGCGCGATTTTCGCATTCATCATTTCGTTCGGGCAATTCGACCTCTCGCTTTATCTCGGGACGCCGAATCTGACCGGGTTGCCCTACGCGATGTATATTTCGCTGCGCTACAAGTTTGAGCCGACCGCCGCTGCTGCGGGCATCTTTGCGATCGCTCTGGTGGTGGTTTCGATGGTGCTGTCGTCGCGATTGGTGAACTTGACCAAGCTTGTCTCCAACACGCGGCTTCGGTGGTGAGCGACGCGACGAGAAGATCGACGGTTTTCGCGAAGACCTCAACTGAGGGTCGATGTTTCTGGAGTGGGAGACTTAATCATGAAGAAGAAGTTGGAAGCGAATCTGAGCCGTCGCACGGCGCTCAAAGGAGCCGCGGCCGTTGCCGCCACGGCAACCTTTTTCAATATCAACCACGCCTGGTCGAAGGACGTCCTCTGGGACGGCAAGCCGTTCGATGCTGGAGGCGCGACGCTGCGCATCGCCGAATGGGGCGGGTTCTGGGAGGAATCGGTCCGTAAATATTTGCTTTCGGATTTCGAGAAAGAATATAATTGTAAGATTTCGTGGGATTCCGGATTCCCATGGTTCCCCAAATTTACGGCCGGCGGACCGAAGACTCCGTTCTGCGATATCGCGAACTGGAACCTCAAGGATATGTATCAGTCCGCACGAGCGGGCGACTTCTTCCTGCCGCTCGACGATGTCCTGCCCAACATCCCCAATGCGGTCAATCTCTGGGACTTCGCCAAGGTTACCGGCTTGGGCATCACCTGGTCCTACGGACGTTACACTTTCGGTTACCGCACCGACCTCATCGACGCGCCGATCAAAGCCTTTAAGGATTTCTGGCGGCCGTCATTGGCGGGCAAGCGCGGCACTTATGTAACCGTGAACGAACTGCAGATGACGTTGTTTCTGACCTCGTGCGCCGTATTCGGCAAGGACGAGTTCGATTTCAAGGCCGGCTATGAGGCCATGAAAGGGCTGGTTCCGGTCAAGACCAGCGACTTTACCGGCAACATGCAAGCTCTGCTCGAACGCGGAGAGGTGATCGCTTGCAATCAGTGGGACGGCGAAATGTGGGCGATGGAGGATCGCGGGGTGAAAACCGCCCAATACATCTGGGAGGAGAAAAAGCCGCTGTTGACCCAATCGCGCACGATTAGCAAGTATGCCGAGCCCATGCAGAAGAAGCTGGCGTTCGCGTTCATGGATCGGACGCTCGACTCGAAGGTGTTCGGCAAGTTCGCCGATCTTTTCTATCTTCGGCCGACTTGCAAGAATATCGAAATCACCCCGAAAATGGCGACGAAAGGCATTACCAATACAGCCGACTCGGTCAAGGGGTTCTGGATCCCCGATTATCAGAGATATCTCGATCACGCCGACGAGGTCGAGGAGACCGTCAACGCCATTTTCTCCGCGTGATCTCCATGATCGCGTTCGCTGCGTAGAGGAGGCCGCGAATTGGCAACCGTCGAGCTTGTTGCGTTGACCAAAGCGTACAATGGTTTTGTCGCGGTGTCGGAGGTCAACCTCAAAATCGCTTCGGGCGAATTCTTCTCCCTCCTCGGTCCGTCGGGTTGCGGCAAGTCGACCACCCTGCGCATGGTGGCGGGTTTCGTCGCGCCCGACGGAGGCCGCATCCTGATCGACGGCGACGACATCGTTCACCGACCGCCGGAGAAGCGCGACGTCGGAATCGTGTTCCAGAACTATGCGATTTTCCCGCATATGAACGTGGCGGACAACATCGCTTTCGGCCTGCGAATGCGCAAGGTGGAAAAAGCCGCGATCGAGCGGCGCGTGCGCGAAGCTTTGTTGCAGGTGGGGTTGTCGGGTTACGAGCGGCGCTTCCAAAGGGACCTCAGCGGCGGCGAGCAGCAGCGCGTTGCGCTCGCCCGCGTGCTCGTCACGCAACCGCGCATTCTCTTGCTCGACGAACCGCTGAGCGCGCTCGACAAGACGTTGCGCGAGGAGATGAAATACTGGATCAAGGAGCTGCAGAAGACCCTCGGCATCACCACGATCTACGTCACGCACGACCAAAGCGAGGCGCTCACCATGTCCGATCGGATCGGCGTGATGAACAAGAGCCGCGTCGTCCAAGTCGGCACGCCGAAGGAGATCTACGAGAGCCCGAGCGACCTGTTCGTCACCACCTTCATCGGCGAATCGAACCTGCTCGACGGGACTGTCGGGCGGTCGAGCGCCGACTCGGTCGAGCTCATTCTGACCGATGGAAGCCAGGTTCGCGCGCCGCCGCGCAAGGGACTCGCCGCGGGCCAGCGGGTCAAGCTGGTGATACGGCCGGAGAACATCCTGCTCGACGGCGCCGAGCTCGGCGGCCTCGCCCGCCTGCCCGCGGTGGTCGAGGCGAGGATCTACCAGGGCGCGCTGATCCGTTACCGGTTGACCGCGGCCGGGCAGACGCTGGTCGCGGAAGTGCAGAATCAGGCGGGTCGCCCGCAGCACGACGCGCATAGCGCAGTCGCCGTCTACTGGAATCCGGAACGGACCGAGGTGCTGCCGGTCGAATAGCGGCGCGGGCCGGCGAGCCGAGCGTCACGCACGAGGGGGACGAATTCGCGATGCGAATTGGCATTGACGTGGGGGGGACGAACACCGACGCCGTCCTGATGAACGGGCTCGACGTGCTCGGCTGGCGTAAAAGACCGACGACGCCCGACGTCGGCGCCGGCATCATCGAAGTGTTGCGCGATCTGCTCGCGCAGACCAAGGCGTCCGCGTCGGACGTCCAGGCGGTGATGATCGGCACCACCCATTTCACCAACGCCATCGTCGAGCGCCGGCGGCTCGTCGAAGTCGCCGCCATCCGCTTGGGATTGCCCGCCACCCGCTCGCTGCCGCCACTGACCGACTGGCCGGCCGACCTCGCCGCCGCGGTGGGCCGGCATCGCTACATGCTGAAAGGCGGCAACGAGTTCGACGGCCGCGAGATCGCGCCGCTCGACGAGCTCGGCTTGCGCGAAGTCGCCGCCGACGTTCGGCGCAAGCGGATTACCGCGGCGGCGATCAGCTCGGTGTTTTCGCCCGTGACCGCCGAGATGGAGCAGCGCGCGGCCGAGATCCTCGCGAACGAAGTTCCGGGCATTCGCCTGTCGCTGTCGCACGAGATCGGGCGGATCGGCTTTCTGGAGCGCGAAAACGCAACGGTGATGAACGCCTGCCTCGTCGATCTCGCGTTCGCGGTCGTTTCGTCGTTCCGCCGGGCGTTGCGCGAGCTCAAGATCGAGGCGCCTTTCTTCATCAGCCAGAACGACGGCACGCTGATGGCGCCCCAGCATGTCGAACGCTATCCCGTGCTCACCTTCGCCTCCGGTCCGACCAATTCGATGCGCGGCGCCGCGCTGCTCGCCGGACTCAAGGAGGCGATGGTGGTCGATATCGGCGGCACCACCTCGGATGTCGGCATGCTGTTGCACGGTTTCCCGCGCGAGGCCGCGGTGTCGGTGGATATCGGCGGCGTGCGCACCAATTTCCGCATGCCGGACGTGCTCGCGATCGGGCTCGGCGGCGGCAGCCTGGTGCGCGACGGCGGCGCACGCATCGGCCCCGACTCGGTCGGCTACGAGCTCACCAGCAAGGCCTTGGTGTTTGGCGGGGACGTCCTTACCACGACGGATGTCGTCGTGGCGGCGGGACTCCAGGATATCGGGGACCGCGCCCGCGTCAAACATCTGGCACCCTCGCTCATCGAAACCGCGCTCGACACCATCCACAGCATGGCCGACACCGCCGTCGACCGCATGAAAACCAGCGCGGAGCCGATGCCGGTGATCCTGGTGGGCGGCGGCGCGATCCTCGTTTCGCGCGGCCTGCCCTCGGCGTCCGAAGTCGTGCGTCCGTCGCACTCCTCGGTCGCCAACGCGATCGGGGCGGCCGTCGCGCAGGTCGGCGGCGAGGTCGATCGCGTGTTCGCGGTCGAGGGACAGAGCCGCGACGCGGTGCTGGACATCGCCAAGCGCGAGGCGATCGATCGCGCCGTCGCCGCCGGCGCCGACAAAGAGACGGTCAAGATCGTCGACGTCGACGACGTGCCGCTCGCCTATCTCCCCGGCAACGCCACTCGCATCCGCGTCAAGGCGGTCGGCGATCTGTTGATGCGCTGAGGATCGAGGAAGGGAGAGAAGCGATGCGGCAGTTGGATCGGCAGGACCTGATGGATCTCGCGGTCGGGGCCGCGTTTCTGGGAACGGGCGGAGGCGGCGATCCCTATATCGGGCGGCTGATGGTGCAGGCCGCGATGGACGAGGGCAAGACGGTCGTCATTCTCGATCCGAGCGAGGTTCCCGACGACGCGCTGGTGATTCCGACCGCGATGATGGGCGCGCCAACGGTGCTAGTCGAAAAGATCCCCAGCGGCGACGAGGCGGTGGCGTCGCTGCGAAAGCTCGAGGCGTATCTCGGCCGCAAGGCCTTTGCGACAATGCCGATCGAATGCGGCGGCATCAACTCCACGATTCCCCTCGTCGTCGGCGCTTTGACCGGCCTGCCCGTGGTCGACGCCGACGGCATGGGCCGCGCCTTTCCCGAATTGCAGATGGAGACTTTCAGCGTGCTGGGCGTGCGGGGCTCGCCGATGGTGGTGACCAACGAATACGGCGACAGCGCGTTGATCGAGGCGCACGACGACAAGTTCATGGAGTGGCTGTCTCGCGGCGTCGCGATCCGCATGGGCGGCGCCGCCTATATCGCGGAATATTCGATGAGCGGCGCGGACGTCAAGCGCACGGCGGTGCCCAACACGATCTCGCTCGGCGTCCGCATCGGACGCTGCTTGCGCGAGGCTAAAAAGAGCCACAAGAGCCCGATCGAATCCCTGCTGCGGATGCTGCCCGAAACCCTTTACTCCTATGGGCGGGTGATCTGGCGCGGTAAGGTGATCGACGTGAAGCGCGAAACCAAGATGGGCTGGGCGCTGGGCTTCGCCAAGATCGAGGGGGTCGAAGAGTGGAAAGGCGTGATGGAGATCCAGATTCAGAACGAGAATCTGATCGCCCGCGTGGACGGCAAGGTTTGCGCCATCGTCCCGGACCTGATCTGCGTGATGGAGGCCGAGACCGCCGAGCCGATCACCACGGAATACCTGCGTTACGGCCAACGGGTCGTGGTGGTCGCGGTCGCCGTGCCGCCGATCATGCGCACGCCCGAGGCGCTCGAAGTTTTCGGTCCCAAGGGCTTCCGGATCGACGAACCCTACACGCCGATCGAGCAACTCGCGTGACGGCCGGCTCTCCCGGACGCCGGCGCGGCCCCCAGGCGACGTGACAAAAGCCCAGAGGAGCAAACGAACGTGATCAGAATCGGAATCGACGTCGGCGGCACCAACACCGACGCCGTCGTCATGGAGGGGCAGCGCGTCATCGCCAGCTTCAAGGCGACCACATCCCCCGACGTCACCACCGGCGTGCGCGAGGCCCTGACGGGCGCGCTCAAACAGTCGGGCGTCGCCGCCGGCTCGGTGGCGGTGGTCGCGCTCGGAACCACCCACTTCACCAACGCGGTCGTGCAGCGGCGCGATCTCGCGCCGACGGCGGCGGTGCGGCTCGGCCTTCCGGCCACGCAGGCGCTGCCGCCGATGGTCGACTGGCCGCCCGACCTGCGCGACGCGATCGGCAATCACGCCTATTTCGCCCATGGCGGCCACGAATTCGACGGGCGCGCGATCACTCCGCTGGATCCGGCCGAGCTGCGCAAAATCGCCAAGGACATCGTCAAGAAGAAGATCCGCACCATCGCGATCAGCTCGGTGTTCAGCCCGGTCAACCCCGAGGTGGAGCGCCAGGCCGGCGAGATTTTCGCCGCCGCGGCGCCCGGCGCGCATATCACCTTGTCGAGCGATATCGGACGCATCGGCCTGCTGGAGCGCGAGAACGCGGCGATCATGAACGCGTGCCTGCGCGACCTCTCGCGCGCCGTCATGGGTGCCTTCCGGGAAGCGCTCGAGAGCACCGGCGTTTCCGGGCGGTTCTTCCTCACGCAGAACGACGGCACGCTGATGGACGCGCGCTTCGCCGAGCGCTTCCCCGTGCTCACCTTCGCGAGCGGCCCGACCAATTCGATGCGCGGCGCCGCGTTCCTTTCGGGCGTGCAGGACGGGATCGTGATCGATGTCGGCGGCACCACCACCGACGTCGGCTCGCTGCACAAGGGCTTCCCCCGCCAGGCCACCGTGGCGGTCGAGATCGGCGGCGTTCGCACGAATTTCCGAATGCCCGACGTGTTCTCGATCGGCCTGGGAGGTGGCTCGTTGGTGGTCGAGGAGAAGCCGGGCGGCGCGGTGACCGTCGGTCCCCGCTCGGTCGGGTACCGGCTCACGACAGACGCGCTGATCTTCGGTGGCAAGACCTTGACGACCAGCGACATCATCGTCGCGGCGGGCCGCGCCGACTTCGGTGATCGATCCAAGGTCGCTCACCTTTCGCCGGCGCTGATCGCCAAGACGAGGGCGCGTATTATGGAGATGGCGCAGAACGCCGTCGAGAGGTCGCGCCTTTCGCCCGAACCGCTGCCGGTGGTCGTAGTCGGCGGCGGCAGCATCCTGCTCGATGCGAAGATCGGCGACCTTGACGTGATGAAGCCGAATCATTTTGCCTGTGCGAACGCGGTGGGCGCCGCCATCGCCCAGGTGAGCGGCGAAGTCGACCGGATTTACATGCTGAGCAAAATGAAGCGCGAGGACGCGCTGGCCGACGCCAAGCAAAAGGCGACTGACGCCGCGGTCGCGGCCGGCGCGCGCGCCGACAGCGTGGCGATTGTCGATGTCGAGGACGTACCGCTCGCCTACATCCCCGGCAATGCGACGCGCGTGCGCGTCAAGGCTGTCGGCGAACTCGCGCTTTAGAATCACAGACCCATCCTGACGACTGGCGGAACCCGGAGAACGCCGCAATGAGCAGCAAGCCAACCAAGCGCAAGGCCACTCCTCGCGCCGAAGTCAAGACGGCCGGCCAGGCCAGGACGACCGGCGCCAAGGCCAAGGCGCCGAAGTCCAAGGCCGGAGCGTCCGCCAAAATCGAGAAGGCCGCGCCGCGGGGCATGATCGGCGTCGCCGACCTCGACGACATTGCGGTGGGCGGGGCGATCCTCGGCACAGGCGGCGGAGGCGATCCCTATATCGGCAAACTGATGGCGCAGCAGGCGATCCGCAAGTACGGCGAGGTGCGAATGATCGACGTCGCCGAGGTCAAGGACGACGACCTCGTAGTTCCCTGCGCGATGATGGGCGCACCGACGGTGATGGTTGAAAAGATCCCGCAAGGCGAGGAGATCCTGACCGCGTTCCGCAAGCTCGAGCGGTTCCTCGGCAAGAAGATCGGCGCGATTCTGTGCGCGGAGGCCGGCGGCCTCAATTCGACCATCCCGTTCGTGATCGGCGCGATGACCGGCATTCCGGTGATCGACGGCGACGGAATGGGGCGCGCCTATCCCGAATTGCAGATGGTCACCTTTACCTTGCACGGGGTCTCGGCGACGCCGATGGTGGTCGTCGACGACAAAGGCAACTGCATTCTGCTCGAATGCATCGACAACAAATGGACCGAGCGGCTTGCGCGCGCCGCCACCATCGAAATGGGCGGTTCCGTGCTGATCTCGCTCTACCCGATGAGCGGCGCGATCGCGAAAAAGTCGGCGGTGCGTGGCACGCTGACGCTTGCTCGTCGCCTGGGCGAAATCCTGCGCGAGAGCCGCACCACGCATGCCGACGCGGTTGCGGCGATCCAGTCGAAGCTCGGCGCCGCGACGATCTTCCATGGCCGGGTGACGGACATCGCCCGCCGCACCGAGACCGGGTTCGCGCGCGGCGACGCCAAGTTCGCGGGCGTCGACGAATATCGCGGCCACAATTATCGAATCGAATTCCAGAACGAATTCCTGATCGCCGAACGCGACGGCCATCCGATCGTCACCACCCCCGACCTCATCACGCTGCTCGACGCGGACACCGGCGTGCCGATCACGACCGAAACGTTACGGTTTGGGTTGCGCGTCGTCGCGATCGCGATTCCTTGCGCGCCGCAATGGCGCACGCGCGCGGGGCTCGCGCTGGTCGGGCCGCATTATTTCGGCTACAAGGTCGATTACCACCCGTTCAAAGCGTCTCGTTGACGAAGTTGCGGCCAGGATCAACCATGAGCGACCTCGGATCGGCCGCTTCCAACGCCAAGTCGCGCGGCTTTCAGCGGCCCAGAGATCCCGGCCCGCCGCGCGATTTCTATGGCTACGGTCCCAATCCGCCGGATCCGAAATGGCCGGGGGGCGCCCGCATCGCGGTCAATATCAACCTCAACGTCGAAGCCGGCGGCGAGCATTGCCTGCTTGAGGGTGACGACCGCTCGGAAGACGCGCTCAACGATATCGGCCTGCCGCGCTACCAAGGAGCGCGCAGCCCGACAGTCGAATCCGCGTTCGAATACGGGCCGCGCAGCGGCTGCTGGCGATTGTTGCGCATCTTCAAACGTTTCGAGATCAAGGTTAGTATCCTGGGAGTCGTCCGCGCGCTTGAGCAATGTCCGGACCTGACGCAGGCCTTTGTCGCCGACGGGCACGAGATCGTCAGCCATGGCTACCGTTGGCTTGACTATCTCGAAATCGACGAGGAGACCGAGCGCGAGCATATTCGCCTCGGTTTCGAAAGCATCAAGAAGCTCACGGGCCAGCCCCCGGTAGGCTGGTTCAACGGCAGGCCCAGCAACAATACCCGGCGCCTGCTAGTCGAGCACGGCGGCTTCCTCTACGACCGCGACTATCTGGGCGACGAACTGCCGTTCTGGGTGAAGTTCGGCCGGCGGAGCCATCTCGTAATCCCGATTTCCTTTGAGACCAACGACAACCGATTCGATTGCAACTCAGGCTTCCGCACCGCCGATGGATTCGCGCGTTATATGATGGATTGTTTCGACCTGCTCTACGAGGAAGGGGCCGAACATCCCAAAATGATGGCGATCAATCTGCACGATCGTCTCATCGGCCGGCCGGCGCGCGCAGTCGGGCTGATCAAGTTTCTTGAATACGCGCGCATACACGACCGCGTTTGGTTTTGCACCGGGCGGGAAATCGCGGAGCATTGGCGCAGGGAGCATGCTCCCCTAGATGATTGACATAGACTGCGATGGCGTTGTCACGTTGACACTTGTTACTTGTCAATAGCGGTGGCAGCCCCTCGCACGGCTCGGAACTCAGGTTAACGACGATTTTGCCTTGACGCGGCGGCGTGATTCTCTGGGGGCCCTGATTCGCTTGGGGGCGCCACATGGACGACACAGCCGACTTTTTCGCCGACGA
>JBEKLU010000104.1:0-19406 GCA_050010035.1 Roseiarcus sp.
CCCAAAATTCGAGTTCCCGCCCTTGTTGGCGTCGCGATGGACCTCCAGGAATGATCGCCGCGGCGAAAAATGCTCGGGGACCGAGTCTTGAAGAGTTCAAATGCAACCACGAGTGGGCATTGTGCGATCGACTCAAGTGTTTTGTTAACCTGGAATCCGTGCCGTGAATCCTACCGTAATCCCGATTGACAACTGCAAAACTTCGGAAGTTCATGCCTCCATGAGGTCGACGGCTTGGTGTGCGACGGCGAGGGGCGGGGCGGCTCCGATCGAGAAAGTCTGGCGCCTACTGCGGGCCGCGAAATTCGGCAATTCGTATCCTGTCCCCGTAAACCAAATTGTTTCGAGTTTACCATAGCGCCGATGACGGAACGGTTCGAGAATCAACCGCGAAGATCATTGATGGGGAGGTGCAATCATGTCGGTGAACGATGCAGAGAAAATTGCGGCGATTGTCAGAGATGCTGGCGGACGCATCATTGGAAGGACGCGGCTGCAGAAGATCGCTTACCTGCTGACAGTGACCGGCCTTGAGACAGGGCTCTCTTTCACTTACAAACACTACGGGCCGTACAGCGAGGATGTCGCGATCGCCGCGCGCCACGGACACCTTCTTGGCCACTTGCAGGAGAACGAACAGACGGCCAGTTGGGGAGGCTCGTATTCAATTTACAGCGTAGACGCTCCGATCCCCGAGCAAATCCCCGTGGCTCGAAAAGAGCTCGCCGCAATTGCCGTGAACGCTGACGCGGCCGAGCTCGAACTTGCGGCGACGGCGGTGTTCCTTGCTCGAGATGGGTTCGACGATCCTTGGGGAGAAACCGCCCGCCGAAAGCCAGAAAAGGCTGGGAACGGGCGGATCGATCGGGCGAAGGAACTTCTCCGGCGACTGCGTGAAATTCGGACACCGGTTGCGCTGCCCGACTTTCACTAAACCCAGAAGAACGTTGGATCGATCTGTTCGCGCCTCGACCGCATCAACGAGCGCCAGAGTCGATCGCCTGTTTGCCGCCGAACGAAGACGTTTCCGGAGGCGTCGTCGGCGGGTGCCCAGCCTCCGATTTCGCCCCCCTACCTATCCAGCCCGCCCATCAGCATATACTTGATCTCGACGAACTCCTCCGCCCCGTGGCGCGAGCCCTCGCGGCCGAGGCCGGATTCCTTGACGCCGCCGAAGGGGGCGAGTTCGGAGGAGATGAGGCCGGAGTTGATCCCCACCATGCCGTATTCGAGCGCCTCGGCGACGCGCCAGACGCGGCCGAGGTCGCGCGCGTAGAAATAGGAGGCGAGGCCGAACTGGGTGTCGTTGGCGAGGCGGATCACTTCCGCCTCGTCCTTGAAGCGGAACACCGGCGCGACGGGTCCGAAGGTCTCCTCGCGCGAAAGCTGCATCGCCGGCGTCACGTCGGCGAGCACGGTGGGCTCGTAGAAGGTGCGCCCGAGGGTGTGGCGCTTGCCGCCGATCGTCGCGCGCGCGCCCTTGGCCAGCGCGTCGGCGACATGCTCCTCGACCTTGGCGACCGCCGCCTCGTTGATCAGCGGGCCTTGCGTCACGCCGGGCGGCCGAGCCGATCAACCCCTCGGCGCCGGCGCGACGGGGCGGGGGCCTTCGCCGAACCGCTCGCCGTGGTAGCCTTTCGCGCCGACGAGGCGGGCGAGCTCACTGCCGATCTCCTCGTCGTCGCGCAACTGGCGCACCAGGCGGCGGAAATCCCAGCGCGGCGCCCATCCGAGCTCGCGGCGCGCCCGTTGGTTGTCATAGACGCGATCGACGCTGGCGAACATCTTCCAGCCGCGCCGCGCGTATGGCGCCGCGTATTCGGGGACGCGCGCGAGCGCGGTGCGCGGCGCGTCGGCGCGCAGCGTCGCCAAATCGTCGGGCGTGAAGGGCGTCGTCGCGCTGATGAGGTACTTGCGGAAGCCGAGGCTCGGGGCGCGCTCGGCGGCGACGAGGTGCGCGGAGACGACGTCTTCGAGGTCGACGCGGCGATAGAGGAACTCGTTCGCCTTGGCGTTGTCGGCGGCGTACGCCGAGCGCACAGCCTCGTTGTCGTCCTCCTCGGGGAAGAATCGCGAGGTCCGCAGCACGACGCAGGCCAGCCCCTCGTTGCGATGGAAGAGCTGGCAAAGGTCTTCCGCCGCCGCCTTGGTGACGCCGTAGATGTTCTTCGGGATCGGCGCGACGTCCTCCGTGATCCAGGCCGCCGGTTGGCCCGGCGGCGCCAGGGCGTCGCCGAAGACGCTCGTCGTGCTGGTGAAGACGAACGCCTCGACGCCCGCCGCGATCGATTCTTCGAGCAGGATCAGCGTGCCCCTGACGTTCGTCTCGATGAAGTCCTCGCGGCGGCAGGTGGCGACGTGCGGCTTGTGCAGCGTCGCGGCGTGGAAGACCGTCCGCACGCCGCTGAGGCTGCGCGCGACGCAGGCGCGATCCGCGATCGAACCGACCTCGCGGGTGAACGGCCCCGCGAGCCGGTCGAGGCCCGTCACCTCGAAGGAGCGCTGCTGCAACGTGCGGACCAGGGCCTCGCCGAGGTGTCCGGAGCTTCCCGTGACCAGGATCTTCATATCGCTAAGCTCTGCTTGTGCGGCCCGACGCGAGTTCACGTGAGCGCGAGCCGGCGGCGCGGCCGACGACGCGCGCATCCTCTATACCGTAGACCCGCGACGAGGCGATCTTTCCGATCGAGCCGCGCCCCGCGCGCCGCGATTGGCCGCCGCGACGCCGACGAGCGAATCGGGATATAAAGCCGGGATCGGCGAACGCGAGCGCGGGGGCGAGGAATGGCCAGAAAAAGGCGGTGGGCGCCGGTCGTGCGTGCGCCTCGGCCCGCGCTCCCCGACGAGGCGGAGAAGCTGGCGATCGTCGCCGCATGCGAGGCCTTCATCCGCGACGTCCTGAAACCGCGCTTCCTGCCGGAGATCAGGCCGACGCGATGGAACTACGTCATCGACATCCACGGCGCGTGGGCGGCGGGGCGATATCGCTTCATGCAACGCTACCGATCGGGCATGGAGCACAATAGCGGCGAGGAGTTCGACGCGCCCTTCGCCCGCATCGATCGGCTGGGACGGGACCGCTTCGACATCTACTGGATGCGCCACACGGGAGGATGGTGGCGCGTCCATGTCGGCGTGACGCTTGCCGAGGCGCTGCGAATCCTGGAAACGGACGAGGTTCTGCACCCGATTTGAAAGCGCAGGCCGGCCGCGCATACCAGTCATTTTCGTCCTCGATAGAAAACGGCGAATGCAACCATGAGCGAATACCAGTACTACGAATTCCAAGCGGTCGACCGCGCGCTCGGCGAAGCGGATCGCCAAGCCCTTCGCGCCTTGTCGACACGGGCGCGGATCACCGCGACGAGCTTCGCCAACTCGTACGACTTTGGCGACTTCAAAGGCGACCCGGCCAAACTGATGGAGCGCTGGTTCGACCTTCACCTCTATCTCGCCAACTGGGGCTCGCGCCGCTTGATGATGCGGCTGCCGAAGCCGCTGGTCGATCGGAGCCTCGTCGACGCTTTCCTACGCGAAGTCGATTGCGCCGAGTTGCGGGTCTCGGGCGAGAACCTGATCCTGGACGTCACGCGCGACGAGGTGGAATCCGAGGACTGGGACGACGGCTCGGGCCGGCTCGCGGCGCTGACGCCGCTTCGCGCCGAAATCCTCGCGGGCGACCTGCGGCTCTTCTACCTCCTCTGGCTGACGGCGGTCGAGGCCGACGTGTTCGAGGCGGACGAGCCGGAGCCCATGCCGGGAATTGGGCCGATGACCGCGGCGCTCGAAGCCTTCGCGGATTTCTTCGCCGTCGATTCCGACCTCGTCCAAGCGGCGGCGGAACGCTCCGCGGCCGTGGCGCCGGGCGTCGCGTCTTCGGGCGCGGTCCAGGCGATCGTCGCGGCGATGACCGATGCCGAGAAGACCGCGATGCTGTCGCGGCTGTTCGACGGCGATCCCCATGTCGGCGCCGAACTGCGCGCCAAGGTCAGGGACCGTATGACGACCGACGCCGGCGCGCCGCCGGCCGTCGCCCGGACCGTCGGCGAACTGCGCGCGCGCGCCGCCGCGATCCGTCTCGCGCGCGAGCAGGCCGCGGCCGAGAAGCTCGCCGCCGAACGCAAACGGCAGGCGGAAGAGGCGGAGAAAGCCCGTCAGGCCCGGCTCGTGGCGATCGCACGGCGCGGCGAAAGCGTCTGGCGCGAGGTCGAGGTCGAAATCGCACGGCGCAACCCGGCCGGTTATGACAAGGCGGCGGGCCTTCTGTTCGATCTCCAGGCGCTCGCCATGGATCGCGGCGCGACGCCGGAGTTCGAGAGGCGCCTGAGCGCGATCCGGGAACGCCACGCCGGCAAGGGGCGGTTCATCGAGCGGCTGGCGAAGATCGGATAGGGGGCGCGCCGTGGCGTGGGGCCGGCGGGACAGGCCCGGCGACGACGAGCGCTCGGTCTACGCCATCGCGTCCTCTCGCGCGCCGGCTCAATCGGGCGCGATCGGCGGCAGGCTCGGATAGCAACGCCTTGCGGCGCGGCGCAAGTGGTGATCACAATGGCGACCCCGGTCGTCGATGTACGGAAGGCCATTTCATGCCTCACTTGTTCAGCGAGCTTCGCCTGCGTGGCGTCGTGCTCGCCAACCGCATCGGCGTTTCGCCGATGTGCCAGTATTCCTGCGTCGACGGCTTCGCCAACGATTGGCATTTCGCCCATCTGGCGACGCGCGCGGTCGGCGGCGCCGGGCTCGTCTTCACCGAGGCGGCGGCGGTGTCGCCCGAGGGGCGCATCTCGCCGCAGGACGTCGGCGTCTGGAGCGAAGAGCGCTTCGAGCCGCTCGAGCGCATCACGCGCTTCATCGACGCGCAAGGCGCCGTCGCCGGCATCCAACTGGCGCACGCCGGGCGCAAGGCCGGCGTCTTTCGCCCGTGGTCCGGGCAGGGCGGCGTGCCGGCGGCGCTCGGCGGCTGGACGCCGGTCGGGCCGAGTGCGCTGGCGTTCGGCGCGGGCTTCGCGACGCCAGAGGCGCTGAGCGTCGAGCGCATCCAGGCCTTGCAGGGGGCGTTCGCGACGGCGGCCGAGCGCGCCTGGACCGCCGGATTCCGCGCGGTCGAGATTCACGCGGCGCACGGCTATCTCTTCCATCAGTTCCTTTCGCCGCTGAGCAATCGCCGCCTCGACGCCTACGGCGGTTCGTTCGACAATCGCGCGCGCTTCCTCTGCGAGGCCGTGGCGGCGGTGCGGCGGGTCCTCGCCGAGCGATGCCCGCTGTTCGTGCGCATTTCCGCGACCGACTGGACGGACGGCGGCTGGGATCTCGACCAGTCGGTCGAGCTGGCGCGCCGGCTGAAGAGCCTCGGCGTCGACGTGATCGACTGTTCCTCGGGCGGCAACGTCGAGAAGGCCGCGATCCCGCTCGGGCCGGGCTACCAGGTTCCCTTCGCCCAGCGCATCCGCGCCGAGGCGGGCGTCGCCACCGCGGCGGTCGGCATGATCACCGCGCCGGCGCAGGCCGACCAGATCGTGCGCAACGGCGAGGCCGATATCGTGCTGCTGGCGCGCGAGCTTCTGCGCGAGCCCTATTGGCCGCTGCGCGCCGCCCGCGAACTCGGGCAGGCGATGTCGTGGCCGGCGCAATATCTTCGCGCCGGCCCGCCCGCGGCGCCCGAGCGCATCCCGGCGCACGAGATCGACTGAGGCGAAATCTGGAGATCGACGGCCGCATGGTCTTTCTATGGGCCTATGGGTCGTGATCAACGAGACTCGGTATGAGGGGTCTCGGCGAGGCAACTCAGCAAGACTGCGACATGAGTCTCGGGAAAAGCAACGCGCGCGAACTCAGCGTAAGCGTTCAGATTGGCCGCCGCCGCTGCGTCGATTGTGTCCGGCAGCCCAATTTCAGTCACGGGAATAGAGGCCGCCATCGCTTCCTGTTGCAATCGTTCCGCTTCCAGCTCAGCCGCCTTCACGCTCTCGCGAAGTCCTCGTGTTTGGATCGCAGGCCAATTCGGCGCCGGGCGCTTGAGTATGCTGCGTACGAGGCGCAGTGGACGCACGACATCGGCTTGCCAGCCTTTTGCGAGATTGACGACATTACCGACATCCCGAGCGCTCAGGCGACGTCGATGACGAGCGCACCAGAGCATGAAGAGCAGGATGTTGACGTCTATGCCGAGACCATCCTGAAGGTCCAGGCAGGCGTGCGCGACTGACGCGTTCGCGAACGTTGTCAGCGAGAAGGTCCAAAACGAGGCGTCAGAGTCGGTCATGAAGGCTCTTTCAAGCAGAATGGCGACGCCCTGTCCGCCGCCTGCGCACGCAGACGACCCGCCGAATCGCCGATCGTCGAGGTCGATCTGACGGGCGACGGCGGTCGCGAGGCGAATGCCCGAGACGTCGCAGGCGGAACCTGCGTCAGGCGCGATCGCTTCGCCTGCTGTCGGCTGTCGTGAGCTGTTCCCGAAACCGGTTGGCGATCTCGGGCGCTGCGCCCTGCTTGCTCGCGGAGCCGGCGATCGGCTCAAGTCGCTGCATGCAGTTTCGCCTTGCGGTCGTGCCCGGTCCACCGCTTGAACAGATCGTGCTCGACGCCAACCTGATCGAGCGCCTTCCCAATACTCTGATGGACGATGTCCATGATGGTCTGGGGGTGATGATAGAAGGCCGGCATCGGCGGCAGGATAACTGCGCCATAGTCGGCGGCTCGGCTCATGAGATCGAGATGTCCCTTGTGCAGCGGGGTTTCGCGCACCATCAGCACCAGTGTCCGCCGTTCCTTCAGTGTCACATCGGCGGCGCGCGCGATGAGATTGGCGGTGAAGGAATTGGCGATCGCCGAAAGCGTCTTGATGGTGCAGGGCGCAACTATCATACCGCGGGTGCGAAAAGACCCGCTTGCGACCGATGCGCCGACGTCCTTGTTGCTGTAAACGACATTGGCCAAGGACTTGACGTCGTCGAGCGAATAATTGGTCTCTATCGCGAGATTCATGCACGCGGCTTCGCTCAGAATCAGGTGGGTTTCTTGGCCCAACTCCTTCAGCGCGCGAAGCATTTCGACGCCGTAAATCACTCCCGACGCGCCGCTGATGGCGACCACGAGCGGCAATCCCGGCGAACTCATTTGCGTGCTCCCGACATCGTCGTTTCCTCACCTGCGCCTAATGCTGGCGTCGTTCCCGGTTAAATCCAACAACAGGAAATCCGGCCGCCTCGAGCGCCGAGGCGACGCTCCGCAGGTCATCGGAGTGGAAACGGAGGATGATCGACTGCGCCGCAACGCCCCCTTCCTTCTGACGCCGGCCAACCTGGTAAATCGCTTGCAACTCGGCGCCTGCGGCTTCGACGACGTCGGCTATGCGGCCAAGGCTGCTAGGGCTTGGCTCGAGCGGCGCCAGGGTCAGGCCGTTGTGCCTTTCCAAGGCGCCAACGCAATGCGCCGCGAGTCGGAAAATCTCACTGGCCGAAATGACTCCCACGACAGTATCTCCCTCCAGGACCGGGAATTGAGCGACACCCAATTCCTGCCCCTTGAGCAGGCAATGCTCGATCGTGTCGTCGTATTGCACGGTGGCCGGGTTCCGAACCATGATGTCCCGCACCTTCAGGCGGTTGACGAAGAAGTTGAATTCGTCGGGGCTTTGGGTGCGCAGCACGAAATGGCCCGTGCGCAGCAGGTTGGCGCGCGTCACCAGGCCGCGCAGCCGTCCATTGTCCACAACGGGCAGAGCATGCAGATTTTTTTCGCTGATGAGCTGCTTTGCGTCGGAAACGAGCGCATCGCTGACGATCGTCAGCGGGTTGCTTTGCATCCAGTTGGCCACGATCATGACCCATTCCTCTCGAGATGGCCGCCAATTTGGGCGAGTGCGGGCGCTGCGACGGTCATGGCGATGTCGACCGCGTGGACGTCGCGTTCCGTCCCACTACGCGGCGAACCCGCGCAGTTCGTCGCGACCTCGAACGGTCTCGCGTCGAGCGCCTGCTCGGGCGCCGGCAGGGGCCGCGGGCGAATCATTGCGCCGCCTGCCGCGTCTGACGGCTCTGATACAGGCGCACGAACTCATCGACGGCCGCGCGAGCGAATTCCGGCGTGTAAAGGTGAAGGGCGACTTCCTTCACCCGGCTGGGGTCCGCCAGCTTCTCTTTCAAACGAAGGACAAAGGCGGCGTCGGCCACGGGATCGTAGATCGGCCGGCCGGGCTTATCGAGAGATGACCAGCCCTCGAGCGGGATGAGGAAGGTCCACGGGCCCTTGGCCCGATTGAGCCGGTCGGCGATGACATCGGCGGCTTGGCGCAGTTCGTCGGCGGTTGTCCGCACCTGGACGCGCAGAGCGTCTTGCACATATTGCGGCCGGTCGCTGGTCTTCTCCAACATGTCCGGGCGGCCGCCATACGACAGGATGTCGAGACCGCAAGGCGCCAGCACCATCGGGATGCCGCACTCGACAGCGGCCATCAAACGGTCCGGCCCGGGGTCCCGATTGCCCTTGAACAAGTTTTCCACGACGCCGCCGGTGCAGATATCCAAGACGCCGTGGAAGAGGTTGGAGCGGATCATCTCCTCCATCGCCTTGTCGCCCTTGCCCTGCGCATGGCAAACGATGGGCGTGAAGCCGGCCGCTTCGAGCATCCCCAACGCTGTCTGCACCGCCATCTCGCCGAAGCCGAACGAGGAGACGGCGACGCAGGGCTTATCGAATTTGAAGTCGAGGCCGAGCGTCATCTCGACCATGCCGCAAATGGCGCCGACGGCGTTGACGATCTGCGCCTTGAGAAGCGGGTTCATTTTCACGATATCGAGCACCGTGTGGTGCATCGTGATGTCGTGAGTGCCGACATACTTGTCGATGTAAGCTGGGTGCGCCGCCATCGGAGACGCCATCAGCTTGGGCAGGCCGAAGGGAAGTTGCTTCATGATCGAGGTGGCGACGAGAGAAGACGTGCCGCCGCCTATGCCGATGATGCCTTGGACGCGACCAGCCTTGACGAGGTCGTCGACAATCGCCGCGGCGCCCTTGATCTGATTGTTGGTGGCGGCGTCCCTATCGGAGCGATACTTCTCGCGCACCACCTCGATCGGCAGGCCGCCGCGCATCGCCACCTGCTCGGTGGTGATGTCGCCGGCGAACGGCGGCGGCTCCTCCATGCTGAAATCGAGCAAGATCGGGTCATGGCCCCTGGCGGCGATGAGGTGTTTGACGAAGACGATATCTTCGCCGCGGGTGTCCAAGTTGCAAACGATGACGATGCCCTTCTTGTTCATGTCGCGCTATATCCTTTCAATCGCCGCCAGGTTCATGCGCAAGCCGGCTACTTGGCCGTCTTCTTGGTTTCAGGCCTGGTCAGTCGATTGATCATGCCGGCTACGGGGCTTGCGCCGCCAAAGCCGTACTCGTTCCAGCGGTCCGAGACCTTCTGCAACACGGCGCGGTCCATGAATATCTCGCTGGGCTTGTTCTCCCATTCGTAAGGCGTGCAGGCGTCGAGAATGATCCGGCTGGTAATGTAGCGCGCTTCGATCGGCAGCCCTGGATCGAGGGGCGTCGAGCGGCCACGGTCGATAATCTGGGCCGAGCGCTTCGGGTCGAAGCGAGTGGCCAGCGCCCACCAGACTCGATCCATGTCATCGGCCTCGATGTCGTGGTCGACCACGATGACGCCTTTGACGCCGTAATGCCCGGTGGTCGAGCCGATCACCGCGGCGCCGACGTGATTGGAGTGCCCCGGATACATTTGCTTGACCGACACGACGACCCAGAACCGGCCGGTGGCTGCGGCCGGAAAATAAACGCTCTGAATCCCCGGCACTTTCATGGTCTCGAGGTCATGCCAGAGCGCTGCGGTGCGGTTTAAGGACTGGATCATGTGGATGTCGTTTATCGGCTTGCCGACGGTAGTCGCCCACATGACCGGCTTGTTGCGATGCAGGATGCGCTTGATGCGCAGCACCGGTTTGGGATAGTCCTTGCCCTTGTTGCCCGAATAGTAGCCTGTGTATTCGCCGAACGGGCCCTCCTCCATCAGTTCGTTCGGGTCGATCCAGCCTTCGGCAATGATCTCGGCATTGGCCGGCAGCGTCAGTCCGGTCAGGTCGGACTTGAATACCGGCACCGGTCTGCCGCGCAGCGAGCCCGCCACCTCGTACTCGTCGGTCTGTGCGCTGACCAACGTCGAGCTCGCCAGGAACAGCACCGGATCGGTGCCCACCACATAGGCCGCGGGCATCAACTCGTCCCGTTCCTTGTACTTCTTCATGTGCATGTCGCCATGCTTGCCCTTGATGATCTGCGAGCCGAGGATGTTCTTACCCAGCACCTGCGCGCGGTAAGTGCCGAGATTGGTCCAGCCGGTATCGGGATCCCTGGTCACCAGAAAACCGGAAGTGACGAAGAAGCGGCCCCCGTCGTCGGGGTAGAACCACGGCGAAGGGAACTTTTCGATATCGACGGCGTCGCCCTCGACGATGTTTTGCTTCACCTGCGGATTGTCGACAAACTGCGGTTTGACCATCGACTTGGTGGTGAGCTCCATCCACTTCTTGGAGAGCTGGCACATCGACAGGGACGGGTCTTGCTCCAGGCAAATGGCCAACCGCTTCGAGGTGGTGAAGGCGCTGGTGAACACCGGAATGTCGTAGCCCTTGACATTCTCGTAAAGCAGCGCCGGCCCCTTCTGTTCCTCATTGACCTTCGAGACGTGGCAGAGCTCGAATTTCCAATCGACCTCGGCCTTGACGCGGTGCAATTCGCCGTTGGCCTCGAGAGCGGCGATGTAGCTGCGAAGATCGTCGATTGGTTTCACTTTCGGTGGCGCGTTCATTACGATGTCTCCGTAAACGTTGGAACATATACGTCGGGTTATTCATTTTACTTTCTTGCCCGCCAGCATGCTGGACAGGATGTAATCCATCGCCGACGCGCCGGCATTGGCGACTGGAGCGCGCCGCTTTTCGCTCCAGACAGTCTCGGGACGGGCCTGCAGGATGAAAATGTTGCCGCCTGCGGGCAGGTCTTTGTCCACCGCCCATTCGATGTCCATCGGGCAGCCGTAGTGCCGCTCGATCTGCTTGCCCATCCACGCGAGCTCGGCGATCTCGTCGTCGATCAACGACTGGACTTTCTGCCGCTCGAAGGGCACCTCGATCGCATGGCATTTTTGCGTCTTGAGATCGACCGTGTAACAAAGCTCTTTCTTCGAAATGGTCCGGTCGATGATATCGAGAGTCACTTTGTTGACGACGAACTGATCGGGAGTCACCTCCCCCGAGACGACCGATTCTCCGAAGCCGTAATTGGAATCGATTACGATTACCGAGCGATCGCCATTGGCTGGGTGGATCGTGAACATCACCCCGGCGGTGTAGGCGTTCGCCATTTTCTGCACGCCGACGCTGATGGCCATGAACTCGTCGACGTATCCGCGGTTGGCGCGATAGGCGATGGCTCGACCCGTATAAAGGCTGGAGATGCAGCGACGCATGCGCTGGAGCACGTCGTCGATTCCACGGATCCAGAGGAAAGTGTCCTGCTGGCCGGCAAAACTCGCGCCCGGCAGATCTTCCGCCGTAGCGCTCGAGCGCACAGCCACCGGCGCCGCCGGAATTCCGCACAGCACGGAGAGCTTGCGATAGCGCTCGGCTATCAGATCCTCCATTTCCGTGGAGAAGGTGTGCGCCTCGATCGTTGCACGGATCGTCGAGCTGACGCGTTCCAATGCGTCCATGTCCTGGCAATCGAGATTGCCGAGCAACGACTTGAGCTCTCGGTTTATCCCGCTTTCGGCCATGAAGCGTCGGCATCCTTCGGTCGTCAGCGCGAAGCCGGGCGGCACGCGCACTCCGGCGCTGATCAACTCGCCGAGCGAGGCGCACTTGCCGCCGACCAGCGGAACGGAGTCCTTCCTGCATTCTGCGAACCAGCAGAGGAGCGGACGACCGGCTTTCACCTCGTCGTCCGCTCGCTGATCGGTCGCCGCCAAGCCGTTCATGGCCGCGCTCCTCACTCGTTAGCGAACGATGGAAATGACGCCGGAGGAGCCGTCGACGCGAAGCGTCATCCCGGACTTGATGACCTTCGTCGCATGGCCCGTGCCGACCACCGCCGGCAGCCCGTACTCGCGGCACACGATCGCGGCATGGCTCATGACCCCGCCGACATCGGTCACGCAGGCCTTGATCTTGGCGAAAGCCGGCGCCCAAGACGGCGATGTGGTCGGCGCCACCAGGATCTCTCCTTCCAGCAACTGCCCGACTTCCAGTACGGTCTTGCAGACTCGGGCTCGGCCCTCGACGATGCCGGGGCTGCCGGCGAAACCCTTGAGCTCGGTGATGCTATCGGGATCCTTGACCTCCTGAACCGCCGACCAATCGGCCAGCGACTTGTTGGTCACGCCCCAAAGCACGATGGTGAATGGTTCTTGGATCACCTCGGGAGGGGTGCCGATCGCAGGAGGCGCGCTCCATTCCTTGAACTTCTGCATGACGCCCTTGCGCCAGAGAATTTCCTTCGGCCAAACTTTGACGCCGCGTGGGGTGACCCCGGTCGCCCAGGCCGTGACGACGTCCCACAAGCACTGCTTGATCTCGTCGCGACGCAGCAGCCAGATATCCTCGACGTCGTCGATCATGCCGTGCTCCTTCATGATCACGGCGACTTCGCGCATCTTGTTCCAGAAGACCGAATGGAACCAATGCTCGACATAGAAGAGATGGTTCTCGACGTAGGGGAACACCGTCTTGGCGCAGCCGAGCAGCTCGTCGAACTGCTTCCTGTCCTCTTCCTTGTCGATGAGACCGCGATACTCCGCGATGATGCGGTCGCGCTCCGCCCGCACATGCTCGGTCGGTCGGTCGATCGATACGCCTTGTTTGATTTTTCCAATGTAGGTGTTGATGCCGGAGAGCGGCACGTCCATCTGGTCGTTCCAGCTGCGGTCGTGGTGGAACCAGCCGGTGCCCGTCGAGACGTTGAACCAGGGTTCGCGCGCCGCGGCCAACGCGGTAAGCCACTCGTGGCCTTTGGGCTGGCTCTTCAGCGCCGCCTCCACCTCGGTCCATTTTTGGCTGGACACGATCGTGGCGTCGATCCCAAGCGCGATCGCCAGCTTCGCCAGCTTCTTCAACTCCTCGTCCGGCTGATACATGATGACGTCGATGCCCGAGATCATTTGCGTCACGCGCTGCGAGGGCATGCTCGGGAATAGCTTCTGCACGAAGTCGAGGAAGAAGACGTAGGCGGCGTAGCCCAGGTTCAAGAACTCGAAATGGTACTGCCAGCACTTGAGGCCGAGATTGATCAGGTCATCGTAGTTCTTGAGCAGGTGGTAGCCGCGAGACTCGCCGACGGCGTCGGTCACCACGCTCAGATCCTCCATCTCAGGCAGAGTTGGGATCCGCAGCGCTTCGAGCTCGCGGATCGTGGCTTCCATCTTCACCTTCCACTTCGCTTCGAGCGCATCCCAGTTCTTGTAATAGTAGCCAGCGCGTTCGGTGAAGTGCGGGACGCGGCTGCCGATCTCGGCCCCGTCCTTCACCGCCACCGGCGAGATATAGACGTAGCCGTTGATCATGCGATGGTCGACGCCGCGCACCGGCGGAACCATGAAAATCCGATTGTTGTACTGCGAAAGAGCGAGAAACCACGCCTCATCCCAGATCGTATCGAAGGGATAGAGCGGCTCCGGATAATGCAATCCGTCGGCGAACCAGAAGGTCTCCTTCTCGTACTTGTTTCTCTCGGGATCGTCGGTCACGAACTGGTAGTGGTACGGGTACATCCTTTCCCACCCTTCGGTGCCGGGTATCGTTTTGGCTTTGACCTCGTGTGGGTTCGGGAATTTCATAACCGTTTCCTCCTGTTGAAAGCCTTTCGGAACCAGTTCCTCGGCTTTCGTTTTTCGTAATCTTGCTGTTGCGCTTGCATCGGTTGTGCCAGCGTTTCTTGCTGCGAAGCAGCATTGCGCCCGGCCGATCCCGCGCTGGCGCAGCGAGGCGAGCATTTGTCGGCGTTTCCCGCATGACGCCGCCCGCCCGAAAATTGCAAAGGCCGCGAAACGCCGCCTCCCGGCCGTGCGGCCCGCAATGCGAGGCCTCATCATTTGGTCAGAATTCTCGAAAAATCCGATCTCGAGTTGATCATTTGGTGAAGTGCGACGAAGCGCTCGATCATCGAGATGGCGTCGGAGCCCCGATCCGGGGCTGAAACACACGTCGGAACATTAGGTGGCGGCAAAGTTCGTCATCGCCGCGGAATTACCCGCGCCTCGACCGCGCCGCCGCCAAGACTCCCAACGCGCCGCGAAAGCCCATCGGCGCTCGCCTATCGCGCGCCATGGCCCTTCGGCGCGAAGGCGCCGCGCACGCGCCCACGGGAACAGAAGCAGACACAGCCCTCGGCGGCATGATAGACAAGGATCGCCAGCAAGCGAATTTCCAACTTAGCCGCCGCCAAGAATGGCCCCGCTACGCGGGTCCCCTCTCGGGTTCGATAAGAAGACGACATATCCTTGGGAGGCATCGAGATGACGAAACATCGCAGCCTTGGACGGACCGTCGGCGACCGGACCAGCGAAGGCCTTCACGAACAGGTCCATTTTTGCGCCGACACCGGTCAAATCTGGCTGCACGAACACCGCATGCTGCTTATCCATGCCGAGGCGCAAGGCTCGTTGCGCAAGGAGTTGATCGAGACGCTCGGCATGAATCGAGCGCAAGGGCTGTTCACTCGCATGGGCTATGCTTCCGGGGCGCGGGACGCCGAGCTCGCTCGTACGCTCACTCGACATGCGGGCGACAAAGATGCATTCATGACCGGCCCACTGCTTCATTCGCTCGAGGGCGTCGTCAAGGTGACGCCAATTCGGCTCGACCTCGAACGCGCGACCGGCAAGTTTTACGGCGAGTTTCTCTGGGAAAACTCCTGGGAAGGCCGATGGCATCGGCACCATTACGGCCCGAGTCCCGAACCCGTGTGTTGGTCGCTGATCGGCTACGCCTGTGGTTACACTTCAGCATTCATGGGCAAGCCGATTCTGTACAAGGAAGTCGAATGCACCGGCATGGGCAGTCGCAATTGCCGCATTATCGGCAAACCGGTCGAGGAGTGGGAAGATGCGAGCGAATACACGCGTTTTTTTGACCGCGAGTCGATCGCTGACCAGCTCATCGAATTGCAGACGCAGGTCGTTCAATTGCGTTCGTCAATTGGCGAGGCGCCCTCGGACATGTTGGGCGGCTCGCCTGGATTTCGCGCGGCCTACGAGCTGTTGAAGCGAGCGGCGGACAGCAAGATCACGGTGCTTCTCGAAGGCGAGACCGGAGTCGGCAAGGAGATGTTCGCCCGCTCCCTGCACGATCGAAGCCGCAGAAGCGCGGGCCCGTTCATCGCCATCAACTGCGCGGCGATACCGCTCGATCTCATGGAATCCGAGCTGTTCGGCGTCGAAAAGGGCGCGTACACCGGAGCGCTGGTGTCTCGCGCCGGACGATTTGAAAGGGCCGACGGGGGCACCTTGTTCCTCGACGAAATCGGCGATCTGCCTCTTTCGGCGCAAGCCAAGCTCTTGCGCGTCTTGCAGGAAGGCGAGCTCGAACGGCTCGGCGACGGCAGGACGCGCAAGGTCGATGTCCGCCTCGTCGCCGCCACCAACTGCGACCTTCGGAAGGTCGTGAAGGAGGGCAAATTCCGCTCGGACTTGTACTACAGGCTCAACGCTTACCAGATCACCATCCCTCCCTTACGGGAGCGCAACGAGGACATCCCGCTCCTCGCGAAGAATTTTCTCGAAAAATATGCGGCCTCGCATGGCAAGAAGCTGCGCGGTTTCACCGATAAGGCCAAACGCGCTCTCTTGACCTATCCTTGGCCGGGCAATATTCGCGAACTGCAAAATATGGTCGAGCGTGGCGTCATCTTGGCGCAGAACGGAACCCGCATCGAGGTCAGCCACCTGTTTTCGTCCTGCAACGACGACCACGCCGGGGAGTTCGAGTTGGGGACCAACGGCAGCCTCGACATCAGCCGAACTGAAAGCGCGAAGGCTCTCTGCGAGGCCGTGTTCAACGGCGTGATGACGCTCGATGAAGTCGAGGGTTTGCTCATCGAAACAGCAGTGGACAGAGCGCGCGGCAATCTTTCTTCGGCGGCGAGGTCCCTGGGGCTGACTCGAGCGCAACTCGCCTATCGCCTCAAGCGCCTGAACGAGGGCGACGAGGCCGGAAGCATGCCGCCGCCCCGCGCCATTCATCCAGCAGTCGAGCGCTCGTAATGGAAGACGGGCCGAGCGCGAGGGCGTTGCAATATTTGCGCGAACATCACGTCGCCAGTCTAGCGACCTTCGGCAGTGACGGGCCGTGGGCGGCGGCCGTGTTCTACGTCAGCGATCGCTTCGACCTGTACTTCCTATCCTCTCCGACAAGCCGCCATTGCGAGAACATTGCGCGAGATCCGCGTGTCGCCGCCACGGTGCAACAGGATTACGCCGATTGGCCGGAAATCAAAGGCTTGCAGCTCGAAGGAACGGCAAGCGATCTCTCGGGCGCAGATGAGGCCCGGGCGCTCAGGCTATATGGAGAGAAGTACCCTGTGATCGGCGCGATCTCGCTAGCGCCCCTCGCCATCGTCAAGGCGTTGGCCCGGGCGCGTTGGTATCGATTTGTCCCAAAGCGCGTCTACTTTATCGATAATTCGATCGCCTTTGGGCGTCGCGACGAGCTCGACCCGAACTCGTTCTAGCCCATCTCAGAGTCCGTTTTGAAAATCGGCGAGGGGGGATGACGCCGGAGGCTTGGTCGTGATTCAAGCTCTGGATGTGGGCAGAGCAGAGCCGTGGCCGGATGGCCGAGATCGCGCTCTTGATGCCCAAGCCCGGGCGTCGGGGCCGTCCGCGTCAGCCAGCAACACCGCCGCGAGCGCCGCGTAGACCCGCGCCAACAACGCCGCATGACGCACGCTCCACAATCGCAGTCGCGGTTGACGATAGGGCGGCGGGCGCTTGCCACGCGGCTCGAACGCCGAGGGTGTGAGCGGGACGCACATGCCTTTCATCCCGCTGTTGGAGACTGCGATTGCGTCGACCGGTCGGCCCGCGCCGCTCAATGTGTCCCGTTGAAGTCCTTCACCGCGTCGATCATCGCCACGATGTTGGCTAGCGGCGTGCCGGCTTGGACATTGTGAACCGCGTCGAAGATGAAGCCGCCGCCTTCCGAGAAGATCTCGCAGCGCTCCAGCACTTGGGCGCGAACCTCGTCGGGCGCGCCGAACGGCAGCGTCGACTGCGTGTCGACGCCACCGCCCCAGAATACGAGGCGGCCCTTGTACTTGTCCTTCAGCGCGCGCGGCTCCATGCCCTTGGCGGAACACTGCACCGGATTGATGATGTCGATGCCGGCGTCGATCATCGATTCGAAGAACTTCTCGGAGGCGCCGCACGAGTGTTTGAAAGTCTTCCAGTTGGTGTTCTTGTGCACCCAGTTACAGATTTCGGCGTAGTGAGGCTTCCATAGGCTGTCGAAAGTTTTCGCCGAGCAAAAGCTCGAAGTCTGCGTCCCGAAATCGGTTCCGCAAAGATACAGGACGTCGATCGCGTCGCCGACCCGCGAATGGATTCTTTCCAGGTTGGCGATGCCGAACTCGACCGCACGCTCGTAGATTTTGTGCACGACGTCTGGCTGGCTGGCGGTCAGCATGTACCATTCCGCGATGTCGCGCACGCCTTTCGGATCGGGCAGATCGGGCCCCGGAATGAGCGCGATATCGCCAAGGCTGGTGTTGGTCAACGAGGCGAACACCGCATATTCGCCTGTGTCGATCGCGCGCGCGTCCTCCTCGATCTCGTCGAGCTGCTTGTCGGTCAGCAGCGTGTACTGCTCCATGTTGTCTTCAGGATTCAGATTTTCGAGGTCGAGCGGTTTCTGCCGGATGATCGAGTCGAAGAAGAATCCGCCCTTAGGCATGTGGCCGCTCGGCGGCGCGCTCCTGTCGCCGCGCGGGTAGATCAGCGTGCCCCGGTTTTCCGGCTCGATCGTGGTGCGGAAGTCCTCGGGCACAAGCACCTCGAGATTGTTGAAGCTCCATGGCTTCCAGTCCTTGTTTTGGAAGCCGAACATGTTGGTGCGGCTGAACAGGGGCGCGACGTCGACGCCGATCGCCTGCTTGAGGTCGTCCTCGATCAGGCCGAGCATCTGATAGGGCTCGCAGATCTTCACCAGCTTCTTTTCGAGCCCGTAATGATCACGCAGCGCGGCGACGCAACTCGCATGCATGCCGGTCACCGCCGAGCCGCCGAAGTCGACCGGAACACGGTCTGGCGCGCGGTGATTGAGGGCGTCGAGCACGCGTCTTCGCCTCGGTCCGATCTTTTTCTCGCTTGCCATCGCCATATCCCCCGTTGTCAGCGGCGCCGCGTCAATTGGCGTGCGCGGAAGTCTCGACCATCCGACGCGCCAGGGCGACGGCGTCGGTTGCGGTGACCCCGTAGCCGTCGGCGCCGATGTCGTGCGCGAACTTCTCGTTCACCGGGGCGCCGCCAACCAGGACCTTGACCAAATCGCGAAGGCCGGCCGCCTCGATCGCCTGGATCGTCGACTTCATCGACATCATCGTGACCGTCAGCAGCGCCGACAGACAGACGATCTGCGGATTATGCTCGCGAATGGCCGCGACGAATTTCTCCGGTTTGACGTCGGCGCCGAGGTCGACGACTTTGAAGCCGGCGCCCTCCAGCATCGAGATCACCAGGTTCTTGCCGATGTCGTGTAGGTCGCCTTTGACCGCGCCTGCGACGACGATCCCCGCCGGCTTCGCCCCGGCGAGGGCGAGCAAGGGCCGCAGCGGCTCCATTGCCGCCTTCATCGCCCGTCCCGACAGCATCAGTTCGGGAACGAAGTATTCCTCTTCCTGATAGAGCTTGCCGACCTCGTCCATGGCCGGGATCATCGTCTCGGAAATGAGCGCCAGCGGGCTGGCGCCGGTCGCCAATTGTTCCTTGACCGCGGCGAGCGCCTCCGCCGCCTGCCCGTCGATGATCGCGTCGTAAAGCTTCTCGACCAACGCCATTCTTCCCTCCCGTCACTCGTTCATTCCGCCAGCGTCAACGGGCTCGCCTGATAGGGGTCCGTCCCAGCCTGGGTCGCCGCCGATCGCCGCCCGCTGAAACAGTTTGCGGAAATTGTATGCGAGCGCTGTTCGTCCGAAAACGCAATTCTTGAAGAACTTTCTTCGAGCCGCGCTTAGGTCGTTGATAAGCCTGTCGTCGAGCGCATCCGGAAATCGGTCAAATACGAGGAGGTTGTGTGCTGTGAACGCCACCGATCACAATCTGAACGGCGGCGATGCTTTACCGGAGATGAGGGTAGGTCCCTCGAAGTCGGCTTGCAGGAGCAGGCTTCAAACCGCCACGAGCTGCATTGGTC
>JBEKLU010000105.1:0-35053 GCA_050010035.1 Roseiarcus sp.
AGAAGCGGACTTGCCATTCGCCTTGATCGGTTTCTTCGACGCAGACGGTCTCGCCGGCGAGCGCGGTCGAAACGCCGACCAGCTTGCCGCGCCATTTGATCTCGCCGTTGAGCCGCACTTCGCGCGCCATGGCGTCTTTGGGATAATCGGGCTCGGCGAGCCGGTCGGGCAGGACGCGCGGCGAAGGCGCATAGAACCTCGACGGCGGCTTCTGGCCGAGCGCCTCGTGCGGGCGCTCGAAGTTGTATTCGCGCAGGAAGACTTCGAACCGGCGTTCCTGCGCCAGCCGGTTCGCGCACGGCGGCTGCATCGCCTCGAGCAAGGTGCGATGGAACCGTTCATGCCGCCCGTTCTGTTGCGGTCGGCCCGGATCGATGCGCTCGTGCGCAATGCCCAATTTGGCCCACCACACCGAGAGCGTCGTCAGGCCCGTCACGCCGGTCGAGGCGAACGGCGAGCCATTGTCCGAGCGGATCGCATCGGGCAGGCCATGCTCCCGGAAAGCCTGCTCGAACTGCGGCCTGGCCTGCTCTTCCCGCGTATTCGTCGTCGAGCTGACGCTGATGAGATAGCGGCTGAAGCTGTCGGTGATCGTCAGCGGCTCGCAGCGCGTTCCGTCGCCCAGCCTGACCCATCCCTTGTGATCGACCGCCCAGAGATGATTGGGCCGGTTCGCTCGCGTCAGTTCGCCGAGCCGCGGCGGCGCCCGCCGATGCAGGCGGCGCGGGCCCACCAGGCCCGCCCGCTTCAAGATCTCGCCCGCCGTCGAAGCCGCAGGCCATGCGATATGCGGATAGAGGTCGCCAAGCTCGACCACGATCTTGCGCGGCCCCCAACTCGGCCGCATTCGCCGCCGCGCGATGATTTCTTCAACCACAGCCTGCGGCGTCACATGAGCCGGCCGCATGGGAGCGTGCGAACGCTCGACGAGCCCTTCAGCCCCAGACGCCGCATAGCGTTCGCGCCATTTGTAGCCCGTCTTCCGGCTGATCGAGAACGCCTCGCAGAGCTCCGTCATCGAAAGCTCGCCGGCCAAATCCAGTCCGACAAAACGAATCCGTTGATCCATCGCGCAGTTTTCTTCCCAACGCATTGGCTGGTCCCCCAGCCAACAGAAAACTGTCACCCATCATCCCGGTCCAGTTTGTTACCTATCTAGCCGGATTGAACACTGACTCCCCTTCCCCCCTTGCGGGGGAAGGTGGACGCGCGAAGGGCGTCGAAAGACGCCCGTCTTTCGACGGGCTTTGGCCGGCCGGATGAGGGGGGCGCCGCAAGGCGCGCTTGGCGGTATAGCCGAGTTTCGCGACGATTTATATGGTATAAATCAGCAAACCTCCGCTATGCCAAAGCAACGCGCCTTGCGGCGCGCCCCCTCATCCGACCCGACTTCGTCGGGCCACCTTCCCCCGCAAGGGGGGAAGGGGGACGCGCCTCCCCTCACGTCATCAGCCATTCGTGCGCGGGGTCGTTGTGGAAGCGCCAGGCGCGCTTCGGGCCCGCCATGGTGTTGAGATAGTAGAGCTCGTAGCCGTGCGGCGCGCCGACCGGGTGATAGCCGCGCGGCACCAGCACGACGTCGCGGTCGGCGACCGCCATCGTCTCGTCGAGGGTCCGGTCGTCGGTGTAGACGCGCTGCAGCGCAAAGCCCTGCGGCGGCGACAGGCGGTGATAATAGGTCTCCTCGAGATAGGATTCGTCGGGCAGGGCGTCGCGGTCGTGCTTGTGCGGGGGATAGCTCGACCAATGGCCGCCGGGCGTGATGACCTCGACCACCAGCAGGCTCTCCGCCTCGGCCTCTTCGGGGAGGATGTTGCGGATGGTGCGCGCGTTCGTTCCCTTGCCGCGCGTCAGGGTTCCCACCTCGCTCGGGGGGATCACGCGCGCCGGGTAACGCCCGACCGCCGGCGCCGATGAGATCGCGATCTCGCAATCCTCGACCGCCTCGATCGCGACGCTGGCGTGCGGCGGCGCATAGACCGACCAGGGCAGTCCCGAGAACACGTCGGCGCGCTCGCCGATCGCGCCCGAATCGAAATCCCCCGATTTCACCCGCGCCTTGCCGGAGAGGACGACGATGCAGATTTCCCGGTTCCCGGTTTGCGTGGTGACTTTCGCGCCGCGCTTCATCTCGCGCGTCTCGAATCCGACGTAGCGCCAGCCGGCGCTCTCGGGCGTGATCCGGTGCCGCACGCCGTCGGCGGACTGACTGGGATGAACGAGCAGATTCGCTTGCGACATGACGGTTGCTCCTTGCTGTCGCCTTACCCCAGCCCGCTTTCGCGCAGCGCCGCGCGTAAGTGCGCGACGCCCTTCTTCGCGTAGGGGAAGGTCGGCGCCTTCTTCGGGTCCTGCTCGGCTTCCAGCACCACCCAGCCCGAATAGCCCTCGAGCTCGCGGAAGACCGCAGCGTAATCGATCATGCCGTCGCCGGGCACGGTGTAGACGCCGAGTTCGGCGCCGAGGCCGATGATCGCGTCGAGGAAGCTCAGATCCTGTGCGTTGGCTTGCCTCATCTTCGTCTCACGCACGTCCTTGCAATGGACGTGGCCGATCCGGTCGCGATAGCGGCGGGCGAGAGCGGCTGGGTCCGAGCCGCCCCAAGTCGCATGGCCGGTGTCGAGCAACAGATGCGCGGGCGCCCTGGTCGCCGCCATGAAGGCGTCGATGTCGGCCTCGGACTGCACGACCGTGCCCATGTGGTGATGATAGCAGAGCTTCAGACCTTCGTCGGCGACGCGGCTCGCGAACTCCGTCATCCGCGCGCCGAACTCCGTCCAGTCGCTTGGCGCCAGCTTCGGGCGCTTCGACAGCGGCGCGGCGCGGTTCCCGTGGATGGTGTTGGAGCATTCGGCCGCGATCATCACGTTGGCCCCGGCGCCTTTCGTCATCGCGATATGGGCTTTCGCGTTGTCGAACTCCTCGCGCGCGGAGCGGCGCAGCAATTCGGTCGAGTGCCAGCCGCCGACGAAAACGAGGCCGAACTCGGCGAGTTTGGCCTTAAGCGCGGCGCCGTCGTTGGGCAGTTTGTGGCCCTTCTCCATGCCCTCGACGCCGGCTTGCTTGGCTTCCGCCAGGCAAGTTTCGAGCGGGGTGTCGCCGCCGATTTCCTGGAGATCGTCGTTGGACCAGCCGATGGGGTTGGCGCCGATGCGAATGGTCATTTCAGTCTCCCATGCGCTGGGACGCCAGCGCTTTCTCATACTCGTCACGCGCCTGCGCGACCTGGGCGCGCTCCGATGTCGCGGGCACGGCGACGTCCCACCAGAAGCCGCCGGCGTCGGTGGCGGCGATGGGATCGGTCTCGATGACGATGACCTCAGTCGACGTCGCCGCGCGCGCCAGCGCGAAGGCGCGTTCCAGTTCGGCGATCGAGTCGACCTTCACGGCATGCGCGCCCAGCGCCCGGGCATGGCCGACGAAATCGACCTCGGGCAGGACCTCGTGACGCGCGTCGCGCAAGAGATTGTTGAAGGGCTCGCCGCCGGTCGCCATCTGCAGGCGGTTGATGCAGCCGAAGCCGCGGTTGTCGTTGACGACGACGATCAGCTTGCAGCCGAGCATCACCGAGGTCGCGATCTCCGAATTCATCATCAGATAGGAGCCGTCGCCGACGACGACGATCACTTCGCGGTTCGGCAGCGCCATCTTGACGCCGATGCCGCCGGCGATCTCGTAGCCCATGCAGGAATAGCCGTATTCGACGTGATAGCCGAGCGGCGCGCCGGCCTGCCAGAGCTTGTGCAATTCGCCCGGCAGGCCGCCCGCCGCGCAGACCACGACGTCGCTGGGCGCGCCGGCGCGCTGCAAGGCGCCGAGCACCTCGGCGTCGGTCGGCGGGGCCGTGTTGGTCGCGGCGCGATAGCGCTCGGCGGTCGCCAGCCATTCCGCCTTGCCTTGCGCCGCCGCTTCGCGCCATTCGGCCGGCGCCCGCCAGTCGCCGAGCGCCGCGTCGAGCGCCGCGATGCCGAGCCGCGCGTCGCTCACCAGGGGCAGCGCGCGATGCTTGACGGCGTCGAACGGCTGGACGTTGAGGCCGATGAAACGGCGCTCGGGGTTCTTGAACAGCGCCCAGGACCCGGTGGTGAAGTCGGCCAGGCGCGTGCCGACCCCGAGCACGACGTCGGCCTCTTCGGCGCGCGCGTTGGCGGCGCCGGTTCCGGTGACGCCGATCGCGCCGAGATGAAGGGGATGGTCGGCCGGCGTCGCCGATTTGCCCGCCTGGGTCTCCGCAACCGGAATCGCGTGCCGTTCGCAGAACGCCATCAGCTCCTTTTCCGCCTGGGAATAGAGCACGCCGCCGCCGCAGACGACGAGCGGCTTCCTGGCCGCGCGCAACGCCGCGGCCGCCTCGGCGAGTTCGCGCGCGTCCGGCCCTTGGCGGCGCAGGCGATGCACGCGCGTGGCGAAGAACGACAGGGGATAGTCGTAGGCTTCGGTCTGCACGTCCTGGCAGAAGGCGAGTGTCACGGGGCCGCAGTCGGCCGGGTCGGTCAGCACCGCCATCGCGCGGTTGAGCGCGGGCACGAGCTGGTCGGGCCGCGCGATGCGGTCGAAATAGCGCGACACCGGGCGGAAGCAGTCGTTGGCGCTGACCGTCCCGTCGCCGAAATCCTCGACCTGCTGCAACACCGGGTCGGGCCGCCGATTGGCGAAGACGTCGCCCGGCAGCAGCAGCACCGGCAGGCGGTTGACGTGCGCGAGCGCGGCGGCGGTGACCATGTTGGTGGCGCCCGGGCCGATCGAGGTGGTGCAGGCCATCATCCGCTGGCGGCGCGAAGCCTTGGCGAAGGCGATCGCCGCATGGGCCATCGCCTGTTCGTTATGAGCGCGGAACGTCGGCAGGACGTCGCGCACGCCGTACAGCGCCTCGCCGAGCCCGGCGACATTGCCGTGGCCGAAGATCGCGAACACGCCGGCGAACAAGGGAACGGTCTTGCCGTCGATTTCGGTCATCTGCGCCGCAAGGAAGCGGACGGTCGCCTGCGCGGCGGTGAGACGGAGAGTTTTCATCGGGCGAGGTTCCGTTTCTTGGCATTCTCAAGCGGCGAGCGCGCGCGCCGGGCGCAAGGCCCGCACCGGCGCGAATCGATGAACGCGCGGATCATGGGGCGCCTCCGGGCGCCGTATCCTGCCACAACGCGCACAGCCGCGCGAAGGATTCGGCCATGACGCGCACCGCCTCGGCGTCGTCGATGCGGCCGGCGAACCAATTGAGCGCCGGGTCGACGAAAATCGTGCGGCCGACCGCGAAGCCGCGCACCAGGGCGCAGCCGCGCGCGATGCGGAACGCCGTCGCCAAGTCCTCTTCGGGCGCCTCTAACCCGAGCAGCATTACGCCGCGGCACAACGGATCATGCGCCTCGACGATCCTCGCCACGTTGTCCCACGCCTTGGCGCTCGCCTGCCCCTCGAGCTTCCACCAGTCCGGCTTGACGCCGATGGCGTAGAGCCGGTCGAGCACGCGCGAAACCGTGTCGTCGGCGACCTCGCCGTTCTTGCTGGCGATGATTTCGATCAGCAGCTCGCGGCCGATGGTTCGGGCGGCGTCGGTGAGGCGCAGCAGTTCGCGCTCCTGGCGCGCCTTCATCTCGGGCGCGTCGTCGGGATGATAGAAGCACAGGCACTTGACGGTGTGCCCGATCGGCCATTCGATCAGCTTGGCGCCGAGAGAACCGCCGAATTCGAAATCGAGCGGCCGCGACCCCGGCTCCTCGACCGGACGGCCGATCCAGAAGTCATGGTCGGCGGCGCGAAACAGCGCCTCGCGGCCGTATTTGCCGTCGAGCAGCATGCCGAAGCCGGGACGTCCCGCGGCGACTTCGGCCGCGGCGTCGACGGCGAGACGCTTGAACCGGCTGATGCGTTCGCGTGGGCTCCCCGCTTCGTCGGCGATCTTTTCGAGCTGCATGCGATGGTCGATCGCCAGCGCCATCAGGCTAGGGGGTTGCGGGCGCCTCGTCGTCACCCAATGAATGTGGTTGAGCGCCTCGTCGCGCCTGAGCGCGCGCTCCGGCGAGCCCTGCTTCAGGAAACGCTGCAGCTCCGGCCAGGTCGGGTATTCGGCCGAACACAGCAGGCGCGAAACGGCGAAGGCGCCGCCGGCGTTGGCGAAGGCGCAGCAGGTCTCCAGCGGCTCGTCGCGCAGCCATCCCCTGAGGAATCCCGACATGAAGGCGTCGCCGGCGCCGAGCACGTTATAGACTTCGACGGGGAAGCCCGGCCCCTTGACGCCGTCCTCGATCGAGTGGGGAATCGCGCCGGGGAAGACGACGCAGCCCATCGGCCCGCGCTTGAGCACGATCGTCGCCGCGGTCAGCGCGCGCACCGTATGAAGCGCGGCGAGCGGCTCATCGGCGCCGCCGGCGATCATGATTTCCTCTTCGGTGCCGACCACGAGATCGCAAGCGGGCAGGATCTTTTGCAAATGCGCGGTCACCGCGTCCGACTTGACGTAGCGCTCCTCGCCTGCGCCGTGGCCGGCCAGGCCCCAGAGGTTGGGGCGGTAATCGATGTCGAAGGCGATCCTGCGGCGATGCTTCTTGGCGAAGCGAACCGCGAGGTTCTGCGCGGCGGCGGCGTTGGCGCGGGCGAAATGCGTTCCGGTGACGACGATCGCCTTGGCGCTGGCGACGTAAGCCTCCGAGATGTCGCCCTCGTCGAGCGCGCCGTCGGCGCAGTTGTCGCGATAGAAGATCAGCGGAAAGGTCTTGTCGTCGCGAATGCCGAGAACGACGAGCGAGGTCAGGCGCGCGGGATCGGTGTGGACGCCGGTCACGTCGACGCCCTCGCGGGCGCATTGCTCGCGGATGAAGCGGCCCATGTGCTCGTCGCCGACCCGGGTGATCAGGCCGCTCTTCAGCCCCAGGCGCGCGGTTCCGATCGCGATGTTGGTCGGGCAGCCGCCGACCGCCTTGGAAAAGCTCGCCATGTCCTCCAGGCGCCCGCCGACCTGCGCGCCGTAGAGGTCGACCGACGAGCGGCCGATGGCGATGACGTCGAGGGTCGGATCGGCCAAACGGGTCAACTCCGGAAAAGGGCGTCGGGCGCGAGGCTCGCGCCGTCTTTCGCGATTCCGCCGAGGCGGGCTGCCGGCCCGCGGGCGTCCTCGCGCGAGGCGGCGGGGTGGTTCGCCATGAGGTTTCCTCCGATTCGCGGGCCATCCCATCGGATTTCCGCGCCGCGCCGGCGCCGGTTCCGCGGCTCTTCGGCGCGCCTGTCATATGAAACAAAAATTCTATTCACAAGTCAATATGGAACGTGTATTCTTTTTTCGGCGAGCGGGTCGAGGGGCAGGCGGCTCGCCGATCGCATCCGGGAGGAGCGCATGAGGTTCGGGATCATCGGCGCGGGGCGCATCGGCAAGATTCACGCGGGCAACGTCGCCGCGCGCGCCGACTGCGAGGTCCGGTTCGTCGCCGACGCCGATGCGGCGGCCGCCGAGGCGCTGGCGCGAACGACGGGCGGAGCGGTCGCCTCGATCGAGGCGATCATGGGCTCGGCCGAGATCGACGCCGTGGCGATCTGCGCGCCGACCGACATGCACGCCGATCTGATCGAGAGGGCGGCGCGCGCCGGCAAGGCGATTTTTTGCGAAAAGCCGATCGACCTCGACGCCGCGCGAATCCGTCGCTGCCTCGAGGTCGTCAAGGCGACCGGCGCGACGCTGATGGTCGGCTTCAACCGCCGCTTCGATCCCAATTTCGCCGCGCTCCGGGCGCGCATCGCGGGCGGCATGATCGGCGACGTCGAAATCGTCTCGATCGCCTCGCGCGACCCCGCCCCGCCGCCGATCTCCTACATCGCCCGTTCGGGCGGCCTGTTCCGCGACATGATGATCCACGATTTCGACATGGCGCGCTTCCTCTTGGGGGAGGAGCCGATCGCGGTCAGCGCGATGGGGTCCGCGCTCGTCGACAAAGCCATCGGCGAGGCCGGCGACGTCGACACCGCCGTCGTGGTCATGGAGACGAAATCGGGCAAGGTCGCACAGATTTCCAATTCGCGCCGCGCCTCCTACGGCTACGATCAGCGCGTCGAGGCGCACGGCTCCAAGGGCATGATCCGCGCCGACAACCTTCGCGAGACGACGGTCGAATTCGCCGGCGCGCAGGGCTTCGTCGGCGACAAGATCCTCAACTTCTTCCTCGAGCGCTACGCGAGCGCCTACCGCAGCGAGCTCGACGCCTTCGTCGGCGCGGTTCAATCGGGCGGCAAGCCGAGCCCGGACGGCGAGGACGGCCTCAAGGCCAATCTTCTGGCCGACGCCGCCTACCATTCCTGGCGGACCAAGCAGCGCGTGGCCGTCGCCTAGGCGCGCTTGCCCGCCGCGCCGGCGAGGCTTATAGGCGCTCTCGACGCGAGGAGAGCGGGCCGCGCATGGCGCAACAGAGTCAGGAACGCCCGCCCCGCGACGAGGAGGCCAGGGATCGCCGGTCGGCCGATTCGGCCGATCGTCTCGCCCGCTGGGCCGTGGCGATCCGCGCCCGCCGGCGGCTGCTGCGGCGGCTCGGATTGGCGTTCAGCCTGCTGATCATTTCGGTTTCGGCGATCATTTTCGTTCGCACGCTCGTGCGCATCGATCCCAAGAAGTTCGAAGCCGCCTTCGCCGCGACCGGCGGCGACCAGATCGCCATGGCTTTCGGGTTCGCCGCGTTGAGCTATCTCGCCCTGACCGGCTACGACGCCTTGGCGCTCAGGCATCTCAAGGCTCACGTGCCGTATCGGCTGACCGCGCTCGCGTCCTTCGCCAGCTATTCGGTTTCGTTCACGCTCGGCTTTCCCCTGGTCACCGGCGGCGCGGTGCGTTTCTGGATCTACGGGCCGGCGGGCCTGTCGGCCGGCAAGGTGGCGAGCCTCACCGTCGTAGCCGGCGTCACGTTCTGGCTCGGCATGGGCCTGATCGTCGGCGTCGGCCTCCTCGGCGACGCCGAGGCGATCAGCGGGATCAATCATTTCAACGTCCTGGCGAACCAATTGATCGGGCTGACGGTGATCGGCGCTCTTCTGGCCTACCTGGCCTGGGTGCAGCGCATGCGACAACGGGGCAAGCCGATCTTCCTGAATTTCTCCCTGCCGGGTCCCGCCATCACGCTCGCGCAGATGGCGCTCGGCGTCACCGACGTCTGCTCCGCCGCCGGCGCTCTCTATGTGCTTCTTCCCAGAGGGCACGGTCTCGGCTTCCTGACCTTCAGCGCGCTCTATTCTTTCGCCGCGATGCTCGGCATCGCCAGCCACGCCCCCGGCGGCCTCGGCGTCTTCGAGGCGACCATGCTCGACGCCGTCGCCGCCCCGAGCGATCAGTTGCTGGCCTCGCTGCTGCTGTTTCGCGGCATATATTATCTCGTGCCGTTCATCCTCGCGATGGCGCTGCTCGGCGCCTACGAGGGCGTGCGGCGTTGGCGCTCGCTGCGCGAGGCGATGGCGGCGTCGGGTCCGGAGGACGAGGAGTAGAATAGGCGTGCCGTGCGGGCGCGTCGGACCGGGTTGAACGCGTCGGATCGGGGGGCCATGAATTCGAAGGAAACCAGCAAGCGCGCTTTCGCCGAACATCTTCGATCGCCGTTCGCCGCCAGCCTCGTCGGCGCGATGCCCGAACCGGCGGTGATCGTCGACGCCGACGGACGCTCGGTCGCCGTCAACAAGCCGGCCTTCGCCTTGCTGCCCGCGATCAAGCTCGGCGAGCCCTTCGTCCTCGCCCTGCGCACGCCCGACGTCATCGACGCGTTGCGGCGGGTCGGGGCGAGCGGCGAGGCGGAAACGGTGCTGTGGAGCGAGCGCGTGCCGATCGAGCGGTTGTTCGAGGTGAGCGTCGCGCCGCTGGCCGCCGAGTCGGGCGAAGTCGTCGCGATCCTGCTGACGCTGCGCGATCTCACCGAGTCGCGGCGCGTCGAGCGCATGCGCGCCGACTTCATCGCCAACGCCAGCCACGAACTGCGCACGCCGCTGGCCTCGATGCTCGGTTTCGTCGAGACGCTGCAAGGTTCGGCGCACGACGACCCGCGGGCGCGCGATAAGTTTCTCGCCATCATGCGCGAGCAGGGGCGCCGCATGGCGCGCCTCATCGACGATCTGCTCTCCCTTTCGCGCATCGAACAAAAGCAGCACGTCCGCCCCGAGGCGGCGGTCGATCTGACGCAGGCGGCGCGCCACGTGGCGGACACGCTCGCGCCGCTGGCCAGGGAAATGGGCGTCGAAATCAAACTCTACGCCGACCGGCCGGTCGTCGTCACCGGCGATCGCGACGAACTCTTGCGCGTCGCCGAGAACCTGATCGAGAACGCGATCAAGTACGGCGCGCGGCAGGACGGATCGGGAGGCGACCGCGTCGAGGTCACGGTCAGCCGAACGTCCGCCGAAGGCTCGCTCATCGTGCGCGATTTCGGGCGAGGCATCGCCGCCGAGCATTTGCCGCGGCTTACCGAGCGGTTCTATCGCGTCGACGCCGGGCAGAGCCGCGCCAAGAACGGCACCGGCCTCGGGCTGGCGATCGTCAAGCACATCCTGGCCCGGCACCGCGGGCGACTGACCATCGTCAGCCGCCTCGAGCGGGGCTCGACGTTCACCGCGATCGTCCCGTTGCATCATCGATAGGCTGAAACATCCCTTATATCAAAGCATTGTATTGTCATGTTGCAGTCGCGCAAACGTCATATAAACATGGCCGGGGACGCCTATAGGTTCCTGCCTCGGTGCGGCGCGCCGATGGGCGAGCGTCGGATGCGAGCTCCAACAACAAATCGAGAGGCGTCAATGTTGATTCGATCCTTGATGAGCGCGGCGATCGTCGCCGCGGGCGTGAGTTACGCCCAGGCAGGCGACATATCCGGCGCTGGCGCGACGTTCCCCTATCCGATCTACGCCAAATGGGCCGACACCTATAAGAAAGACACGGGCAACGGCCTCAACTACCAGTCGATCGGCTCGGGCGGCGGCATCAAGCAGATCAAGGCCAAGACGGTCACTTTCGGCGCCTCGGACATGCCGCTCGAGCCCAAGGACGTGACGGCCTCCGGCTTGGTTCAATTCCCGACGGTCGTCGGCGGCGACGTGCCGGTCGTCAACCTCGACGGCGTCAAGGCGGACGATCTCGTCCTCGACGGGCCGACGCTGGCCGACATTTTCCTCGGCAAGATCACCAAGTGGGACGATCCGGCGATCGCCAAGCTCAACCCGAGCGTCAAGCTGCCTTCGCAGGCGATCGTCGTCGTGCATCGCTCGGACGGTTCGGGCACGACCTTCATCTTCACCAACTACCTGTCCAAGGTCAGCCCGGAATGGCAGTCCAAAGTCGGCGCCAGCACCGCCGTCGAATGGCCGGTCGGCATCGGCTCCAAGGGCAACGAAGGCGTCGCCAACAACGTGGGCCAGACGAAGGGCGCCATCGGCTACGTCGAATACGCCTACGCCCTGCAGAACAAGATGGCGTCGGTCGACATGATCAACCTCGACGGCAAGAAGGTCGCGCCGAACGCCGCGGCGTTCCAGGCGGCTGCGGCGAACGCCGACTGGGCGAAGTCCGACCATTATTACGTCATCTTGACCAACCAGCCGGGCGCGGACACCTGGCCGATCGCCGGAGCGACGTTCATCCTGATGTATGAGCATCCCGACAATACCGACGCGGCGGCCGACGCCCTCAAGTTCTTCGCCTGGGCCTACGCCAACGGCTCCAAGGCGGCCGAAGCGCTCGACTACGTGCCGCTGCCTGCGGCGGTCGTCGCGCAGATCGAGAAGACCTGGGCCTCGCAGATCGTGCGGCCCGACGGCAAGCCGGTGTACGCCGCCAACTGATGCGACGCCGAGGGAAGTCGGGGCGTTCTCGGACGCCTCGACTCCACGTTTGGCGCCCCGCTTCGGCCGCGCCGCCGGAGCTCGTTCGGAGAGAGTATGAATGGCTGATATCGTAATGCCGCAGGCCGATGCGGCAGGCACAAGGGTTGACACCCGCGGCAAGGCCATTCGCCGGTTCGCCGCGGGCGACAATTTCTTCCGTCGATTGACTCAAGGCGCCGCGCTGGTCGTGCTGCTGATCCTCGGCGGGGCGATCGTCTCGTTGATCGAGGGGTCGATCCCCGCTTTTCAGGCCTTCGGCTTCGGCTTCTTCACCACCGAGGTGTGGAACCCGGTCACGGAGAAATTCGGCGCGGGCGCCGCGATTTTCGGAACGTTGGTCACCTCGATCATCGCCATGGCGATCGCCGTGCCGGTCGGCATCGGCATCGCCATCTTTCTCACCGAGCTGTGTCCGCCGACATTGCGCCGGCCGATCGGCATCGCCATCGAGCTGCTGGCGGGAATCCCCAGCATCATCTATGGCATTTGGGGCCTGTTCGTCCTCGCCCCGTTTCTCCAGGTGTACGTGCAGCCGGCGCTGATCGCGCTGTTCGGAAACGTCCCGGTGCTGTCGACGCTCTTCGCCGGTCCGCCCTACGGCATCGGCATGCTGACCGCTTCGCTCATCCTGGCGATCATGGTCCTGCCGTTCGTGACGTCGATTTCGCGCGACGTGTTCGAGACCGTTCCGCCGATGTTGAAGGAATCGGCTTACGGCATCGGCTGCACGACATGGGAGGTCGTCCGCAATGTCGTGATCCCCTACACGCGCGTCGGCGTCATCGGCGGCGTCATGCTCGGGCTCGGGCGCGCGCTCGGCGAAACGATGGCGGTGACCTTCGTGATCGGCAACGCCCACAAGATCTCCGCCTCGCTGCTCGCGCCGGGAACGACGATTTCTGCGACCATCGCCAACGAGTTCACCGAGGCGGTGGGCGACCTCTACACCTCGTCGCTGATCGCCCTCGGCCTGATCCTGTTCATGATCACTTTCATCGTCCTTGCGATCGCCCGGCTCATGCTGATGCGGCTCGACATCAAGGCGGGGAGATAGCGCGATGTCCTTTTATCCCGCGCGACGCCGGCGAAATTCGATGTGGATGGCGCTCAGCGTCGCCGCCGCCGTCTTCGGCCTGACTTGGCTGGCCCTGATCCTCGTCGTGCTCTTCTGGCAGGGGTTGGCCGGGCTGTCGCCCGCCGTCTTCATGCAGATGACGCCGCCCCCGGGGAGCGCCGGCGGTCTGTTGAACGCCATCGCCGGCAGCCTGATCATGACGGTGATCGGCGTCGCGGTCGGCGCGCCGCTGGGCATGCTGGCCGGCACCTATCTGGCCGAATACGGGCGCTATTCCAAACTCGCTTTCGTCGTTCGCTTCATCAACGACATCCTGCTCAGCGCGCCGTCGATCGTCATCGGACTTTTCATCTATCAGATCGTGGTGGCGCCGATGGGCCATTTCTCAGGGCTAGCCGGCTGCGTGGCCCTGGCCGTCCTGGTCGTTCCGGTCGTGGTCCGCACCACCGAAGACATGCTGAACCTCGTCCCCAACAGTTTGCGCGAAGCCGGGTCGGCGTTGGGCATGCCGCGCTCCCTAGTGATTCAGCGCATCGGCTATCGCGCGGCGAGAGCCGGCCTGCTGACCGGCGTCCTGCTGGCGATCGCGCGGGTCAGCGGCGAAACCGCGCCGTTGCTGTTCACTTCGTTGAACAATCAGTTCTGGAGCTTGAACCTCAACGCGCCGATGTCGAGCCTGCCTGCGGTGATCTTCCAGTTCGCGCTCAGCCCGTACAAGGAATGGCAGCAGCTCGCCTGGACCGGCGCCTTGATCATCACGATGGCCATCCTGGCTCTGAGCATCGTCGCGCGCGCCCTCGCCGCAAGGGGAAACATCAAATGAATTCGACAGCCAACGCCGTGCGCAATGGGGCCGAAAAAATATCGGTGCGCGGGTTGCAATTCTATTATGGCCAGTCTATCGCGCTCAAAAACATCACCCTGCCGCTGTTCGAGCACAAGGTGACCGCCTTCATCGGCCCTTCGGGCTGCGGAAAGTCGACGCTGCTGCGCGTCCTCAACCGCATGTACGACCTCTACCCGGGCCAGCGCGCGGAGGGGGAGGTGATGCTCGACGGCGAGAACATTCTCGCGCCGGACCTCGACGTCAATCTGTTGCGCGCGCGCGTCGGCATGGTGTTCCAGAAGCCGACGCCGTTCCCGATGTCGATTTACGACAATATCGCCTTCGGCATCCGGCTCTACGAGAAGCTGCCCAAGTCCGAGCTCGACGGGCGCGTCGAGTCCGCTCTGCGCCGTTCGGCGCTATGGAACGAGGTGAGGGACAAGCTCAAGGCGAACGGCCTCAGCCTTTCCGGCGGTCAGCAGCAGCGCCTGTGCATCGCCCGGACGGTCGCGATCAGCCCGGAGGTGATCCTTCTCGACGAGCCGTGTTCGGCGCTCGATCCGATTTCGACCGCCAAGGTCGAGGAGCTGATCGACGAATTGTCGGGTGACTACACCATCTCCATCGTCACGCACTCCATGCAGCAGGCGGCGCGCGTGTCGCAGTTCACCGCGTTCATGTACCTCGGCGAAATGGTCGAATTCGACGAGACGAGCAAGGTCTTCACTTCGCCGCGCGACAAGCGCACTCAGGATTACATCACCGGCCGTTTCGGCTGAGGGAGTTGAGAGCCGTGGTCGATCACACCGTCAGAGCCTACGACAAGGAACTCGATACGCTCGAGCGGCGCATCGCCGAGATGGGCGGCATCGCCGAGAAAATGGTGGTCGACGCGATGGACGCGTTGAGCCAGGCCGACATGACGCTCGCTCATAACGTCGTGGCGACCGATCCCCGCCTCGACTCGCTGCAGCGCGAGATCGAGGAGCAGGCGATCCTGACCATCGCGCGCCGACAGCCGATGGCGGTCGACCTGCGCGAGATCATCGGCGCGATCCGCGTCGCCGGCGATCTCGAGCGGGTCGGCGACCTCGCCAAGAACATCGCCAAGCGTTCGCTGAAGATCGGCCTCGAGGCGCGCGTGCCGCGCGCGATCATCGGCCTCAAGCACATGAACGAAGTGGCGACGGAGCTGATGAAGGACGTGCTCGACGCCTACGCCCAGCGCGACGTCGAACGCGCGCGGGCGGTCTGGGAGCGCGACGCCGAACTCGACGCGCTCGAGGATTCGGTGTTTCGCGACCTTCTGACCCACATGATGGAAGACCCGCGCAACATCTCGTTCTGCGCCCACCTGCTGTTCTGCTCGAAGAACATCGAGCGCATCGGCGATCACGCCACCAATATCGCCGAGACGGTGTTCTACCTCGTCACCGGGGAGTCGCTGCCGGCGGATCGACCGAAGGGCCGCCACGACTACGACACCGACGCGACGGGGGCTGGAACGCCATGAACGAAGCGCGCAGAGAGCCGATCCGTCCCAGCGCCGCCACGGCGCCGCGCATCCTCGTCGTCGAGGACGAGGCGGACCTGGCGCTGTTGCTCAACTACAATCTCGAAGCCGAGGGCTACATCGCCGAAAGCGTCGAGCGCGGCGACGAGGCGGAGTTGCGCCTGGTCGAATCCCCGCCCGATCTCGTGATCCTCGACTGGATGCTGCCGGGCGTCTCGGGCCTGGAGATCTGTCGCCGGGTTCGCGCCCGCGAGGCGACGAAGACCCTGCCGGTCATCATGCTGACGGCGCGCGGCGAGGAAGTGGAGCGGGTTCGCGGCCTCTCCGTCGGGGCCGACGATTACGTCGTCAAGCCGTTCTCGGTGCCGGAGCTGATGGCGCGCGTGCGGGCGCTTCTGAGGCGCAGCCGGCCCGAGCGGATCGCCGAGAAGCTCACCGCCGGCGATCTCGACCTCGACCGCGAGACGCGGCGCGTGCGGCGCGCCGCGCGCGACGTCCACCTCGGGCCGACCGAGTTCCGCCTGCTCGAATACCTCCTGGAAAAGCCGGGCCGGGTCTTCTCTCGCGCGCAGCTTCTCGACGGCGTTTGGGGTCAATCGGTCGAAATCGACGAGCGCACGGTGGACGTCCACGTCGGGCGCCTGCGCAAGGCGCTGTCGCGCGGCCGGGAGCGCGACCCGATCCGCACCGTGCGCGGAACGGGCTATTCGTTCGACGAGACCTTCGGCAAACCGTAGGCGGCTCGGGCTCGCGCGCGGTTCAGCGGACGAGGGCGCGCCTTTCGCGCTCGCGCTCGCGCCGGCGATCCTGGGCCGGCTGGTAGGCGAGCTTGCCGTGATGCGCGCAATAGGGGCCGGCGTCCGGCGCCGGCGAGCCGCAATAGCGGAATTCCGACGAAGCCGGATCGCCCAGCGGCCAACGGCACATCGCTTCCCTGAGTTCGACGATCGTCACCCGCAGCGACATCGGCACGACGACGTCCTCGCGAAACACCGGCCGCGTGTCGAGCGCCGGCTCGGCGTTGAGGGCGAGCGCGGTGGCGCCGCGAACCGCGGCGCGCGCGCCGCCCCCTGAACCGGAGCGCGGCGCGACGCGCTGCGCCGGGGCCGGGCGCGGCGGCGAAGCCGCGGACGAGGGAGATTTGGCCCGTCCGGCGAGGCCGAGCCGATGAACCTTGCCGATCACGGCGTTGCGGGTCAGGCCGTGGCCGAGTTGCGCCGAAATCTGGCTCGCGCTTCTTCCGTCCAGCCACAGCTGGCGCAAGAGCTCCACTCTTTCGTCCGTCCAAGACATTTTTGGCCTCGCTTCTTGGCCTCCGCAGAGCCCGGCGAAAGGATCCCGCGTCCGCCGATCGAAAACATTCCGGGCCGAATCCGGCTCCCGCGCCTGGCCAGCCGCGCTGGCAAGCGTCACGCACCGAAACGCTCTCATGAAGGGCCCGCCACGACATGTCGTGGTGCGCGGTTCACAAGCTACACTAGTCGTTGAATCGCGCGCAAGAGTCGGAGTGGGTCCGAGGACCGGCTTTTCCCCAGCTCAAAGCCGCGCTCGCGCCGGCGTTCCACGGCGCGATGCGCGATTGGTCGAGTCGCATCAACATTTTAGCGCGATTTCGCCGGGGCTCGCCCGCGCGCGGATTTTTTTGTTTGGTCACGCGCGAATTGACCGGATCGGCGGGTTTCCCCTATGATCGGGTCTATCAGAGGCCGTCCCAGCGGGGCGGCGTTTTTATTTGTGCGCCGCGTCGCTGGCGTCGCGCCGGGAGCCTTCGAGGGAGCAAGCCCATGTCGTCTGCAATCGTGCCGGTCTACGCGAGAGCCGATGTCGCCTTCGAGCGCGGCGACGGCTGCTGGCTGACGGCGACGACCGGCGAGCGCTACCTCGATTTCGGCGCCGGCATCGCCGTGGCCTCGCTCGGCTATTCCCATCCCCACCTGGTCGAGGCGCTGACGACCCAGGCCGGCAAGCTGTGGCACACCTCCAACCTCTTCCAGATGCCCGACGGCGAGCGTCTGGCGCGGCGGCTGGCCGACGTGACCTTCGCCGACTTGGTCTTCTTCACCAATTCGGGCGTCGAGGCCAACGAGGCGGCGGTCAAGATGGCGCGCAAGCGCCAGTCGGCCGGCGGCCATCCCGAGAAATACCGCATCCTGACCTTCGAAGGCGCCTTCCACGGGCGCACGCTGGCGATGATCGCCGCCGGCGGGCAGGCCAAGTACATCGAGGGCTTCGGGCCGAAGGTGGACGGCTTCGACCAGATCCCGGCGGGCGACCTCGCCGCCGTGGAGGCGGCGATCGGCCCGGGCGTCGGCGCGCTGATGATCGAGCCGATCCAGGGCGAAGGCGGCGTGCGCGTGATCGCTCCCGAATTCCTGCGCGGCTTGCGCGCGCTGTGCGACGAATACGATCTGCTGCTGATCTACGACGAGATCCAGACCGGCGTCGCCCGCACCGGCCGCCTCTTCGCCTACGAGCATTCCGGCGCCGTCCCCGACATCATGACCATCGCCAAGGGCATCGGCGGCGGCTTCCCGATGGGCGCGTGCCTGGCGACCGCCGACGCGGCCAAGGGGATGACGGTGGGCGCGCACGGCACCACTTTCGGCGGCAACCCGCTGGCGATGGCGGTGGGCAACGCGGTGCTCGACGTCGTCCTGGCGCCGGGGTTCGTCGAGCGAGTCGCGCGTCTCGGCCTCTTGGCGCGCCAGCGCCTGGCCGAGCTCAAGGACCAGCATCCCGACGTCGTCGCGGAGGTTCGCGGCGAGGGCCTGATGCTCGGCCTCAGGCTCAAGGTCCCGCCGCAGGATTTCGCCGCCGCGGCGCGCGCCCACAAGCTGCTGACGATTCCGGCCGGCGACAACGTCGTTCGCATCCTGCCGCCGCTCGTGGTGAGCGAGGAGGAGCTGGCCGAGGGCGTGCGGCGGTTGGACGCGGCCTGCGTCGATCTCGAGGGCGCCCTCGTGACGTCGAAGAAAGGCGCCGCGGCATGACATCGCCTGACGGGCCGGTGCGCCATTTCCTCGATCTCCTGGACCCGCCGGCCGCGGAGCTGCGCGCCATTCTCGACGCCTCCAAGGCGATGAAGAGCGCGCGCGTCAAGGGCGAGCGCGCCGCCTCGCGGCCGCTGGCGGGCAAGACGCTGGCGATGATCTTCGACGCGCCGTCGACGCGCACTCGCGTCTCCTTCGATCTGGCGATGCGCGAGCTCGGCGGCGAAACGATGATGCTGACCGGCGACGAGATGCAGCTCGGCCGCGGCGAGACCCTCGCCGACACCGCGCGCGTCCTGTCGCGCTACGTCGACGCGATCATGATCCGCATCCTCAGTCACGCCGACATGGAGGAGCTGGCGCGCTACGCCAGCGTGCCGGTGATCAACGGGCTGACCAAGACGTCTCACCCCTGCCAGGTGATGGCGGACATCCTCACCTTCGAGGAGCATCGCGGGCCGATCCGCGGCAAGAAGATCGCCTGGAGCGGCGACTACAACAACGTCCTGTCGTCGTGGATCGACGCGTCGCAGCAATTCGGCTTCGCGCTCGACATCGCCTGCCCCAAGGAATTGCAGCCGCCGCCGCAGCGCATCGAGGCGGCGCGCGCCGGCGGCGCGAAGGTGATCCTGCGCGAGGACCCCGAGGTCGCCGTCGTCGGCGCCGCGGCGGTGATCTCGGACTGCTGGGTGTCGATGGGCGACGAGGACGAGGGGCGCCGCCACAACCTGCTCGCGCCCTACCAGGTCAACAAGGCGCTGATGAGCCGCGCTGCGGAGGACGCGATCTTCATGCATTGCCTGCCCGCCCATCGCGGCGAGGAGGTCACCGACGAAGTGATCGACGGGCCGCAGTCGGTGGTGTTCGACGAAGCCGAGAACCGGCTTCACGCGCAAAAGGGCGTGCTCGCGCCGTCGAGGGCTTGAGCACGCGCGGCCGGCTGGTGCGGCTCGGGGCGGCGATCGACGCCATCCTCAAGCGCCACGCCTATCCAGACGCGGTCGGCCGCGTCGTCGGCGAGGCGGCGGCGCTCGCGGTGCTGCTCGGCTCGACGCTCAAAATGGAAGGCCGCTTCCAGTTGCAGACCAAGACTTCGGGTCCGCTGCACATGCTGGTGGTCGATTTCGACGCGCCGTCGAATTTGCGCGCCTTGGCGCGCTTCGACGAGGCGGCTCTGGCCAGACACATCGAGTCGGGCGGCGAAGGCGATCTGCTCGGCGAAGGGCACCTCGCCTTCACCATCGATCCCGGCGGCGAGATGTCGCGCTATCAGGGCGTCATCGCGCTGGAGGGCCAGGGTCTCGAACACGCCGCGCACGCCTATTTCGAGCGCTCCGAGCAGATCCCGACCCTTGTCCGCCTCGCCGTCGGCCAGAGCGTCACCGCGCGCGGCGTCGAATGGCGGGCGGGCGGCCTGCTGGCGCAGTTCCTGCCGGATTCGCCGGCACGGCGCCGGCACGTCGATTTCGATCCCGGCGACGCGCCCGAGGGCGCGGCCCCCGAGACGCCGCCCGACGACGACGACGAATGGGTCGAAGCCAAGGCGCGCGCCGCGACCACCGAGGACCACGAGCTCATCGACCCCACCCTGTCGAGCGAGCGCCTGCTGTTCCGCCTGTTCAACGAGCGCGGCGTGCGCGTCTTCGAGCCGACGCCCTTAAGCGAGGCGTGCCGCTGCTCGGCCGAGCGCATCGACGCGATGTTGCAGAGCTTTTCGCCCGAGGAACGCGGCGCGATGATCGGCGACGACGGCATGATCGGCGTCACCTGCGAATTCTGCTCGACCAAACGCATCTTCAATCCCGCCGACTACCCCCGCTGAACGCGGCTCGCTCGAGGCCCATGGACATAAAGGCTTTCGCCGACCGGCTGGCGCGCGTCGGCGCCGAGATCGAAGCCGAACTCGACGCGCTGCTCAGCCCCGCCGCCGCGGAGGGCGAGCCGGCGACCCCGGCGCGCCTTCTCGAGGCGATGCGCTACGGCGTGCTCGGCGGCGGCAAGCGCCTGCGCCCGTTCCTTGTCGTCGAGACCGCGCGCGCCTTCGGCGTCACGGGCGTTAGCCCACGCCGCGTCGGCGCCGCGATCGAGTTCCTGCACGGCTATTCGCTCATCCACGACGACCTTCCCGCGATGGACGACGACGATCTTCGCCGCGGCCGTCCGACCGTCCACCGCGCCTTCGACGAGGCGACCGCCATTTTCGCCGGCGACGCGCTGCTGACGCTCAGCTTCGAAGTGTTGGCGGACCCCGCGACTGCGCCGGACGCCGAAATCCGCGCCGCGCTCTGCGCCGGCCTGGCGCGCGCCGGCGGCCATGCCGGCATGGTCGGCGGCCAGATGCTCGACATCGCCGCCGAAAGCGCGAGCGCGCCGCTGGGCCTGGCGGCGATTTCCGAACTGCAGGCGATGAAGACGGGCGCGCTGCTTCGCTTCAGCGTCGAAGCGGGCGCGATCCTCGCCGGCGCCCCGGCGGGCGCCCGCGCCGCGCTCGACCGCTACGGCCGCGCGCTCGGCGTCGCCTTCCAGGTCGCCGACGACCTGCTCGACGCCGAGGGCGACGCGGCGACGCTCGGCAAACGCGCCGGCAAGGACGCCGCGCGCAACAAGGCGACCTTCGTTTCCGCGCTGGGGCTGGAGGGCGCGCGGGCGAAGCGCGACAAGCTGGTGGACGAGGCGGCGGCGGCGATCGACGCGTCGGGGCTGGGGGCCGCGGGCGACGCGCTACGCGAGGCGGCGGTCTTCGTGGCGAAGCGGCGGAGCTGAGGGGAGGGTCTGACTGTTGCTTCTCGCCGCAGGCGCCGGGGGCAGAATTCCGGGAGCCTTGTAGGCGCGGCCGGTGGCCGCGCTCGTTTGGCTGCGTCGATCGGAGCAGAATGAGGCGCTTCGCGCCGGACGCGGTCAACGCCCGCGTCACCAACAGACCGGCGCCGTTTTCCGGCGCGACGGTTTGCTTTCAAGGGCTCGCGAGGAAATTTTCCGCCGCCTCGTCGCGCAGCGAGGGTTTTGCTGGCTGGCGAAGGCGGGCCATTGAGGGGTTGAGTAAGCTGCTACCGTAATCCCGGGGTTCACTTCCAAATGGCTGGCGCGCAGGCTCTATCGTTTCGCCGAGGCCCATCCGGACATCGAGGTTCGAATTTCTTCGACCATGGCCTACGCGAATTTCGCGACGGACGGGGTCGACGTCGCAATCCGAAACGTCGCGGGGCCGGTCGCCGACGATCCGACGCTCGTTTACGAGAAGCTGCTCGACGTGGGGCTCGTGCCGGTTTGCAGCCCAAAGCTGGGAGCGAAATTCGGCCGCCTCGACGCGCCCGACATCCTGACGCGACTACCGTTGATTCACGACGACCAGCTCGCCAACCGGCCCGGTTTTCCCGGCTGGCCGGACTGGCTGGAGCTCGCCGGGGTCAAGGCCGGCGACCTCGCGGGCGGCTTGCGCTTCTCCAGCCCCGACCATGCGTTGGACGCCGCAATCGAAGGCGCGGGCGTGTTGCTGACGCACTCGATCCTCGCCTATGACGAATTGGCGAGCGGGCGGTTGGCGGCGCTGTTCGACGCGGTTCTCCCCTCACGCCGCGCATACTATTTCGTTTGCCCGAAGGCCAAGGAAAAGAATCCGAACGTTCAGGCTCTGCGCGCATGGTTGGGCGAGGAAATTCGCCGGCTGGATCGAAAATTCCTGCTCATGCCGAAGGCGGAGCCGCGATGCTCGACAAACGCGCCGGCGGCGTTCGCGGCGGCGCGGGAGAGCTAGCGGCGGTGTGGTCCGTTTGCCCGACGATCCGAACTCCAGGGAGTTCAGGGAAGCCTACGAAATCGCTTTGGAGGGTCCCCCGCGTCCAGGAAGCGGTCCGGGCTTCCACGCGCACTCCCAGCACGTGGGATTGGCTCCTGGAAAAGTACCTGGAAAGCGTGAGCTTCGCCAGGAAGGCCAAATCAACGCGACATGCCTCGCGGCTCGCGATCGAGCGTTACGTTCGCGATGAGGACCTCGGCCATCGCAAGGTCCGCGATCTTCGACGGCGCCATGTCGAGAAAATGATGACGAAGCGGGCAGGCGCGCCAGGAGCAGCGAACGATCTCTTGAAGAAAATCCGGTCCTTGATCAAGTTCGCGATCCAGAACAATTGGATCGACAGGGACCCGGCCGCCGGGATCGGGAAGTTCACGCAGGGGGAGCGCCACACGTGGACCGGGGCGGAAATTTCCCAATTTGAGGAGCGGTGGGCGGTCGGCACGCGCGAGCGCGCGGCCTTTGCCCTTCTTCTCCATACGGGACAACGACTGGGCGACGATTCCGAGATGGTCTGGTCGGGCATCGAGCGGAACGCCACAATAAGGGTGGCGCAAAACAAGACGAAGGCGAAGCTCAACATCCCGCTTCGCGGCGAGCTTCGCGCGGCCTCGAGCGCGATCCCCAAGGAGCACGTTTCGATCCTGACGACGAACGTTGGCCGTGCGTTCACGAACAAAGGGTTCGGGAATTGGATGCCGGACCGGATCGCGATGGCTGGCCTGCCTGATCGCTGTGTCACCCACGGTCTCAGAAAGGCGGCGGCGCGTCGTCTGGCGGAGGCGAGCTGCACGACGAAGCAGATCATGGCTATCACGGGCCACGGAACGTCAAGGATGGTTGATCGCTACACCGAGGAAGCCGAACAGGAGGGGATGGCGATCCCGGCTATGGAGCGCCTGGAGAAACAGACGTCGAACAAAAAGTCCCAAGCCGAATAGCGAAACTTGGAACAAAACGTAAAAACGCTAACAATAACAAGTGCATCTTGAAGTGGTGGTGCCCTGGCCGTACTCACTAGTCGGCCGTATATTATTGGAAAATAATATAGATTAGATTATGAAAAGAGTTGTGACCCAGCGATTTGCCCAGTTGCATTTGGGGCTGGGTTCGATGCCCGGATAGGGAATCGAGTTGCATTTTTGCATCACCATGAACGAACGCTGCGCGGCCTAAACGAGCGCATTATAGCAGCTTCAAAAACGCGTCGCGCGTGAGCTTCGCGTGTTTGAGAATGTCGCGCATGATGTCCGCCGCGCATGAAAACCAAAGACCCCTAACGGGGTCTGTCAGCGGTCTTTGGTTTTCGGATTATAGCACCGCAAATCCGCCGACGCTCCCCGGCGGATTTGCGGTTCCGCGGCGACTGCTGTGATCGACTCGCGCTCGTCGGCATCTTGCGCGCGTCGCGTGGTCGAGCTGGCGCATAAGGCGAGCGGTCAAGGGAGGAAGCCCACGGGAACGCGGGCGCTAGGCATCGACGCTGCGCGGCCCTTGACGGCTCGCCGCGCCGGCTCACCATCGACGACGCGCGCAAGACGCCAGCGTGCCGGCGCAGGAACGCGGAATACGCGGCGGCTAGCAAGCCGCACTAGATGGAGCCGCCTCCTTCATGGAGAAGGAGGGGCGGCTTCCACATTGCGATCTCCATCGGTCGCACGATGGCGGGCTGGCCGTCGCGAAGCGTGCGCGCGCAGGCGTGACCGCGCGAGAGCGTGGCCGGCACAGAGGCCGACGCGACGATCTGTTCCCCTCGGCGCGGAATTAATCAGCGCCGGCCGAACTGTCTGTCGTCGGCAGGCGCGCGACGAGTTCTGATCGCTAACGTCCGTCCGGTAGGACGGAAGGACGCCAGAGAGCCAAGAGGATCGAACACCCCGGAGGGGCGTTCCGTGGCCTCGGCTCTCTGGTGTCCTGGCGAGACTGAGAATCAGCTCGCGGTATCCGCAGATAGAAAAACAACCCAGAAAAGAAAATAGTCGCGCTGCGCAACGTGCGGATAAGGGAGGCGCACGTATTTGAAATCGGGCGACTTTTCGCGACGGGATTGCCCTTACGAATTGCGCTTACTGCAAGGGTATATGTAAGGGCAATTGGTATGGGCAATTGTTAGGGCAACTGACTCGCGAATGTTTCGGGGTCGCGGTCGGCAAAATCTCCGGTCTCGTCGAGCGATCCAACCGGCTCGATCGGGTCGATAAATTCGGCCAGCTCCTGCGTCGTCAGAAAGCGCGTGTCTCCCATAACTGCGACGGGTGTTTGGGCCGCGCACCCGCTCCTCTGGTCGCCCTTCGTTGCCACATGGAAATTGTACCGCGCGGGCGGGCGGTCCGCTTGTAGTGTTAAGCGGGGGAGCTTGGGGCGGGAATTTTCTGAGATTGAGATGCGGTCGTTCGCTAGGGGCCAGCCTCGTCAAACGCTTGTCGTTCCGTCGGGTGCGCGCGGCGGCCCGGCCGCGGCCTGCTGGCATTTTTCCTCTCCCTCTTGATGAAAATGGGGGGAGGTCAGGGCGCAAGCGTCGCCGATTGGGTCTTCCTAACCGGCTGCAATCACGCTTGTATCCGCGCGCGAGACTACTTGCTACGGGCTACGGGTACAGTACCCCTAGGGCTACCCCGTGGGCTACCCCCAAGGCGTTCGCTACGCCGCCGCCTGCAAAGGCGCACCGTCGATCTCATCCGGCACAGGGAGCCCGAGCTTTTGCAGCGGGAGATAGTGGAAATAATACTGGCAGCCGACCGAAATCACGTAGTCGAGCACGTCCTTGTATTCCGGTTGCCGGAACCAATCGTTGAGGATGTAGACGTACTCCACCTCGAAATTCAGGGGCGCGAGCAGCTTCCGGTACTGCTTCTTTTTGAAATCGCACGTCTGCAATTTCTCGTCGACCGATCCGGCGGTCTTCTGGAACTTGAGCTCGATGATGAACATCGTGTTGTTGACGATCACGTAGATCGCATCGTCGGGGAGCAGCTTCTTTGAAAGGTGGTCGCGGTAGTTGATGCCGCGCTCCGCGAGCATCCGGTAGAGCGCGTGCTTCTTGTAGCTGCGGGCGACTTCGCGGCCTCGGTAGTAGATGACGGAGCCGGCGACGCTATAGCCCGGCGCATGCGAAATCGCGGTGAGAAGGTCGCGCTCGTTCTCGAAATTCAAACCTGTGCGCGTATTGCCGCCGCCAATTCCGCCAGTTTTCATGCAGCAAGGGGAATGGCGACGCTCCACTCCGTTTCGCGCGCGCCAGCGACGTCGCGATGGCGCTTGATCGAAAGCTCGATATATTTCTTGTCGCGCTCGATGCCGGTGAACTGTCGATCGCCGACGAGCGTCGCCGCGATGCCCGTCGTGCTGCTGCCAGCGAAGGGATCGAGAATCGAAGCGCCGGGCGGGGTCGAGGCGAGAATCACGCGGCGCAGTAGCTCGATGGGCTTTTGCGTCGGATGCTTGCCGTGAACCTTTTCGCTCGGCTTGGGCGTGCCGATCGCCCAGACTGATCGCATTTGCAGGTCGGGCTTCTTCATCATGTCGCTCGGCCATTCGCCGTTCTTCATCGCCTTGTAGTCGAAATAGTGCCGCGCGAGTTTGTCCTTGCGCGCCCAAATCAGCGTCTCGTGCGAGGCGGTGAACATCCGGCAGGAAAGATTGGGCGAGGCATTCGGCTTGAACCAGGCGATGTCATTGAGGATGTGAAAGCCGGTCGACTGGAGCGCGTAGCCGCATTGGTAGATCGAATGATAGGTGCCGGAGATCCAAATGGTGCCGGCAGGCTTCAAGAGGCGATAGGCCTCTTCAACCCATGCCTGGTGGAATCTCATGTCCTCGGCGACGCCGCGCGACTTGTCCCATTTGCCCTTGTGCACCGAGGCGCGCTTGCCGGCGTGCACGGTGAATCCGCCGTTGGATAGGAAATATGGCGGGTCGGCGAATATCATGTCGAAGGATTCGGGCGGCAGCTCGCGCATGATTTTCAGGGCGTCGCCTTGCAACAAACGAAACCCCTCTACGTCATACGCGAACTCCATAGGTCATTGAAATATAGCACGTACTAAATTAATCCGCCTAGAAGGGCTGTACTATTGACTTTTTCAGACTATATGTCGCAAAACTGATCTTGTGCGACCATGAAATAACGGCTCTGTCAAGCGGTCGCCTATTTCATTGGCGCATTTTGGATTTCGTATTTTCTGCGTTATTTATAAATCGTATTCCTTCTCTTAGTCTTTTTCTTTTCATCTATTAGATGCGTCTTCTTATATAGAGTGACCGGAAGTTTGTGCCCGCTCTAGACCGGACATTTTCTTCCGCTCTAGACCGGAAGTTTTCTTCCGGTCTGGATTCTTGGTCGACGATCGCGCCGTCAGGTTCAGCTCGTAGATGTTGGTCTTGCCCTGTCCCCTGCGCTTGATGACCAAGAGCCCTTGCTCCTCCAAGGCCTTCAGATTGGTGCGCACGCTGCGATCGGTGACGCCGAGGTCTTCGGCCAAGCGCTCCTGGCCGGGAAAGCAATAGTCGTTCTGCCATGCGTAGGAGAGCAGCATGGCGAACGCCATCTTGTCGCCGCTGCTGAGCTTCTTCGATTTGAGGATGAAATTCGGGACTTGGGTGAAGCCCTGCCGGGTCGCCGCGTCGGCTCCCTTGAGGATGATGTTGCGCTCTTTGAGGATGTCGCCGATGTGCCGATCGGTTGAGAAGTCCATGCGCGAATTATAAGGCCTCGCGAGCCGTCAAGAGCGCCTTATCCCCTATTCCTGCGTCGGCGACGATCGATCCGCTACTGCCCTTCTCCGGCGTGCTGGTCGCCGTCCGCGCGATGATCGGCGTTCGCTCCCCTGCCGAGCAACGGCGCGAGCATCGTCTGCAATCCCCGGACGATGTAATTTGTTTCCTTGTCGCGCTCCAACAGCGCGTCGATCTGCGTATCCTTCACGTCGACCTGGCGACGCAAGAATTCGTTCTGCTCGCGCAAGCCGACGTTCTCTCGTTCGAGCACTGCGACCAAGCCCGACGTGTCGGCCTGAGGCGCACTCTGTCGCTCCGGAACTATATGGGCGTCCTTGTCGCGGTCGGCCGCGCTCGGGCGCGGTGGGTCGGGCGTCGGCGATGGCTCTGCATCACGAGCGACAGTGTGCGGCATTTCTTCGGATGTCGCGCCATGTCGCACTTCGTCGGTAAGGCCATGAAGTTGCGCGAGCTGTTTGATCGCGCGTTCGACCGAAACGGGATCGACGAAATAGGCGAGGCCGGTCGCCGTCTCTTCCTTGATGCAATCGAGCCGGCCGGCGGCGCAGTAGCGCTGAAGGGTTCTCACGTTGCGGGGGAGGCCGGCTTCGTCGAAGAGCCGCGAAACGTCGTCCAGTGAAAGGGGATACTCTGTCGCGGTCGGCCGCGCTGGGCCGGGCGCATCGTGTCGGGGTTCGTCGGGCATTGTCGTCAGTGTAGCATCGGCGCAATGCGAGAAGCGCCGTTGTCCCCAGTCGCCGTCAGCCACACGACAAGGCGTGCAATCGCGCCGAACGCACGACGGCTTTCAACCCGAAGCGAACAGTTGTGATTGGGCAAACAAGGCAAGAAATCCGCACGTCAGGAAATCCACGGGCTATAAGGTTCAAGGGTGCATTGTGCGCTTCGCCGACCGAAACGGTGGCGCGCGGACACGTTTTATTGCTTACCCCTCAGATGGGTTGCGACAACGGCCATCTTGGCACGTCGATGCCCGCTCGCGGTGCCGTCCACCCCATCACGGTAAAGCCGTAAAGCAAAGATATTCATTCATTCAGATGTATTGTTCAATTTGTTTTACTTTTGCGCCAATTTCAAGTTCCTTGATTCCGTTCAACAATTCCACACGAATTAATACCTCCAAGAAATCACGCGCCAACCGTCCGAGCTTTCTTTCAAGAGCCGGAATGGCGACGCCCCCAATCGATTGCGCAATTATCGATCCCGCTACCTGCCAAACGCATTGCTTATCATTTTCATCACGGCCAATAACGGATGGTAGGCTAGCATACTGCATTTCTCTCTCGGATAGCAGTGCTATTAGGTCGGATTGTACTTCTTCCTGATTAACGTCTTGCGATTGCGAGTGTATTATTGTCGCGAATAACTCTACAATTGATATTACCGTTGGGTCAAATAATTTTTGCCTTAACGTATCGTCGTTCGGTCGATAACAGACTCTGTTGACGCAATGAACAAAAAACGACAATCCTTCGATCGACGTGTAAATCTGATCGACGTGCGAGAATGGGCGATAATTCTTACTAACTTCTGTGAACACTCGTTTAAAGACCATATCAACGTCAGAGTTTATCTCATCGTCCACAGCCTGAGACACTACTCCCGAAAATCTCATAGAAGCTGTCACTATTGATTCTTGTAATTCCTTCACACTTGCTCTGAAGCGCGCCGATCTTCTAAAGTTGAACATAGTGTGGATCACAATGGTTGGTGGACGATATTGCCAAGGAGCGCGCTGTCCTTCCTGCGCCCACTGTTCGCGGCCTACCTCCCGATACGCGGCGCAAAGGCAAGCTCTCCTTTCAGCGACGTTTCAATTCAACCAACATGTGAGTATGAGCGCGTAAAATTTTGATATAGCGTTGATTTCCGATTGACATTAGCGCCGCAATCGAATTTGATCGCAAAGTTTAACTTGCGAGGTTCGGATATGAAAGTCCCATCTGCCGAGGCTTCAGCGATTGAGGATCAATATCGCGCGCTGGACAATTATCATAAGGCGCTCCAGGGCACAGATTCCGAGGAAATCAAGGCGAAACTGCGAGAATGGATGGAGCGGTCACGACACCGAAACGAACTAAACGCAAGCCTGATCGCCGAGAGGTTGAATTGATATGTAATCCACTGCCGACGTCAATCGCTGGCGCTGGCCCGGAGGGTTTTTCAACACTATCCACCCTTAGCGGACGACAGGGTTGACTGATGGTAGCAAGAAAACGAGCCCGCTTGCGCGGGCTCAAAACATCTCCAGATTTTCGCTCCGTCGCTCGTCCATGAGCGCAGCGAGTTGCTCAAGCTGTAGCGCCGTCACATTCTCGGTGAGAAAGGCGACGACGTTTTCGATGCCATTCTCATGCGCCGTGAGCGCGTGAAGCGGATCGCGGACAAGGAACAAATCGCCCTCGACGATGCGATGCGCGTTGAAGATCGCGCCGCGCGGATCGAAGCCGTTGGGGAAGATCAGCGAGGGGCTTTCGTTGTTCACAGCGCGCCCACAGTAAGCGAGCAACGTGCCGGCGCGATCATGGATCGGGATCGCGAACCGGCCGCGCATGATGCCCTTCGGCGCAAAGCCCGCCCCGAAGTGCACGCACGTCTCCTGCGACACGCCCAACGCCTGCACGGCTTCGTACGAGGTTTGCAGGTAGTCGAGCGGCCTCAATCCCTTCTCTGTCATGGGCTGGGGGGAATCGTTGCGGGAACCGTCGCCTTTTGCCTGTGCCGAATGTACACCGTCCTTGCCGGCCAAGAACTCGGCCGCCTCGCGAAGCGAACAATTGCGGACGGCCGCCGCCATCGTGATTGCGTCGCCGCCCTTGCCGCATGCGCCGAAGCAGTAATAGAGACCCTTCGCCGGGGTGACGACGAACGCCCGGTCGCCACCTGCTTTGCATATGGGACAAGGGCCTCGCAGTTGCGGCCCGCTTCTCGTGAGCTTGATGCCGAGCATTTCGGCGGCTCGCTCGATGCTGACGCGCTGCTTCAATTCGCCAAAGTCGATCGCATGGGACATCACGTCCTCCTCTCTTTGCCTGAGCGAATTGTAAGAGGGGGACAGACTCGATCATGGGGTTATCCCCATGCAGCTTCGCCACGGGATCGGCCCGCTATTTCGTTATCGCGTTGAGACGGCGATCCTCGTGCCCGACCCTGCGCCACACCTCGTGGAACATCCGCCCGTCCGGGGCCGGCGCGCGGGTGAAGCCGGCGAGGTCTGGCCGGCAGGCGAAGCCAAACATCGTGCTGCGCCCATTGCGCGCGATCGACTCGACCGCCTTCATCATATTGCGCATGCGCTTCTCGTTCGTGGTCACGAAAAGCACGTGGAGATTGTCGATGCCGAAATGGGAGTCGATCGTGCCCGACGCAACGATCTCGCGATACGCTCTGATCTTCGGCTTGATCACCGCCTCGATGCTCTCGGTGCCCATGTCGGCTTCGAGCGCAAAGAAGCGCCCGCCGATCGCGAAGAACGCATCCGGCTCGATCCATCGCGGGGCGTCCGCGATTGGCGGCACGGCGACGTTGAGGGGATTGGGAAAGGCCTGCGTCCGGGCCGGCGACGCGCTTATGATCTCGATGTGACTACGGAAGCGCACGTGTGGTGCGGCGCGCGCGCCGATCTCGATGTCGAGCGCGATCTGCGAGGCCATGTGATCGTGGGCGAGGCGGAGGATGCGCGACGGCGCGGCGCTGTTGCCGCCGATGCGCGTCGCGCGCACCCAATCTTCCGCCGGAATGATCCCGCGCCATTGCAGCAAGTCCTCGGCGTCTTTTCCGAGGCGATACATCTCATCGACGAAAAGTGAGTTGGCGAATTTGACGCTCTCGCTCAATCGCCCCAACCACTCGCCCTCCTCGTGGTAGAGGTCGGTCAAACGATTCCGCGTCTTGCTCTCGTAGCGGCGATCGAAGGCGACGATCTGCTTGGTGGTGAGCTGGGCGTGCCGGCTCAACGGTTCGAAGATTCCGAAGATGTCGTTGTCGGTGATCGCGGTGCGCTTACCGCTTGGCGTCGGTTGCGAGCGCGGCCGATTCTTTCTGAGGGTCGATGTCTCCATGGTGGGATTGCGAGCGCGGAACGCGGAAGCTGTAAACGTGCGCCGGCGTCCTGCTATGCGCAGACCTGCGACACAGTGCGACAACATGTCCGCGCGATCAAATTTTATCACGTGTCGCGGCCGGCCTGGGTCTGTCGCGGTGTACCGGGGTGCGCCGAGAGATGATGTCGCAGCTGGTTCCGGGTAGGGTATTATCCTGTCCGTACGATGCGCGAACCGTCGAGGAACGACATGTCAGCATCGATCGACACATCGTTAATAGGTGACGGCCTCTGGACGAATGGCCGCGATTCGATCAAGCACGCCCTTGACCATTTCTCGGAGCGTGATCGCGAGCGTTCCGACCGGCATCATCACGACAAATGGATCATACTCAGCGTTCACCATGCGGCCGAATGCGTTTGCAATGTCCGACTTCTCGAGCTTGAGCCGGCTTACTTTGTCTCTTCACGAACGGGGGCAATCCGGTTTCCGAGCCTCTCGGGTACGCTCGAACGGCTCCAAAGCGAGCAAAACTTGGTACGCTTGAGCCCCGCTGAGCAGAAGCTTTTTCTTCTGCTGACCGAACTCAGCGATATCAGACATAGATTCATGCATCGAACCGCTCCTGAAGAGGTAGACGTCTCAATCGCGGCGATGTGCATGATCGGTCTTCTCAAATATATCGAGCGCCTTAAAGGTGAGTCCGCTTCCGACATCGTCTGGCAAAGCTCGCCCATTGAAGCCGACGTAGTCGCCGCGATCCGCTATACGCGCCTTGAAGAGTACGGAAATTTCGTGGCAACCTTTCTGCGCGAAAAGTACCCTGACCGGTGGCTTCCGGAATGTCCGTCCTGCGGGGTTCAAGCCGTAGTATTCTCGGCGTGCGAAGCCTGCTTTACTGAACTCGATCACATTCGGTGTTCAGAGTGTGACGAAGACGTATATTTCGTGGCGTGGGAACGCTCTCGTGGCAGCGTCTCAGTCGAATGCCAACACTGCGGCTTGAAACAAAGCGCGTAAGAAACAAAGCATAACGTCAGGCTCTATCCGCATCCCTTTTCCCCCGATGTCTCGGCCGCCTCGTCGGAGCCTTGGGGAATGACGCCGCGATGCGCTCCTCGACCGGCTTGCGCGGCATCATGTGGCGCGCGTGCGCGAGGACGACGACCTGCGCCAAGCGCGCGCCCGGCGGTGGGGGAGCGAGCGTGTCGATCAAGCGCGGCTCGGTCGGAGCGCCATCGCGCATGAGCTTGATCCAAGCTCGATGATTGTTCGTCTGAGTCAGCGTCGCCGGACTGCTCATGCCGAGTTCACCGGCGAGACGCTTGGCGTCGTGTGCGCCGACGCGAAAGACGACGAGTGTTCCTGCGTTGCCGAACACAGATTGCTGTAGACCTTCCGGTAACTGTGAAATTGTTTGGTTCGCCGCCACGAGCGACAAGCGCCACTTGCGCGCTTCCGAGAGGATCGACGCAAAACTCTCGGTCGCGAAGTTTTGGAATTCGTCGACGTACAGGGTGAAGTCGCGGCGGTCATGCTCCGGCATGTGCCGTCGCGCCTCCGCCGCCTGTGAGCACGCCGTGATGAGAAGCGCACCCAAGAGGTGCGCCGGCTCCGTGCCGAGATTGCCTTTCGACAGATTGATGATGAGCACCTTGCCCTTGTTCATCACGTCCGCGATCTTGAGCGTCGAAGAATTCTGACACAGGATTGATCGGATAAACGGGTTGGCGAGGAATGCGCCGACCTTGTTTTGGATCGGCGCAATCGCCTCGTTGCGGAATCGTGAATCGTAGGCGGCGTACTCGGTCAGCCAAAAGGCGCGCACGACGGGGTCTTGGCAGCGCACGACCAGCCAATGGCGGTAATCGTCGTCGACCAGTAGGCGGGGAAGCCCGAGCAAAGTCTGATCGCGGGTGTCGAGCAAGAGCCGGAGCGAATGACCGAGGATATACTCGAGGCGTGCGCCCCAGCTTTGCGACCAAATGCTTTTGAATGCCGAGACGATGTTCGCCGCGGCCGTCGCGCGCTCGGCCTCGGGAATACCCGATAGGGGATTGTAGGCGAAGGTGTGGGTGGGGTCGGACGGGTCGAGATAGATCACGTCCGCCCTGCGCTCGGCCGGGGCTAGGCTCGCAATGTGCTGGCTGGCATCGCCGTGGGGATCGAGAAAGCAGAGACCCTCGCCGGCCTGGAGGTCGGCGTGCATGAGGTTGAGTAACAGTCCGGTCTTGCCGGTGCCGGTCATGCCGACGACGTAGACATGCCGGCGGCGATCCGCTTGCAACAGAGGCACGCTCTCGCCTGTCGAGAGCGTGCCGAGAATCGTTTCGTGGTTCGTGAGCATGGGAGGGCCGCCGCGCCGTGCCGAGTGTTCGCGCGCTTGGTGCAAGCTTCAGTCGGTTGGGGAGGCCCGCCATTGCCCGCGTGGTGAACGCGAGCGAAGAGCCGCCTACGGATATTGTAGCGCAGGGCTGGGGGGAATCGTCGGGAAGGGACAAGGAACGGTTGGAACCGTCCGCGCCAGTTCGTCGTGGCGCGCTTACGCGCGCCCGACCCAATAGGTTTTCCCGCAGCGATGTGTCCTTGAGACCGAGCAAGTGGCTCGCTGATGTCCGATAGGCAGAAGAAAAGCTATTGGGTCGGGCGCGATAGCGCACGCGAACTGGCGCGGAATCAGTGTGCTACCGCCATTCGATGGGGGGAAACAGTTTCCCCCACCGTTTCCCCCTGCGCATATGCCACTTCGGTGGAAGGCGGCGGGGGATCGATCGGCCGTTAGGCGGAAGGACGGGGCTCCAGCGCGCGGAATTCGTCGAGCATGTCGGCCCATTTCTGCATGAGCGCGATGCGCTCGCGCCAGTAGCTCGCGCGATTGTAGGCCCGCCTTATCGAATCGTCTTGCTGATGACCGAGCGCCGCTTCGATAACGTCGGGATTGAAGCCGTTCTCGTTGAGGATCGTGCTCGCGGTCGAGCGGAAACCGTGGGCGGTCATTTCGTCCTGGGTAAAGCCCATGCGGCGCAAGGCGGAGTTGAACGCGTTTTCGGACAGGGGTTTTCGGAACGAGCGCGTCGATGGAAATATGAATGTGCTCATTTCTGAAACCGACCAAATGTCGCGCAAGATCGCGATGGCTTGTCGCGAAAGGGGAACGTCGTGCAGCCGGCGCATCTTCGTTCGCTCGGCGGGAATGCGCCAAACCGCTTTCTCGAAATTGATCTCTGACCGGGTTGCGCCGCGAACCTCGCCCGGCCGCGCGAACGTCAGGGCGGAGAATTGCAGGGCCGCCTTAAGCGTCGGCCAGCCGTCGAAGGCGTCGATCGCGCGCAAGAGGCTCCCGAAGTGTCGCTCGTCGGTGATCGCCGCCCGCGGCTTGGTGTTCGGTTTAAGCAATGCGCCTTGTAGCGCGTAGCTGGGGTCGACCGTCGCTCGCAGGGTAACGATCGCCAGCCGGAAGACTGAGCCGATAACGCCGCGCATCCGGCGAGCCGTCTCTCGGCGTCCGCTCTTTTCCACCCGCTTCAAGAGATCGAGAATTTCGGCAGGGGTGATTTCAGTGATCGTGCGGGTCGAGATCGGGCGGCACAGCTCCTCCAGGAACCATCTGTTCTTCTTCAGCGTTGATTGCGCCGCGCCGTTGGCCTCAAGCCGCTCGATGTATTCGCTGGCGATGACGCCGAACGTGTTGTGCGACGTGGCCTCGGCGGCGATCCGGTCGAGTTTCTTTTGCACCGAAGGATCGGTGCCGGCGATGATCTGCCGCTTTGCTTGTTCGCGCTTCTGCCTGGCGTCCGCCAATGAGACGATCGGGTAGGGGCCGATCGATAGGGTTCGCTCCTTGCCGAGAAAGAAGTAGCGCAGCCGCCAGAACTTCGAGCCGTTCGGCTGGACGACAAGGAAAAGGCCGCCGCCATCCGCGAGCTTGAACGCTTTCGCCGCGGGCTTGGCGTTGTCGATGGCGAGATTCGTGAGCGCCATGGTGGGGTAAACCTGGGTATCGCGCCGGTGGGGAACCGGGGCATTTCCCAGGAATCTACCCCAAAATCGACGCGACGCAACGTTCCGCCATGCACAACTATGCGACGGGAAATCACGATAACGATCTGATTTTCAGGAGAAAATGAGCGACTATGAGATACTACGAAACGATGTTGTGGTGCCCCTGGCCGGAATCGAACCAGCACTCCTTGCGGAACTCGATTTTGAGTCGAGCGCGTCTACCAGTTCCGCCACAGGGG